>JBFZFB010000061.1:0-37555 GCA_041306605.1 Lentisphaerota bacterium | reverse complement strand
AATAATGATGAAAAATTTCATGACCATATGGAGAAGAGAGTTGTTCGCGTGTTTTTTATCGCCTGTGGCTTATGTCACTATGGTTCTGTTTGTTTTTGTATGCGGGATAACATTCACGGTTGAAGTGTTCAACAATGAGGGGTCGTGTGAGCCTTTGACGTCCATATTGTTTGCCACTCTTACCATATGGCTGACTGTTTTGATAACAGTGGTGACGATGCGTCTTTTTGCAGAGGAGAAAAGGTCCGGAACGATAGAGATCCTGATGACGGCGCCTGTTACCGAGGCGGAAATAGTATGGGGCAAATATGCCGGCGCTCTTTCTTTTGTAATAATTATGGCGGTTCCGGCGATTGCGAATATCTTCTTTCTGGCCGCGCTGGTGCCGGGTATTAATATTGCAGACCTTGACATGGGCGCTTTGCTGAGTGGATGCGTAATGCTTTTTCTTGTTTCCGCTTTTTGCGTTTCGGTGGGTCTTGTTGTTTCGTTGATGACTAAAAATCAGATTGTTTCCGCTTTGTGTTGTTTTTGCGCGATATGGGGAGTGCTGTTGTTCGGATATCTCTTGTCCAGTCTGCCGGGTACTTCAGAAAAGACGGTGGAGTATGCATCATGTTTAAATCATATTGAAAATTTTTCGCGGGGTCTGGTTGATACTCGTCCGGTTATTTTGTACGTTTCGGGATCTATTTTCATGTTGTTCGTTGCTGTAAGGGCATTAGAGTCGAGAAGGTGGCGTTAATCTGATTTCAGCGGGTTATGTGATTCATGAATAGTGATAAAAAAGAAGCTAGAAAAAGTTTGTGGCGTCAGAGGGGGCGGCGTGCGGCAATAGGCTTTAACGTCTGGAGCGCCATTATTCTCGGGGCAGTTGTGCTGGTCATGGTGAATTATGTTGCCTACAGGTATTATTTCCACTGGGATAATACATCGAGGGGGTATTACAGATTGTCGGACAAGACCCGGGGATTGCTTGCCAGTCTGAATAGTGATGTTGATGTTGTGGCGTTTTTTCCGCGCGGGCATGAGCTCTACGATGATGTGAGATATCTTCTGCAGGAATATGAATACGAAGCGAAGCGGCTGAACAAGTTAAACTTTAAAGTAACTGTGGTGGATCCAGTTCGTGATTTCGCGGCCGCCCGTGAAATTGCCGAAAAATATGATGTGCATAATGCCAATATAGTTGTTTTTCAGGCTGGTGGCCGGCGTAAGTATCTGGGGGAAGATGATATTAATGATTATAAAATATCCATGGACCGGTCTCAGCAGGTTAAAAAGAGGTCATTGTTCAGGGGTGAGCAGGCTTTTTCTTCTGCCATACAGGAAGTTACTCAGAATGCTGTGCCCGTTGTTTATTTTCTGTCCGGTCATGGTGAGCATAGTGTTGATGATTATGGTAAAAGCGCGGGCTATTCAGGCATAGCTCAGACAATGGGAAGGGATAAAATTGTTGTTAAAACTCTTGTTCTCGCCGGACAGACAGGTGTGCCGGAAGATTGCTGCACGCTGGTTATTGCCGGTCCGCAAAAGGAATTGTCTGCGGCTGAACTGGCATTGCTTTCAGGGTATCTCGACAGAAACGGGCGGATACTGTTTCTTCTGGATGCCGGTATCAGGACGGGATTGGATGATTTGCTGGTTAAATGGGATGTTAAATTGAATGAAGGTGTGGTTGTTGATCCGCAATGCACCCGTACTGGGCGGGAACTTATTATAACAGAATATTCGGATCATCCCGTAACGCGTAATCTTGCAGGGGTCTTGACCACGTTTTACAATCCCAGATCAACCACACCGCTGACTGGTGCGCTTGGCGTAACGTCTGTTACGGTGGACAAGCCCCGGGCGTTGCCTCTGGTGTCATGTTCCGGTAAAGGTTGGGAGGAAATGGATCTGACCGGGACCGCTGTGTTTGACGCGGGGTTTGATTCAGCCGGGCCTGTGCCGATAGCAGTTGCGGTTGAGAAAGGGCCAGTGATCGGGATTGATGTTGAAATAAAACCTACGCGCATGGTTGTTATCGGTGATTCTGATTTTATTTCAAACGGAGGTTTGGCTGATGGTGGTGGCGGGAATGAGTATCTGTTTATGAGCTCAATAAACTGGCTTGTTGAAAGGGAAGCATTGATGGCGATTCCCCCCAGGCCGCCGGGTGAATTAAGGCTGGCTATGAATGGGCGGCAAATGAGAATAGTTCTTGCAGTCATCGCGTTGGCGGGACCGGGTGTTCTAACCTTATTGGGAGTTTTTGTGCTTGTGCGTCGTCGCCGGTAAGCGCTGTGTAATATTGATTACCTGATTATTATAATGAAATTTGAAACAACATTTCGTCTTTTTCTTGTCGTATGCCTGATGGGTGCGTTGATTGTTCTGCTGAACCGTTATGATTGGACTACGGATGAGATTGAGAAACGCGGAGCACTGGTTTTGGGTGTTAAATCGGAAAACATAGACAAACTTGTGCTGGAGTGGGGCGGAAAGAACAGCGTTGAGTGTGTCAAAGAGAGTGACGGATGGTTGATAACTCGTCCGTTCAAAGCCAGGGCGAATCAATCGCAAATAGGCCGTGTTTTATGGGTTTTGGAGATGATGGCCCGTTATGATGTGATTACCGCGGAGCAATTGCGCAAAAGAGATTTGAATATGGATAATTTCGGCATTGAAAAGCCGAGAGCGCGGATTGTTGCGCATGACAAACTGAAGCGGCGAACCATGACCATTATGATAGGTTGCGATGTTCCGCTTTCCGACATGATTTACATAAAATTGGCGTCTCAAAATGATGTGATTGCCACTTCGCGAGCGTTGTTTGAAGCCATTCCTCTTGATGTTGAAAGTTTGCGGGATAGAATGGTTTTGCCCGGTGATGCGTCAAAGACGACCGGTGTCGAAATTCATTCCAAGATGGGTTTTGTTGAACTGAAATGGTCTAACGGTGAGTGGTATATTCGACAGCCGATACATGGACGTGCGGACAGGGAAAAAGTCACGTCCATGCTGCAGAAATTGTATGCTTTGGAAGTGCGGGAATTTGTGTGGGATTTAATTGAGACTTCTTCACCTGATGGCGCTTTGATGGCTATTCAGGCTCAAGCGGAAAACGATAATCTGGGTGAGCAGTACAAGCTGGCTGTTGATGAGGCTGATGCGCGCGTTAGAGTATGGTTCGAGGATAATATTGCAGGGGAAGAGCTGATTCTTGGCAAGGAGACTGCTGAAGGAGGCGGAAATGTTTACGCGAAGCTGAAAGACGGAAAATCCATATACGCCGTTGATAAGGAAATTCTGAAAACATTTTCAGTGAATGTTGACGATTTGCGTGACAAAAAAGTGTTTTCGTGGAGCGCTGATGATGTCGCTTTTCTGTCTCTGGAAAGCGGGGAAAAGAAAATATCTCTTGAAAGACAATCTCAAGCCGGCTGGACAATTATGGAGCCGTTTCAGTGCAGTGCCGACCAGCAGGCAGTTGGTGAATTTATCGATACGCTGATACGCTTGAATGCAAAATCATTTTTGCCGGCTACAAATTTCAGTGAATACGGCCTCGCTCCGCCTTCCTATATTGTGCGTTTGGCCAAAGCATCTGATGTTTCCAGCAACAACACTGTTGACACTGAAAGCGCTGACGCTGGTTTGATGGAAGGCTTGACTGAGTACAGGTTGCAAGTGGGCGATATGGTCAAAGGCACAAATGATGTTTTTGTTTCTCTTGAAGGCGGAAATTGTATAATGGAAGTGTCTTCCGACATGCTGAAGAATTTAATTGGAAAAGCAGTGGATCCTCTGCTTTATCGTGACCGTACGATGCTCTCTATTTCAAGGGATAATATCAGACAGATAATACTGGTGAAAAAAGGTAATGAGCAAACGGCTTTCAGGGACGATGCCGGGATGTGGTGTGTGGATCCATCATCCAGCAACAAGGTGAATATAGATGTCATTAATGATAATATGTTTTTTATAGCAAACTTGAGAGCTCTGAACATAGCGGCTTATAATCCCGAAAATTTAAAGCCTTACGGGCTTAGCGCAGGTGATGATGTGACTGTTCTGACTATTGGATTGAGCGGGAACGCCGGTATACGCAAATCCATAGTTTTCGGATCAGGCAAAACAACAAAAGAAGATGGTGTGTATGCCATGATACAGGGGCAGGATGTGGTTTTTATTTTGGACAAGAGTCAGGTCGAGCAAATGACAAGAGATTTCATCGTTTCATCATCCGCAGCAGAGGTTAAGTAATGTTTCGCGGCAATATCCGTAGGGTTGTCAAGTGTACGCTTATCATTATCGCACTGCTGTTTTTGGCGGTTGTAATATTTCTTTCCGTGGTTGGGTTTCCTGGAAATATCGCAAATAGAATTATTGCGCTAAGCAGCCTTGATGATATTGCAGTACAGGCCAAAGCCGTAAAACTGGATCTGCTGAACGGGGTCCGTTCCGAGAATGTTCATGTGTACAAGAAAGGGGTCATAGGCCCTGCGTTTCTTGACGCCGGCAAGATTATTATCCAGATAAATCCAATGGCGATCTTTGGCGGAAAAACATTTATAAGAAAAATTAAAATTGTCGATGGGATATTCAGAAACAATCTTGGGTCAATGCCTGTCCAGACAAGAGTTGTAAAATGGAAACAGTTTCAGAAAATAAGGCTGGAAGCTGATAATCTTGTCGCGCTGGGGGTGCAGGTTAAGAAAGTGTACTGCGATTTGCAGGTGGAAAATAATTTTGTATATTTTGAAAATGTTAACGGCATTATGGCATATGCAGACAAAGATGGTCATATAGAAGGAACCGCAGTCTATGTGCCTGACGCTAATGTCATTAATGGAAGGCTGACAGCGGCATTTGATCCTCATCTGCTGCTGCCGATGCTTAACTCCATGCCGTTTCTCACGAAGGTTATCAAATGGTTTGAGTTCGATTCAGTCCTGCCTGCCTATGATTTCCAGTTTGGATGGAAAATGGGCGAAGAAGACCGCTTTGATGTAAAAGGCCGGATAATTGTGGAGAAATGTTTTTATAGAAGCGTTCAGTTGGACAGAGCCTCTGCTTATGTTTTGTTTGATTCACAGGGAACGAACTCGAATCTTGTGATAAATAATCTTCTGGTTGATCGTGATGAGGGGAGTGGCCATTTAAACATGTCGTTTGATTTTAAACAGCATATGATTGAATTTGATGGTGTTTCCGCAATCAATCCTGCCGCAGTCCTGAAAATGATAGGCATCTATGCGGATGTTTCTGGAGATAAACTGCGTTTTGAAGGTCCTGTGAGTGTTATTGCGGGCGGGAAAGTGGATTATTATGATTACAATAATGTCGAATTTGAAGCTGACGTGTCGGGCGAGGGGATAGGCGCCGGGCCATTGGTCAGCGATACCTGCAATTTCACCATGAATATGGATGGTTTAACCAATAGGATATCAGATTTAAGAGGAAAACTTTACAAAGGAGACTTCAGCGGATCCGCTGTGCTGACATTGCCTTACGGGGAATTGACCAATGTAAGTTATTATGTCATTGCCCGGCTTGACGGGGCTAATTTTGCGGCGATAGCCAGAGATTTCAGCAGGGAGAAGAATCAGGATTATGAAGGTAGGTTTTCAGCAGATGTGGAAGTGGAAGGTCTTTTCGGTCATCCGTTGTCAGCATTGGGGTTCGGATCGGTGAACGTGAAAAACGGGCGTGTATTCATGTTGCCGGTATTCGGAGGTTTTTCGAGAATAATGACAAAAATTATCCCTGGCCTTAACTTTGTTTTGCGTCAGACCGACGCTAAAGCTGATTTTGTTGTTAATGAAGGCAAAGTGCATTCTGATGAAATACAGATAGAAGGTGATATTTTAAGCCTGAGCGGTAATGGTGATTATTATTTCAGTAAATCTTTGGATTTTAACGCTCAGGTTAAATTGCTGAAAGCCCATACCGTTGGTGGTAAAGTTGTAAGAGCTATCACGTATCCTATCAGCAAACTGTTTGAGTTTCGATTGAGGGGCACGGTGGATGATTCAAGCTGGTATCCGGTAAATTTTTCGTCCGATATTCTTGAAAAGATCGGATTGAAAAAGGCTGACGAAATCAAATAAGACCGATGATGAAATTTCATGTTAAAACATATGGCTGTCAGATGAATGAACGTGACAGCGAGGCTGTCGGAGCTTTGCTGATGGCATCCGGTTACGAGCAGGCCGCTGATGAAGATGATGCCGATATTATTATCATCAATACATGCAGTGTTCGTAAGAAGGCTGAGGACAAGGCTTTAGGAAAGCTGGGATTGTTGACGTACGACAAGGAAAACCGGCGTGTAATTGTTGGCGCCATAGGCTGTATGGTGCAGAGACTGCAGAACCATTTGCTGGAAATGGTTCCCGGCCTTGATTTTGCCGTTGGAACACAAAACCTTTCCAAACTGCCGGAAATACTGGCTTCTGTTTTGAATTCGCGTGAACGTGTTATTGAGACGGGAACCGGCGGTGGTAATGATTCACTGCTGTGCGGACATAATTCTAAAAATGTGTGCGCCTTTGTTAACATACTTTTTGGATGCGACCGGGGATGCAGTTATTGCGTTGTTCCGGCTGTGCGCGGCCCGGAACGAAGCCGGCCGGCTGATGAAATTATCAGTGAAGTAAAAGCATTGGCAAAGACCGGATGCAGGGAAGTAACCCTGCTGGGTCAAAGTGTTATGTCTTACGGCAGGAAAAACAAGGTTTGGCCGGAAGATTATGTTTCACCTATGGGCTTTAAAGAGCCGCTTCCGCGATTACTGGAGGTTGTTAACGCCATTGACGGTATCAAAAGAATCCGCTTTACGTCGGGACATCCGTCAGGGTGCACAGAGGAACTTGTCAGGGCTATGGCTGAACTGCCGAATGTATGCGAGCATATCCATTTGCCGCTTCAGTCCGGATCGGATCGCGTTCTTAAACTGATGCGCCGCGGATATACAGTGGATGATTACAGGAAAGCTGTAGAGGCAATGAGAAAAGTCATGCCTGACATGGGGATAACAACGGATATCATTGTCGGATTCACATCCGAAACACATGAAGAATTTGAAATGACCCGCTTGTTTATGGATGAAATCGGATTCGACAACGCTTTTATATTCAAGTACTCTCCCCGTCCTGATACACCTGCTGCGGACTGGAAGGATGATGTTCCGGCTGATGAAAAAATGAGCAGGAATAAATTGCTTTTGGAAGAACAGGATAGACGTAGCAATGCGTTGAATGTGAAATATACAGGCAGAACGTTAGAGGTTCTTGTCGAAGGAGTCAGCAAAAGAAATAAGACGCGGTTGTCGGGACGTTCCCGGTCAAATAAGATAGTAGTTTTTGATTGTGCTGACGATATAAAGAACGGCAGTCTGATAAATGTGGTTATAGAGCGTGTAATGGCTCAAACACTTTATGGAAAAGTGCTGAATTAGTTGTGATTCCGGCTTTGAATAGGAGGCGGCATGGGCAAATTGGCAATGATAACATTAATTCTTGGTTGTGTGATGTCATTCATGTTTTTTTTGATCACACTGTTTCCTGCAAAGGCAATGGAGTTGATTAAGAAGTACCCGCGGAACAAAACGGCAGGGGTTATTCTTACCGGCATTGATTTAACTTGGGTTGTCTATCTGCTTTTGAGTGTGCCTTTGGGACGTTTTGAAGGACTGAAGACTTGGCTTTATCTTGTTGCGCCGGTTCTATTCTTTTTGATCATTTACATGGTTGATGAGTTGCTGGCTGTCAGGGCGGGCGGGGGACTGCTTCTTCTTTTGGCTAGTCCAATGCTGGAAGCCGCGCAATGGCATGTTTCCGGGTTCCGTTATGTCATTATTGTTATGGCTTATCTTATGGTGATAAAAGGCATGGTTTTGGTGTTGAGTCCGTATCTTTACAGAAAATGGACGGCCAGATTTTTTGTAAACACATCCGCTTGCAGGGCGTGGGGCTCGGCCGGGTTCGTTTTTTCAGTGTTTCTGATAAGCTTGGCGGTAACCGTTTTTAGCGTTAAATAATGCCTTCTCGCGTTGCCGTGATGAATTCCATGCCGAATTCATCCGTTCCTGTCAGGAGCGCTTTGGTCAGCTTGAAACTTTCAGAATCCGGCTTTATGCCGTTTAGAACCTTCAGGTTGACATGCTGGGGGTCTACAATACCGCCGTCAGCTCCGGCTTCAACTGCCAGATATGTGAATACCTGCGTTATCAGATTTCTCTTCGGCATCCCGAACGATATATTGCTCAACCCGGCGGCGACATGAATATCTGCGCCGAACTGCGATCTTAAGACTTTAACGGTATCCAGAAAACTGTTGCCGTTGGTGCTATCCGTTGAAATAGGAAATACCAGCGGGTCAACATGAATATCCGAAAGTTTCAATCCTGCATCCGTCAGCAGTTTGACTATCTTGTTAATGTTGGTCATTCTGCCCTCGACAGTTGTCGGCAAGTCGTTTTCTCCCGCCGCAGATGCTATGACAACAGCATTGAATTCTTTTGCCAGTTCCAACGCGGAAAGACGTTCCAGTGATATTGAATTCAGCATGGGTTTCCCGCGTTTTGGATCGCATGCTTTGAGGCCGGATCGCAGAATTGCCGGGTTTGATGAATCAATGCTCATGGGTATTTTGACGGATTCCTGAACAGTTTTCACCGTCCACTGCATTAATTTTACACGCTCTTCTATGTCAGTGCTAAACTCATCCACGTTTATATCAAGATAAGTAGCGCCGTTTGCCTCCTGACTTTTTGCATGATTCTGCAGATAATCAACGGCAGAAGCCCTGTCAGCCGGGTCGCCGTAGTTAGCCTGCCATATCGCGCAGGCGCAATGTTTGATTTTTCCATTCTGCCAGTCGGCGCTGTTTGTGAAGGTTTTGGGAATCCGCAATGATTGTTCTTTGCCGCCTGATGTGTACAGTATGGAGTATGATTCGTCGTTGCCTTTCTGAATTAATTTTCCATTTGTTTTGTAAATTCGTGTGCAATGAATATTTTCACCCACGGAAATGAAAGAAGATATTTTCATTGTTCTTTATACCCTTTTGTTTGTTTTTTATTATGAGAATCAGTAAAAAATCTTTTACAGGCATTTTTTCAATGCCAACCCTATTGCCCGGATATGTTCAGGCGTTGTTCCGCAACAACCTCCTATAATATCTGCTCCGGCGTCAACCAGATTTTTTATTTTTGCCGCCATTATATCCGGAGTTTCTGGAAACACACTTTTCCCGTTAACATTAGTAGGAATGCCGGCATTGGCGTGAACAATAATTGGAACGAGTGGCGCGGCCGCGCGCAGCTCCTTTACAATAGGTATCATCTGGTCGATACCGTTGCCGCAATTGGCACCTATGATGTCAGCGCCTGCTTCCGTCATGGTTATAGCCATTTGGGCAGGTGAGACCCCCATGATTGTGCGAAAATTATTCTGATGAGTTTTTTCGAAAGTAAACGTGCAGATTATTTCCAGACAGGTGTTTTTCTTCGCGGCGCTGACAGCGAGAGCGGCTTCATCAAGTGCTGAAAAGGTTTCGATACAGCACGCATCTGCACCGCCTTCTTCAAGGGCGCATAACTGTTCGCTGAATGTGTCGAATATTTCATCTTCAGACACATCGCCGCTGATAAGAAATTGTCCCGTTGGGCCGACTGATGCCATAACGTGTTTTTCTGCGCCTGCGGCTTCACGTGAAATTGATGCTGCGGCTTTATTCAGCTCCGCCAGACGGCTGGAAAGTTTGTAATGTGCCAGTTTAAAGCGGTTTGCGCCGAAGCTGTTAGTTTTTATCATATCTGCTCCGGCGGCGATATAATTTCGCGCGATATCGAGGATGGCGGGGCGTTTTTCAATACACCATAATTCGGGGCATTCTCCGGGTTTTAAGCCCTTTTCATGCATGAGTGTGCCCCATGCGCCGTCCGACAGGAGCAATTTACTGCTTTTAAGTTGTTGGGTAATCTTTTTCATATGAATAACATATTGGAAATTACAGTTATATAGGGGGGCGAGTCAAGCTTGACGGAAAAAGGTTTTTATGTTTGCCATAAGGCTGGTTATTGTTACATATTATGGCGTTTCCCGGATGGCGGGCGTAGCTCAGTTGGAAGAGCACCAGATTGTGGTTCTGGCTGTCGCGGGTTCGAACCCCGTCGCTCGCCCCATTATAGCCATGTGCAAAATATATGCGATACAGCCGTAAACCGGTTCATAAATGTCATTCATGCCTGCTTAACTGCGGAGACCACTGCTGGCTTTACCATTATCCCCGAGGGCAATGGCGTAACAGAGAAAGATGCAAAGCGTTTGAGAATGAAGAAATGTATGCCCGCTTCAGGGAGTGGTTGAAGTTGCCTGACATCAAGACCAGCAAGGATCTTCGCTGTGAATTTTTCAGAACGACAAAAAAACGGAAGCATCATCACAAATACTTTTTGGAATGAAAAAACAACATGGTCATAAGATAGAAACGCACGAGCGCGCTTTGTTGGTTCAGGTCATTCTTGGCCGGCGTGATCGTGAAGAGGCAGAAGATTCACTGTTGGAACTGGAACGTCTTGCCGACACGGCCGGAGCGGTAGTTGTCGGTGCCATAACGCAGTGCCGCGAAAAGCCGACTCCGGGTTTTTTTGTGGGCGAGGGCAAGCTGGCAGATATTCAACTGGCGTGTAGAGAGGGAAGGGCAAATCTTGTGATTTTTGATAACGATCTTTCAGCCATTCAGGTTAACAATTTGGATTTGGCGCTTGGTATAAAAATAATTGACCGTACAGAATTGATTCTGCAGATCTTTGCGCGGCGCGCCCGGTCAGCCGAGTCGCAGATACAGGTTGAGCTTGCCCAGCTTCAGTATCTGGTATCTAGAATACCGATTTCGAAAAAACAACATAGATTTCAAGGGGGGATAGGCATGAGAGGACCGGGTGAAAGCCCCTTACAGCTGAGAAACGCGCCGATGCGTAAAAGAATCAAGGATCTTAAAAAGAAACTGGAATTGGTTCAGGATAGGAGAAAAACGCTCAGAGAAAAACGCAAATGGCCGTTAGTCTGTCTTGTGGGATATACCAATGTGGGGAAATCCACATTGCTTAACGCCTTCGCGCCTGCGAACGCATATGTTGATGACCGTTTGTTTGCCACGCTTGATACAAAAACCAGGCTGGTTTATCTGCCGGACGGCCGTAATATCCTAATGGCTGATACTGTTGGTTTTATAAAACATCTGCCTCATGGTCTTATTGCTTCTTTTAAATCAACACTGGAAATAGCCGCAGATGCGGACCTTCTTCTTGTAGTGGCTGATCCCAGTCATCCAAGGGCAATGGATCAATTAAATATAGTGGAAGAAACACTCAAGGAGATTGGTGCCGACAAAGTGCCTCGAATTGTGCTTATGAATAAATGTGATGTTCCGGGTATAGGTGAAAGAATAGAACATCTGAAAGCCGTTTATCCCGAAGCCATCCAGGTGTCGGCAATTAAAAAGGATGGATTGAAGGATGTTAAGGAACAGATAATAAAGAAAAAGCTGAGGGATTATGCTGTACATTATTGCGACGCCGATAGGAAATCTTGATGATATCAGTTTGCGCGCTATTGAGACGCTGAAAGCGGCCGATGTGATCGCCTGTGAGGATACACGGCGCACAAAAATACTGCTGGATCGTTTTGAAATACCGTTTCCCAAGATAATGCTGTCCTACCGGGAAGGAACCGAGTGGCGGGCAAGCGAGAAGCTAATAGCATTTTTACAGCGTGGCGATACGGTGGCTTTATGTTCAGACGGAGGCTATCCAGGAGTAAGCGATCCGGGCTATCGTTTGATCTGCGCGGCTGTTGAACATGGTATTGATTTTTGCGTCATTCCCGGCGCGTCTGCCGTTCCTGTGGCACTGTTGTCTTCAGGACTGCCATCATCCAGTTACACATTTAAGGGCTATCCGCCCCGGAAGGACGGGGCGCGTCACCGGTTCTTTGAGAGCGAGAAGGATATGCCTCATACTCTGATCGTTTTTGAATCACCTCTAAGAGTGGTTAAGACGCTGAAAGCCGCGTTGGATGCGCTGGGTGACAGGCGTGCGGCAGTTTGTATGGAACTGACAAAAAAATTCGAAAGGGTTTCCAGAGGGTTCCTCAGTGAACTCGTGAAAACATTTGAAGGGCAGAATATAAAAGGGGAAGTAACCATTGTAATAGCTGGTAATAATCCTAAATTCACTGCAGATGAGGCATGAATAACAAAACGCGTTGGATGGATCAGGGCTGTATTTTCACTCTGTAGAAGAATGAGCCGGTTCCGACTGTGTCTGTATAGCTGTTGATTGGCAATGACGCCGGTATGTCGGTTGCCAGCGTTGAGAAACCCGTCATGAGGTTTGTTGAACGCTCAATTGTATAAAGTTTTCCTGAAGCGCTCGGCCATCTAATGACAAACCCGTCTGGACCATAAACCTGCTTGAGATCAATCTTCAGTAGAGAACTTGAATCTATCGGACTAGTGCCGGCTGTGTATTCCCCGCTGTTGTTCATTCCATCACCATCATGGTCGGCAAGAGCGTTAAATGCAGGCGTACCGCCGTCCTCAAGACCGAAATACCACATCTCCCACCAGTCAGGTATGCCGTTATCATTACTGTCGCCGTCAGCAGGAGGTGCTCCAACTGAACGCACACACCGGAATCCAACATCAATATACTTGATGTTCGGCTTCTCAAGATAGAACCGCGGAGCACAACGCAATGCCGTTGACGGACTTGCCCAGCCACCGCCTCGTATAATCTTGTATAAGCCTGTTGACGGACCTTTAGGATCGGTCACAGGGCCTGTAAGAACATTCTGATGCCAGTCACTGCACCATTCCCATACGTTGCCGGCAATATCAAACAAACCGTACGCGTTGGCCGCGTAGTATAATCCGGCGGTACGCGGTTTTCCGGCATAATTAAAGTAATTGGCATTGGCGGAGCTTATACTGTTGCCCCATGGATACAAACGGTCGGCAACTCCGCTCCTCATGGCATACTCATACTCAGCTTCCGTCGGTAGACGTTTACCTGCCCATACCGCATACGCGGATGCTTCGTTCCAAGTGACATTTACCATCGGCAGAGACGTGTCAGTCCATCCCCATGAAGGCGCCGCAGGCATCGGATGGGCAATAGCATCACAGAAGGTCTGAAACGCCCCGACGGTAACTTCAGTTGCATCCATATAGAAGGAGCTTACTGTCACCTGATGCCCGCCTTCTCCGTAATATATCCCCATCATGAATGTCCCGCCGTTAATCAGCGACATACTGCCTATCACATAAACAGCACTCCTCGTTGTCGTTCCGCCGTGTGTGATACCAATGCCGGTAATATTAGCAGGGGATGACCATCCGCTGATGGTGTTGAAAGTCACCGTGTACGGCGTGCCGGTGCCCGGAAGTCCGGACGCGATATCGCCGCTGTTATGCCATGTTGTGTCAGGACCAGTTGTTAAACGCCACTGCGCTCCCTGTGTGTTGGCTTGGGTCGGCAATATCGCAACCGATATACTGCCGGTGCTGATGGCAAAGTTGGCGGTTACAGCACGAGCACTATCCATTGTAAGCGTCAAAGGATCATCGTTTGCGTTCGCTGGCGGAACAGCTCCGGTCCAACCAGCAAAACGGTATCCGGAATTAGCTGTCGGCGTTATGACAACAGCGGATCCGCTGTTACGCCAGCTGTCTGCCACATTTATAGTACCGTTGGCGCCGGCTGTGGTATCCAGCCAGTATTGCGTCTGCCAGTTCCATGTAATAACAGAATTTGCGGTTATATTGAACGAAGTATTCGTCGTTATGCCGCTGACAGGCGCGCTGCCTGAACCGGCCCAGCCTGTGCAGACATACTGCGTTGAAGCTCCGTCCGGTATTGGCGAATTTACTGACGCGTTGATAAAGGCATTCCAGTTGTTGGTAGTTAGCCCTGAAGGATTCGCAGTTCCGTAAGCTGTATTGACAGTCAGCGTGAATGTGTTTATGGCAAACGAGGCGCTGATTGTACGATTGTTCGTTACATTAACAAATGTATAGGAGTTAGTCGGGCCAATTGAAACAGAATCAACCAGAACGTCTGCTACATGGTAATTAGCGCTGGGGTTAATGTTGTAGTTTGTGTTAACACCATGATTCACAGTTGTTATGCCGCTAGGCGTGATTGATCCGTTCGCGACAGCAGAAGCATTGATCGTATATGTTTTTATCGTGAAGTTTGCTGTAATCGAATACGCCTGATTCATGGTCAGAATGATAGGATTGTTTGTAGCCGAAATACTACCGGTCCATCCTGTGAAGCTGTAACCATTGCTAGGCGTGGCTGTAGCGGTTACTCCCGGTGTGCCGGCATCATTCCAGCCGTTACTGGCCACAACACTGCCGTTACCGCCTGACACAGCATTGAACATATACTGCGTCTTCCAGTTCCAGCCGAGCGTAGAATTATTGGTGATGTTGAACGAAGTATTCGTGGTTAAGCCGCTGACCGGCGCACTGCCTGATCCGGCCCAGCCTGTGCAGACATACTGCGTTGAAGCTCCATCCGTTACCGGTGAATTTACCGTAGCGTTAACCAATGTGTTCCAGTTGTTAGTGGTAAGACCGGACGGAGAGGGGGTGCCATGGAGACTGATGACGTTCAGCGTGTAGGTGTCAATCGCGAATGTGGCGTTGATCGTATGACCGCCGTTAGTAACGTTGCTGAATGTATAGCTATTCGTAATGCCGATTGATGAGGCGTCAACGATTACATCTGTAATATGATAGTTGGTGGCAGGTGTAATAGTGTAAACCGCGTTACTGCCGTAAGCCACCATGGTAACACCGGTAGGCGATATCGTTCCATAGGTAACTGTCAGGGCGGTAACATCGTACGTATTAATAGCAAAGTTGGCTGTAATGGATACGGACTGTGTGGCTGTAAGAGAAAGCGGATTATTCGTTGATGTAATCTGACCGGTCCAGTTCACGAAATGATAGCCGTTGGACGCTGTAGCAGTGGCGCTTATCAGTGAATTTGCATCATTCCAGCCGTTACTGGCTACAACACTGCCGTTACCGCCTGACACGGCATTGAACATATACTGCGTCTTCCAGTTCCAGCCGAGCGTAGAATTATTGGTGATATTGAACGAAGTATTCGTGGTTAAGCCGCTGACCGGCGCACTGCCCGAACCTGTCCAGCCTGTACAGAGATACTGGGTGTAAATACCACCTGATACCGGTGAATTTACCGCAGCGTTAACCAGAGCGTTCCAGTTGTTAGTGGTAAGACCGGAAGGAGAGGGGGTGCCATGGAGACTGGTAACGTTCAGCGTGTAGGTGTTGATGGCGAATGCAGCGTTAATCGTATGACCGCCGTTAGTAACGTTGCTGAATGTGTAGCTGTTCGTAATGCCGATTGATGAGGCGTCAACGATTACATCTGTAATATGATAGTTGTTGCTGGCAGTGATCGAGTAATTAATATTACTGCCGTGAGCGACCATGGTCACACCGGTAGGCGATATCGTTCCATTGGTAACGGCAAGAGCTGTAACATCGTACGTGTCAATCGCGAATGTGGCGGTAATCGTATGACCGCCGTTGGTAACATTAGAAAATGTATAATTGGTCATTGCGCCAATGGATGAGGAATCAACAATTACGTCAGCAACATAATAGTTGGGGCTTGGTGTGATCGCGTAATTAATATTACTGCCGTAAGCCACCATGGTCACACCGGTAGGCGATATTGTTCCATTGGTAACCGTCAGGGCGGTAACATCATACGTGTCAATCGCGAATGTAGCGTTGATCGTATGACCGCCGTTCGTCACGTTAAGGAATGTATAGCTGTTCGTGACGCCGATTGATGAAGCGTCAACGATTACATCTATAATATGATAGTTGGTGGCTGGTGTTATGGTGTAAACCGCGTTACTGCCGTAAGCTACCATGGTCACACCGGTAGGCGATATCGTTCCATTGGTAACCGTCAGGGCGGTAACACCGTAAGTGTTGATCGCAAAGTTAGCGGCTACGGAGACAGCATTGCTCAGTGTCATAACCAGCGGGTTATTGGTGGAAGTGACAGAACCAGTCCAGTTGACAAAGGAATAACCGTTAGATGCTGTAGCTGTGGCGCTAACCAATGAATTTGCATCATTCCAGCCGTTACTGGCAACCACGCTTCCATTACCGCCTGACACAGCGCTGAATGCGTACTGAGTCTTCCAGTTCCAGGCTAATGTGGAATTATTCGTTATATTGAATGAAGTATTCGTGGTTAAGCCGCTGACCGGCGTACTGCCGGAACCTGTCCAGCCTGTACAGAGATACTGGGTGTAAATACCATCTGATACCGGTGAATTTACCGCAGCGTTAACCAATGTGTTCCAGTTGTTAGTGGTAATACCGGACGGAGAGGGGGCGCCATGGAGACTGGTGACGTTCAGCGTGTAGGTGTCAATCGCAAATGTAGCGTTAATCGTATGACCGCCGTTGGTAACGTTGCTGAATGTATAGCTGTTCGTAATGCCGATTGATGAGGCGTCAACAATAACATCGGTAATATGATAGTTGGTGCTGGCAGTGATCGAGTAATTAATATCACTGCCGTAAGCCACCATGGTCGTTCCGGTAGGCGATATTGTTCCATTGGTAACCGTCAGAGCGGTAACACCGTAAGTGTTTATCGCAAAGTTAGCGGTAATGGATACGGACTGTGTGGCTGTAAGAGAAAGAGGATTATTTGTTGATGTAATAGTTCCTGTCCATCCCGTAAAGCTGTAACCGTTGGAAGGTGTAGCTTGGAATGAAGGAATTGAGCCGTGGATTATCCATGTATTAGTGGGATTGTTTACATTTCCTCCCGGTCCATTTGTAACGGTAGTCCAATGGAATCCGATTTGTCCGGAGCAGACAGCTTCATTGGTAGTGTCGAATCGGACTTTTACTCTGTAGAAGCGGGATATGCCGATACCGGCTGAATAATCTTCGTATACATTATTTGGTGGTGTAGCTGGAATACTTGCGGCTATTGTTTGCCATGTACTGCCGAAACTGTTGGTGTTCCATTCCAATGTGTAGAGTCGTGACGTTACGCTTGACCATTCTGCTATCGGGTTGCCGTTGGATGACACGCTGGAACCGGTGAACGTGAAAATAGATGTGTTTGTTGTTGGTATGGTGCCGGCTATATATTCGGTTATATTAGGCGAAGAGTCGGTGTCGTAATCGCCATTGGCGGATGAATTGGTGTTTCCAAAGTACATAATTTCCCATTCGTCCGGCATGCCATCACTGTCGGCATCGGCGTTATTGACAGTTATGCTTACGGAGGCGGATGTAGTTGTGGCGGAACTATTGTCTGTGGCAGATGCCGTGAGTAAATAACCGCCTGCAGGAACATTTGTCCATATAAACGAATATGGATTGCTGGTGTCCTCACCAAGCTTTGTGACTCCTTGGTAGAATTCAACCTTTGAGATTGTGCCGTCAGAATCTGTAGCCGTTGCGGTAATTGTAAGGTTGGTGCCCTCGACAAAAGTACTCCCATTGGTGGGGCTAGTGACATCTACTGTCGGAGGAGTATTGCTTATACCTGCAGTCGTGAAATTGGTTGTGCTCGACGCCCAAGTCGTGCCGAAAGGATTGCTGGCGTAAATGCGATAGTAGTAGGTGGTATTGGAGGAGAGTCCGGTGATGTTGGTGGAGAAGGGGCCGATGCCAAGAATGCCGAGGTTGATGTTGTTGGTCCAGGCAGGGGCGTTGGTTCCGCCGTCGGTAGGGCCCCAGTAAATAACGGCATTGGCTATATTGGTTTCAGGACCGGTGGCCAATATATCGCCGCGCAGTGTGGCTGAATTAGTGGTGATGTTGATAGCATTAAGATTCTGAACCGTCAGTAATGGCGGGTCAATCCATTTGGTAATGAAGACATCGTTTCCACCAGCAAAAGTTTCGCAGTCGAAAGCGCCACCTGCGTAACCAACAGTGTATATTGCCCCTGACGTGTCATATGCCATGCCATAAATTTGGTCACTTCCAGAGCTACCCCATATTCTACTCCATTGTCTTGTGCCGGTGGATGTATACTTTGTCAAGAACATGTCACTTGATCCAGTGTTGGTTTGGCCATCAAAAGAACCTGAGGTGGAACCAGCCACATAGACATTTCCTTGTATATCCAGAGCCATTGCGTAACACTCTTCTCCTGCAGATGATCCCCAGAGTTTGGTCCACTGTTTGGTGCCATTATCGGAAAACTTGGTCAGGCAGGCGTCTTTGTCGCCGGCACTTGTCTGGCCATCAAAAGAACCCATGGTTCCACCTGCAACATAGACATTGAGGAGTGCATCCACGCCGCACACATAGCCCATGTCGCTAACAGTAGAACCCCAGAGTTTGGTCCACTGTTTTGTGCCGTCAGGTGCATATTTTGTGAGCAGTAAGTCAACAGGTCCAGAATTGGTTTGCCCGTCAAAGGAACTGAAAGTGTTTCCTGAAACATAAATATAGTTAGATGAGTCAATTGCCACGCTGTCACCGTAGTCCCCGCCTATGCCGCCCCACATCCTAGTCCACTGTTTTGTGCCGTCCGGAGAATACTTTGTCAAAAACGGATCCACACCGCCGGCATATGTTTGGCCGTCAATTGATGCACAGGAATCTCCGGTTACATAGATGTCACCCAAGGAATCCACATTAATACCGTACAACCAATTACCTGCATCAAGATCGGCAGATCCCCATATTCTGGACCATATCCTGACTCCGTCGGTTGAATACTTTGAAAGGAATGGACTTCTATTTCCCGGATTGGTTTCACCATCAAAAGCGCCGCTGGTGTCACCTGTAACATAGACCACACCAGAACCGCCAAACGCAACTCCTCTCGTTTCTTCAGCGTTTGTTGATCCCCACATACGGGTCCATACTATGTTGCCAGCAGGTGAATATTTAATTAAACATGCTTCTTCGCCACCGGAATTTGTTTGTCCGCCAATAGAACCAGATGTCCATACTGCAACATAAACCATGCCGGATGAGTCTAAACACACTGATCTAGCCTGATCGCTGGACGCAGAGCCAACCATGCGTGACCATTCCTTGTAAGGATAGCTTGGTTTAGATAGAGCATTTGTCAGACTGCTCTTGTTGAGAAACTCTATATAGTCGCTGAAACTGTCTGAATCAGAGTCCGCAAGCATCGGGTTGCCATCATTCTGGAACTCCAGCACATCACGCAGTCTGTCGCCGTCGTAATCTGTTTCGGCATTTGCGTTTGTTATACTGCCGAACCATGTTGTTTCCCACACATCACCTATGCCGTCGCTGTCAATATCGTCAAATAATGGTGTTGTGAAGGTTATTGTGCTTGGAGCCCAAGCGGTACCGAGTGCGTTGCTGGCGTAACAACGATAGTAATATGTAGAGTTGGATGTAAGACCAGTGATGTTGGTCTGGAATGATCCGATGCTAATTGCACCCATAAATATGGAGTTTGACCATGCGAACCGATTGCTTCCGCCATCGGACGCTCCCCAATAGACGTAGACAGAAGAATTCGGAGTGTCTGAAAGCACGAGAATACCATTCAAGTTGGCCGAATTAGTTCTTATATTCGAAGCACCGGCGTTGGCAATTTCAAGCGGTAATGGAAGAGCAGGGCCGTCAAAACTCAATGGGTAAGGCCGCGTTTCTGACCAAACAAAAGTGTTTGTTCTTGCATTAAAGTACCAGAAACCACTGCCTGCGGGAATAATGTCACAGGTATCGTTGGATTCCGGATATTTACGCCAATTGCTGCTTGGTGGAAATACCGGCAGCCAGTAGATATTCGTTATTGAGCTGGCATTTAGTCCGTTTGTTGGGAGTCCTGTTCTTATTTCATCAGATGAGCCATATGACATTCCGCGCAATGCCTGATTTGTGATTGAAAGATGGGTAATCGCGATAGTTATCGGATATGGATAAGATACCAAATTCCAGCCGGAGACTATGGTAACTTGCTGTGTGGCTGTAACAGGGACTTCACCGATAATGTAGAAATCACGATTACTGGCCTGTTTAGACCTTAACCAAAGAGCCTGCCCTTTTGCCAGTCGCCCTGTGCTGAAGTTTACCGTGTTTTCATCCCACCACTTGAAATCCCATGTAGGTCCTAATCCATCCATTAACCAAATCCATGTCTGCCATGTAGAGTTTTTCCACCACCACAACTCGTCGGCTGTACTGGAAGCAGGGTTGCCTGTTGTGTCGCCATGGAGTTGGTGTCCATCCATTGTTACTCTAACAGTGTCGTCGGTGCCCAACACGTTAAACGGATAAGAGACATATGATGAAATGCTGTAGTTGGTTCCTGCAATTCCTTCCACGTCTACTCGTGCGTAACCTGTAAGGTTGACAGCGAATACGCGATTTGTATGCCCCTGTTTCAATACGGAAAGCCTGTAGTAGCCATGCTGGATGGTTCTGTGAATCTGACTGGTCCAACAGTTCAAAGGGGGTGTCCCTGTCAAATTGGTGTCACCTAGGAAGAAAGCGTTACTTGAGAGGTCTCGTGACCAGTCTATCTCGTAAATGCGATTTGATGCGCTTGCCCATTGGAATTCAATGCCCGGTCCTGAAACGTATTTGGCTGACTCGAATTTCAAAACCGACACAGTATTGGTTGGATCTGTTCCGGCGATGTATTCCGAAATATTATTCATCCCGTCGTTATCGGTATCGTTCTCGGGCATGCCAGAAGGATTGTTTGTACTGCCAAAGTATGTGATTTCCCATGCATCTTCCATTCCATCACCATCAGCATCAGGATCTAAATATGTGAAGCCATTTGTCTTCGTAATGGCCCCGCAGCTAACCGAGAACACAATTACGTCTCCATTTGTTGGAAAAGGAGCCGCAGCGGTTTGCACTACAATCACACGCGGGCTCTGACTGACGATTGCAGTCACCGGAACGTCACAGATCAGAACGTTAGTTACATCCGATCCGTTGCCAAGTCCCTTGCCAAGAATACTTACAGTTGAACCGCCGCCGATTGGTCCTCGCGGCGGCACAACACCGGACATCTGACCAAATTCCATATTGGGTAACGAAACATTTGTCTGGCCGTCAATGTTTCTTCCCCAGGCAATTATGCTTCCGTCATTTTTCAGCCCCAGAGAGAATTGTTCTCCAGCTTCAATGGCAGAGAAGAGAGTGTTTGGCGGCGGTACATCGCATTGACTGTCATCATTCAAGCCCCATGCAACAATACTTCCGTCATTCTTGAGTCCCATTGAGTGAGAGCCGTCGGCCCCAACCGCTATGAAGTCTGAATTGGAACCTGCCGGTATATTACACTGACTGGAACTATTATCTCCCCATGCAATGATGGTACCGTCGTTTCTTAATCCCAGTGCATGCGCATAACCGGCCGCTATGGCCACAAAGTTATTATTCGACGCAGGCGGTATGTTTGTTTCTCCGTGAGCGTTCCATCCCCACGCGATAGCCGTCTCATTACTTCTTATTCCGACCGCAAAATATCCCCCGGCTGATATGGCGATAAAATCAGCGTTAGGGACTGGTAGATTAGTCTGCCCAAAAGAGTTGTCGCCCCATGCAACGATACCGCCGTCCGCTTTCAGGCCGAGAGAGAAATACCTGCCCGCAGATACGGCCACAAAGTTTGTGTTGGGCGTCGGCACATTACACTGACCGTAATCGTTTTTCCCCCATGCTATGATACTGCCGTCCGCTTTAAGTCCAAGCGAATGATACCATCCTGCCGCGACCGCGATAAAATTAGACTCGCCTCCAGGCGCATTACATTGGCCGATATCGTTTAAGCCCCACGCTATAATCCTTCCGTCATCTTTCAATGCTAATGAATGGGCGTAACCGCCGGCCACCTGATTTGCTCCTGGCCACGGACCGATCCATCGTTCAAACACCCCGGTTGGAGTCCTCGACGCTTCTTTCGTGTTGCCGTAGGCGCCCATATTGATCCTGCCGCCGTTAGGTGAGGGTTCGTTGGTCCAAACGCTCACCGGATCGCCCGCGTCAATACACGGAGAACTTATGCCGTCTGTAGTCCAGCCGTTCGGTGTGTATCGGCCGACTGTACTCATTAAATGAAAATCTTCTCCGCTAGGGGAAAGCGACGCGAATTCGGGATTATTGGATATGGAACCTGTTCCGGGCTGAGCGGAATCATACCAATCATAGGTGTTTCCATAACAGCAGTTGTATTCGCAAAGCCAGCTATTGGTTGAGGTGAAATCAGCGCTGATGCCGTAATCCAAGTTGAATGCTATGATGTTATTATGAATGGCCGATCCTGATGTGAGAGAAAGAACAATGCCGGCCATGTTGTTGTACAGCGTGTTGTTGGCGATATCCAATCCCGGAGCCGCGCTGGATATGTATATGCCTTCCGTATCATTGTTGTAGATAATGTTATGGTGTATTTGTCCAGTACAACCGGATCCGTTTATGGAAATGCCCATTCCGTAATTATCATGTATTTGATTTTGATATATTTCGCCGTCAACACTTCCGGTTAATGCAATGCCGTCGTTGCACATGGTGATATAGTTGCCCAGCAGGAAAATATTGGAAGCTGTTCCATTAATCTTTATGCCCGTGCCGCATGACTCAATATGATTTGCTTCAAATTTCTGGTTGTACCATGGGTTCATGCTCTCGGAATGGATGCCGTATGTGGTGCAGTCGAATAATTCATTCCCCAGCAATACCGAGCGGATAGTATTGGTCAGGTATATGCCTTCGTTGCAGAAATTCATTTCGTTGTTGAATAGATAAATGTCGGTGCAACCTGTTACCTGTATGCCGTAATCTATGGGGGTATCAATTGTCTTTTCAAATCCGCAAATCGCTATGTATGACCTGTAAGGAATATTAAACACATACGAGGATGTGGGTTCAATTGTTACCGGCCCTCCGTTTCCGCCAAAATGCCGTCCGTCTTCATCAGCAATAAATCCGATCCAGGAATTGGGATTGCCTGTAACGTTGACCGTGATGCTTTCATTGTAAACACCCGGCGCCACCAAAACCACATCGCCGGCGGCTATCATTGACGAGGCATAACTGATGGAATACCATGCGCTGGTGACTGTAAGGCCGTCGTTGGAGTCGGATCCGTTTTCCCGGTTGACATAGAGATACGGGCGTCCGCAACCCAGCACGAGAACCGATATTTCGCAGGTTGCGTTCGAGTCGGTTGAAGATGTGATAGTGACAGTTTGTTCGCCGCAGGTCATCATTCGGACCTGATTGGTTATGAACGCGGTACCGTTTTCGAAGTTTGAGAAGTTCATAATTCTGAATCCGGCATTCAGATCGGATGATGAGAAGACTACCGAGTTGGTGTGGTTGGTGTTTACAAGGCCGTTATCGCCGAACGCGGCTATGTAGGCATCGCACCACATATTGCTTAACGCCGGGAGAGGGGATATGTCTATCATGAGACTTGTGGTGTTTGTGGCGCCGCCGATAAACACCATTGTGTCGTCATCTTCCCACTTGCCGGGATCATCTTGAGGCCATAGTTGGAACTTCTGCATGCCGCCGTTGACTAAGACAAGCGCGTTGCTGAATGTTTTCACGCCCAAATCACCGGCGTTAAAGGTGTAATTGCTGGGATAAGTTGCTCCGGGATCACCGCAGTAGAATTCAACAGTTCCAGTGTAATTGGTGTCTGTGTTTCCATCGGGCATTTTCGCTTGCACTGTAAATGAAACAGGTATGCCGGCAACGGCATAACGGGGCAATATCAGGTTTAAGTTACCCTTTGGCATGCCACTGTCTACGGTGATGTTGTAAACGCCGCCGTATATATTGGTGGTACCGTTCCACCATGATCCTTCAATCCAATGATTGCCAATGGTGTGGAATTGAACGGAACTTGCCATGTATTTGGCTCCGTAATCAGCGCCGGAAAGTAGTATGAATGGCGGGAATATTGCGTTTGTGTCGCTGGACGACATGGAGACTGTTCCCATGAAACCTGTCACAACCTGCTCTAACTCATTGCGCGCCTCTATGTAAAGATCATACCAGGCGTTGGTTGAGCCCCATTCTGGCATGCCTTCGATGACGAAGTGAGTGACATTGGTGCTGAATCCCACGCCCTGTACGGTTATGTTATCGTACTTGAACCAGGCATTTGTATTGGCTTCATCCTGCGCCGAGAACCAATGTTCGCCAATGGTATTGAAGGTAAGTTCATTGGTGAATGTATGCACTCCGGCATCGGACACGGTGAAAGTGTATGAATCAAGAGTTCCGGGCAGAGTTGCCAGCGTATCGCTGGAGTCAAAATTAACTTTTCCTGTATAGTTGGTTATTATTCTGAAATCGAAATCAATTGCGGCGATGGACACAGAGCTTTGATCACCGGTTACTATTGGGTCCTGAATGCCCCAAACAAGGAGGTTGTCAACAGCGTTACCGCTGAAGCCGTTAACGACGATAATGTTGCCTAGATATCCGTTCATCC
Source organism: Lentisphaerota bacterium (assembly GCA_041306605.1). Classification (GTDB taxonomy): domain Bacteria; phylum Verrucomicrobiota; class Kiritimatiellia; order UBA8416; family JAQBFJ01; genus JBFZFB01. The sequence continues at coordinate 13,026 of JBFZFB010000061.1, read as the reverse complement.
CCGGATCCACAGCGTCTTTTGCTTCCAGATACATATAGTCGCCGTGATTGGTGAAAGACAGCGAGTTGGTGAAAACATGTGTGCCGTTGTCGGACACTTTAAAATCGTAATTGGAAGGTAACAATGAAGCATCGGCTGACAGGAAATAAACTGTGCCGGTATAATCGGTCCAGAGATTGGTTCCGTTCCATGCTGTGACTGTTACATTGACGATCTGTCCTGTAACGATAGGCGAGGGAACTTCAATTTCAAATCGTGGCCAATAAGACCCGCCGCTTGAAGCCACAAAGCTTTCCGTGCTAGGTGCCCAGGCGGTGCCGAATGCGTTGCTGGCGTAACAGCGGTAATAATACTGTGTATTAACCATAAGGCCTGTAATGTTGGTGGAGAAGAGGCCGGGGCTGATTGTGCCGATGAACGTTGAGTTGGTCCATGCAAACATGTTGGTTCCATAGTCCATGGTGCCCCAGAAGATGGTTACTTCCGCAGTATTGGTTGAAGGTCCGGTTGACGGCAAATCCCCCCGCAGAGTGGCAGATGTTTCGGCAATGTCAATAGCTTCGAGGTTTTGAACCGTCAAAGGCGACTGATCAACCCATTTGGTGAGACAAAAATCTGACCCGACACCCATACAGTTTGTCTCACCATCAAGAGGTCCCATAATATCAGCTGCCAGATAGATGAAATCTTTGATGCTCGCGACAGCTCTGCCTTGATCGTCCTGAAGCGTACCATATATACGCGTCCAAAGACGGTCACCATCAGATGAATGTTTCGTCAGAAATATATCTGTTCCTCCAGCGTTAGTCTGTCCATCAAAAGCTCCATAGGTATATCCAACAGTGAGTGGATTACCGTATTGGTCAATTGCTCCTTTTTCGCGCATATCCGACAATGAAGTTCCCCATATGCGAGACCATATGGTCGTGCCATCGGAGGATAGTTTTGTTAAACACAAATCCCACGGTCCGGCATTAGTTTGGCCGTCATAGGATCCGCATGTTAAACCACCGACATATATGCCGCCATTTTCATCGACATTAATGGAATAGGTGGCATCAGTATTTGTGGATCCCCAGATTCGAGTCCATATATTGCTTCCATTCGAGTCAAGCTTCACAACATAGAAATCATAATTGCCGGAATTAGTCTGGCCATCGAAAGAACCTGCCGTATGTCCGGCAACAACTATCTCGCCTGACTTGGTGATAACAATTCCGCCGCGTCCCATATCAACATTGGTGGATCCAAAGAAACGAGTCCACAGGTTGCTACCCTCTGCATTGAATTTGCACACAAATAGATCATCTAAACCCGCATTGGTCTGCCCAAAGAATTCCCCTCGGGTCGAACCACAAACATATACATTGGTCATATTGTCGAGTGCAATTCCGCCAACCTCTTCCTGTGATCCAGTTGATCCCCACATGCGAGTCCACAATCTGGTTCCTGTATCTGTAAGTACTGAAAGAAAGAGATCCTCGTTACCCATGTTCGTCTGTCCGTCAATTTGTCCCCATGTTTCTCCGGCGATGTAGATTCTGCTATAATCAGAGACAGTTGCTATGCAACGCCCATAATCAGATGCTGAAGACCCCCAGATTCGCGTCCACAGATTACTGCCATTTGGTGCAATTTTACTAAGACAAATATCAGCACTTCCCGAATTTGTCTCGCCGTGGTAAGCTCCTTCAGTACACCCCACTACATAAACATTACTCGCGCCATCTATTGTCATACATGAAATACTCTCGGCGTTCGCTGATCCCCATATTCTCGTCCATTCCTTATACGGATACGGCGGATTGGAGCCGGGATCCATCGGATCGGTGCCATTGATAACTTCAATGTAGTCGTTGAAGAAGTCCGAATCGCTGTCCGGGAGTTGTGGATTAGTGCCGTTCTGGAACTCCAGTATGTCACGCAATCCGTCTCCGTCAAAGTCGGTTGTTGCATCTGCCGTGGTGGTGTTGCCCCAGTTCCCGATTTCCCAGTCATCCGGCATGCCGTCGGAATCAACATCTGAATTCAAGTAGAACATCCTTACAGATTCGATGATGGAGTGGGAACCATTGTCTTTTCCACAGCCGCCTGCAGCATAGCCGCGAGCACGTACCCATCCGGCTTCGTTCAAAGGCAGGTTTAAACCGGTAAATTCCCATCCATTGGTTATGCGGGTTCCGGCTACTATGTTGGTGCTCCAGTCAACGCCATTGGTGGAAGTCTCCAGGGTTGTCCGCCAGACTTCAGGTCCGGCGCCACTGCGTTGCCAAGCCGCACTTGTGCCGCCTGCGGCAACAGTCAATGATTGAATGACGGCATCAGGCGTAGCAAGGCGTCCTAAATAATTTCGCGCCTGTCCGGCAAGGGTAGTAAATGTACCGCCAACAAGTATCTTCCCGTCAGACTGTACCGACAAGGAGACGACAGCGCTATTCGCACCGTTGGTAAAGGTGCTGTCGAGTGAGCCGTCGGCATTGAACCTGCCGATGTAACTGCGCGCCTGTCCGGCAAGGTTAGTAAACTGTCCGCCAACAAGTATCTTCCCGTCAGACTGTACCGCCAAGGAACCGACATTGCTGCTTGCACCGTTGGTAAACGTATTGTCCAGTGTCCCGTCCGCATTCAAGCGCCCTATGTTGTTTCGCGCCTGTCCGGCAAGGGTAGTAAACTGTCCGCCAACAAGTATCTTCCCGTCAGACTGTAGCGCCAGGGAAAAGACTTGGTTGTTCGCACCGTTGGTAAACGTATTGTCCAGTGCCCCGTCCGCATTCAAGCGCCCTATTCTACTCCGCGCCTGTCCGGCAAGAGTAGTAAAGAGACCGCCAACAAGTATCTTCCCGTCAGACTGTAGCGCCAGGGAATAGACAAAGCTGCTCGCACCGTTGGTAAACGTATTGTCCAGTGTGCCGTCCGCATTCAAACGCCCTATGTAGTTGCGCGCCTGTCCGGCAAGGGTAGTAAATGTACCGCCAACAAGTATCTTCCCGTCAGACTGTAGCGCCAGGGAATAGACAATGCCAGACGCACCGTTGGTAAACGTATTGTCCAGTGCCCCATCCGAATTCAAACGCCCTATGTAATTGCGTGCCTGTCCGGCAAGGGTAGTGAAATCTCCGCCAACCAGAATCTTGCCGTCCGGCTGTATGGCGATGGAATAGACAGCCTGGCCTGCACCGTTGGTAAACGTATTGTCCAGAGTCCCATCCGAATTCAAACGCCCTATGTAATTGCGCGCCTGTCCGGCAAGGGTAGTGAAGTTCCCGCCAACAAGTATCTTCCCGTCAGACTGTACCGCCAGGGGATAGACAGTCATATTCGCACCGTTGGTGAGGGTGGCGTCCAGACTCCCATCCGGATACAGCCGCCCGATGTAGTTGCGCGCCTGTCCGGCAAGGGTGGTGAATTGGCCACAAACCAGAATCTTTCCGTCAGGCTGAACAACGATAGCGTCCACAGATGCTCCAGCCCCGTTGGTAAAACTGTTATCTAATGAGCCGTCCGCGTTCAGACGGCCCAAGTTGTTGCGTGCTTGCCCAGCCAGAGTGATAAAAATACCGCCGACGAGGATTTTTCCATCCGCCTGTACGGCAATGGAGTAGACACTGGCATTCGCGCCATTGGTGAATGTGCTGTCCAGTGAGCCGTCCGCATTCAGGCGGCCCAAGCTGATGCGCGACTGCCCGGCCAGATTCCAGAACCAGCCGCCGACGAGAATTTTTCCATCCGCCTGTACAGCAATGGACCAGACGGCGTCATTCGCGCCATTGGTGAAGGTGTTGTCCAGCGAGCCGTCCGCATTCAGTCGGCCCAAGTTGTTGCGCACCTGACCAGCAAGATTGGTGAAAAAGCCACCGACGAGGATTTTTCCATCCGCCTGTACAGCAATGGAATTAACATCGCTATCTGCGCCATTGGTGAAGGTGTTGTCGAGAGAGCCGTCGGCGTTCAGTCGGCCTAAGTTGTTGCGCACCTGACCAGCAAGATTGGTGAAAAAGCCACCGACGAGAATTTTTCCATCCGCTTGTACAGCAATGGACCAGACATCGCCATTCGCGCCATTGGTGAATGTATTATCGAGAGAGCCGTCCACATTAAGCCTGCCGATTCTGCTACGCACCTGCCCGGCCAGATTGGAGAACAGGCCACCGGCAAGAATTTTTCCATCCGCCTGTACGGCAATAGAATAGACCCAGTTATCCGTGCCATTGGTGAATGTGTTGTCAATTGAGCCGTCGGCATTGAGCCTGCCCAGGTAGTTGCGCGCCTGGCCAGCGAGATTTGTGAACCAGCCGCCGACAAGAATCTTACCGTCAGGCTGGACTGCAACTGCTTTAATCTGGTTGTCTGCCCCCGGATCGAATCCGTCCAGAGCGGTTGGGTAACCACAAGCGTTGGGAATGGTATAAAGGCAGAATATTGTCACAGCGTATAAGGAAAGACGCTGAAAGGACAAAAAAAATCCCTTACGCTTTTTTCTTATCGCATCAAGCATTTTTAAATCTCAATTCGCGCTGGTTATCCCTGTTTTGCGCGGGAAACAAAAGCATACAAAAAGCCTTAATTATTAAGTTAAATTGTATAATATATCTTATTGAAAAGTCAATTCTTTTAATCTGCATTTCGCAATATCGGGAAAACTCAAGCAATATGCGCATAATAGTGATTATTTGTGAAAAAACAGTTTATTGTCGAGTTGGGAAATGCTGAAAAAACTTGACGAAACGGCTTGCCATGGTCTAATGTTCTTCCCCGTTGACTGGGCTAGCGGGGATCGACATTTTCTTTACTTTAAATGGTACCTTAATATGAATTATGGAATTATAGTGGCTGCCGGTAAAAGCGAGCGGATGGGTGTTGATGCTGACAAGGCGTTTCTGAGTCTGGGTTCAAAACCTATTCTTGCTTATTCAATTTTGGCTTTTGAAAAATGCCCTGACATTGACGGCGTTGTGCTTGTTGTGCGCAAGGATAAGTTAAACGCAGCTCGCGGCATGGTTCAGATGTTCGGGTGCATGAAAGTGAAGAAAATAGTGGCTGGCGGTTCTTTGCGCCAGAATTCAGTGAAGAACGGTTTTGATTATATTAGTAGTGATGCCAAAATTGTTTCCATTCACGATGGGGCCAGACCTTGTATTACCCCCGGCCTTATATCTGAAACCATACGTTCTGCCCAGCATTATGGTTCAGGCGTTGCCGCGATAAAGATTACGGATACGATAAAGCAGGCTGACAAGGGGATGATAATTTCAAAGACGCTTGATAGATCCAAATTGTGGGCTGTGCAAACACCGCAGAGCTTCAAGCGTGAATTGCTGGAAAAGGCTTTTGCTGTAATTGAGAAAAAACGATTAACAGTTACAGATGAAGCGGCAGCTGTGGAATTGATAAGCAAGGGTGTTCGCTTGGTGCAGGCATCCCTTTCTAACATTAAAGTTACAACTGTTGATGATATTGCGATTGCCGCCGCATTATTAAAACTCTAGGAGTTGTCCGTGATGGAGGAAAGAAGGTACGCGATAATAGGGGATATTCACGGCAACTGGGAGGCCTTGACTTCCGTCATTAAAGATGCCGAAACCCACGGTGTTTCGGCCTATATTTGCGTTGGTGATATAGTAGGATATAACGCGGATCCGGCACGCTGTCTTGATAAAATCAGAGAACTTAACTGCGTTGTTGTGCGCGGCAATCATGACCATTACTGTTCGCACGACGAATGTCTGGATGATTTTCATCCCCTCGCGGCTAATGTTGTGGACTGGACCCGGAAACAGCTTGATGACGATCAGATCAAATATTTACGCAATTTGGATTATTCCAAGATAGTTTACGGGCTGAGCATTGTTCATAGCACCATGGACATGCCTGACAAGTGGGGGTATGTGTTTGACGCGCTTGACGCGGAGGCTCATTTTAACTATCAGCCTACAGCAGTGTGTTTTCACGGGCACACTCATGTTCCGGTAGTTTTCGAAAAAGGCGGACGGATAAGGAGAAGTGACTGCCGGAAATTAAAGCTGGAGTTAGGGCAGAAATATTTTATAAACGTGGGAAGCGTGGGGCAGCCGCGCGATGGAGATCCGCGCGCATCTTATGTCATTTATGATCTAAAAGCCCGTGAAATAGAATTTCGCAGGATCGAGTATGACATAGCAGCAGCGCAGGAGAAAATAGAAAAAGCGGGATTGCCGCCGCGTCTAGCTAAGAGGCTTGAGCTGGGTAAATGATTTTTCCGGTTTGTGATGAACAGGCCGGGCTAAACTGGGTTAAAAACAAAAATGTAAGCATTAAGCCGTTTGCAAATGGCATTAGAATGAGAGTTTGACAGGATGACCATCAAGTCATTCCGGGTCTAAGGACAGGATTTATCATGTTAATCTTTCTGGAATATGTACGCTGGAAATGTTTGTTGCCGGGACTTCACCGGGCAGGACTGAATACAGAATGTCAAAACGTTCTTTCGGTAGTTATGAAGGGGAAACAGCAGGAGTTTTTTTGCGAATATGGTTGTTGAGAACGAGGTTATTGCAGAGCTGAAGTCTATTGAAAAGATGGCCAAAGCGCACGAGATTCAGTTGGTCAACAACCTTATTGCAACTGGAATGCCAATTGGTTTATTAATTAACTTTAGAGTTGCCAAAGTTGAGGTAAAATGGAAAATAAGGCAGTTGACCAACTGAAAAATGGTGGATTTACAGGATGAAAACATATTATCCTGTAATCCTGTCTAAATATTTGAAAATATTTTCTTTGGATGGCTAAATAGATACACAAAAACAAGGAGATGATTCGATGGCTTATGTTATTTCTGACAAATGCACAAAGTGCGCCAGTTGTGTGGAAGTGTGTCCTTCAAGCGCGATCAGTGAAGGAGATAAAAAGTACGTAATTGATCCGGAAAAATGTGTTGATTGCGGTCTTTGCTCGGATGAGTGTCCGGTTGAGGCTATATCAGCCGGCGACTAAGGCGCCATATGCATGCAGATACTTCGAAAGATATTTGGCACAAAAAAACAAAGGGATATAGACGCCCTTAAGCCGCTAGTTCAAAGAATCAATACTTGGGACGATCAGTACCGTTCTCTCTCTGATTCCGGGCTTCAGGCAAAGACAGATGAATTCAAGCAGAGGCTGTCCAAAGGTGAATCTTTGGACAGCGTAATGTGCGAAGCTTATGCTGTTGTGAAAAACGCCTGCCGTCGCCTGCTTGGATCGCAAATACAGGTTTGCGGTCACGAGATTGTATGGGACATGGTGCCGTTCGACGTTCAGTTGATGGGCGCCATAGTTCTGAATCAGGGCAAGATTGCTGAAATGGCGACGGGCGAGGGCAAGACTCTTGTTGCGACGATGCCTCTATATCTGAACGCGCTTACCGGAAAGAATGTTCACCTGATAACCACTTGTGATTATCTTGCCCGTCGTGACTCGCAATGGATGGGGCATGTTTACAGCTATCTCGGATTGAGTGTGGGGTGCATACAAAATGAGATGTCTCCCATGGAGCGGCGCGCGGAATACGCGAAGGATATAACATACGGCACCAATAGTGAATTCGGCTTTGATTATCTTCGTGATAACGGTATGGCATATGAGCCGGAAGGGCTTGTCCAGCGCGGATATAATTACGCGATAATAGATGAAGTTGACAGCATCCTCATTGATGAAGCAAGAACTCCTTTGATTATTTCCGGCCCCGTGGCTGTCTCGTCGCATCAGTATTTTGAGCTTAAGCCGAAGGTGGAAGGTCTGATTAAAAGACAGAGAAGCATGTGTAATGATCTGATGCAGGAGGCTAAAAGCTTTCTTGATAAGAACGAGACTGTTGAGGCTCAATTCAAAATATATCAGGTGTATCACGGCATGCCGAAGCATAAGCAGTTGATGCATATGCTTGAGGAACCGTCCATCCGGAAGCTTCAGGAACAGATAGAAAACATGATGCTGACAGACATGCGCAAGGAACAGGCGCGCGCCCTCAGGGAGGAACTTTATTTTACAATAGACGAGCGGAGCCATGAGGCAACTCTTACCGAAAAGGGATGTCTGGCTCTGAATCCTAATGATCCCAACTCGTTCGTACTGCCTGATCTGGTGACGGCAATGGCGGAAATAGAGGCGGATCAAGGCCTTGATGACAAGGAAAAGCAGAAAAGACGGCAGAAAACTCAGCTGGAATTTACGAACAAGAGCGAAATGGTTCACAATATTGACCAGCTTATACGGGCGTATTGTCTGTTTGAAAAAGATGTGGAGTATGTGATTCAGGGCAATCAGGTTGTGATTGTTGATGAATTCACCGGCCGGCTGATGCCGGGCAGAAGATGGAGTGACGGTTTGCATCAGGCTGTTGAAGCCAAGGAAGGTGTAAAGATAGAAAGAGAAACGCAGACCCTCGCCACGATTACAATTCAGAATTATTTTAGAATGTACGGTAAATTGGCCGGTATGACAGGCACAGCGGAAACCGAAGCCTCTGAATTCCATGACATATACAAGCTGGATGTGGTTGTGGTGCCTACAAACCGTCCGATCAGGCGGATGGATTGGAACGATGTGATTTATAAAACACAAAGGGAAAAATACAAGGCCATTGTTGAAGAGATAGTGGACTGTCACGGCAAGGGCCAGCCGGTTCTTGTCGGCACAATTGACGTTGATACATCCGAACTTTTGAGCCGTATGTTGAGACGTGCCGGAGTTCAGCATAATGTTCTTAACGCCAAAAATCATGAACGTGAAGCTGAAATTGTGGCACGTGCAGGTCAAAGAGGTTCTGTAACCATTGCCACTAATATGGCCGGCCGCGGAACGGATATAAAGCTTGGCGAAGGTGTTGTGCATCTTGAGAGAAGTTTTATTGAATCAGACATACCGTTGACGGGAAAACTGGATGGAAAAGTCGTGAGGGAAATTCTTGAAGAAAACCCGTGCGGCCTGCATGTGATAGGTTCGGAACGGCATGAGGCGCGTCGTATAGACCGTCAGCTGCGCGGCCGCTGTGCGCGGCAGGGGGACCCCGGTTCATCACGTTTTTACATATCACTGGAAGATGATTTGATGCGGCTGTTCGGGTCTGACCGGATAGCCAATATTATGAGCCGGCTTGGTCTTGAAGAAGGCCAGCAGCTTGAGCACAAGTGGCTCAATCGTTCAATTGAAACAGCGCAACGAAGGGTTGAACAGCAGAATTTTTCCATTCGAAAAAGAACGCTGGAATACGATGATGTGATGAACAAGCAGAGGGAAATCATCTATGGTTTCAGGGGCGATATTGTAAGAAGTGATAATGTGCGTGAGCATATATATGACATTTTGAGTGATGTCATATCTTCACAGGTTGAAACATTGTTGTCTGATCGCAAGGAGGAACAGCCTTTGGAAGTTCTTGTGGAATGGGTGCAAAGTGTTTTTCCCATAGCTCTCCGCAAGACAGATATCGAGGCAAAGGAGTCGAATCCGGCGGCGGTGTCCGATCTGATCTTTGAGCGTGTAAAACAGGCTTATGACTTGAAGATAGAGATGGAGGATAAAAGTATTGTCACTTCCATGGAGAGGCATGTTGTTCTGCACGCGATAGACACACAGTGGCAGGATTATTTAAGGGGAATGGATGCTTTGCGCCAGGGGGTTGGTCTCCGCGCTTACGGCCAGCGGGATCCGCTGGTTGAATACAAAAAAGAAGCTTATGAGATGTTTGAAGAACTCATGGACGGTATAAAACAGGAAATAACATCCGCTGTTTTCAAGTCTTCCACATCGGTTGAGTCGTTCAAATCTTTCATTTCTGCATTGCCCAAGAGGCTGATACATGATGATGTTTCCATTCTGGGACGCGGCGGACTGCTCGATCGGCAGGGGGAAGCGATGGCGGCGGAACGAGCCGGCCCCGTTGCCCGTACAGCCCCTGTAAGTCACATTGAGCCGGTAAAGCGCAATGAAGACAAAGTTGGGCGAAACGATGTCTGTCCCTGCGGAAGCGGCAAGAAGTATAAAAAATGCTGTGGCAAATAATGGCGCAAAACGATGGAGCATTCAACATTGACAGAAGCTAAAAAGCAGGGCCGGATCCGATGGGGCGCGTTTCTCTGGCGGGTGGTGTTTGCTTTGATTTCAGGTTCCCTGCTGTTCTGCTCATTTCCTCCTTTAGGAAGTTCTGAGTCGGCGTGGTTTGCGATTATTCCTTTATTGTGCATAGCGAAATATTCGTCCGCTGGTTCATCTTTCAGATGGGGCTTTGCGACCGGACTTTTGTTCTGGCTGGCTTCCATTTCGTGGCTTTTGAGGCTGGTTTGTTTTGGCGGGCCGGTGATTCCTGTTGGCGTGGGTTGGATTTTGCTGTCTGCATACTGTGCTCTTTATATGGGTGCTTTTCTGGCGGTGGTTTCCATGTTGTTTCATGAACGGGAAGGAACGTTATGGAACAATTTGGGGCTTATTATTGTGATTCCGATGGTATGGGTGGGGTTTGAGTATTTGCGGTCTGTTTTGATTACAGGGTTTCCGTGGAACGCGCTGGGCATCAGTCAGTATAGAAACCTTGCCGTGATTCAAGTGGCGGAGTGGGGCGGGGTGTACGCTGTGTCGGCGGTGATAATGGTAATGAACACAGCGCTGGCTCTGACTGGATTTACATTTATTCCATCCGGAGGGAGACGAAAGGCACGAGTTCATGTTGAACTTATGGCAGGTCTCCTGATATGTGCATTATGCTGGATTTATGGTGCCGGAAAGGCCAAGGCTCTGGCCAGTGAACCTGTGACAAGCCAGACCGCTACTATTACAGCCATTCAGCCCAACATTGCTCAAGATGTGAAGTGGGATGAAAATGCAGTCATGGATATTTACCGGGAACTCAAGTCTCTCACGGAATTGGCTCTTACGCAGAAACCGGATTTGATCATATGGCCGGAAACGGCTGTTCCGTGTGCGGTTGAAACTGATCCTGCCACGATGGAGTTTGTGCAATATTTTGCGTGCATGGGCAGTTCCTTGCTTGTGGGTTCAATGGAGGTGGAAAGAGATGCTGAAACGAACACAAGCAAGACGTTATATTACAACAGTTCTTTTCTTTTCGATACGACAGGCAAGATAGTTGACCGTTACCGGAAACAGCATCTTGTTGTGTTTGGCGAATATGTGCCGCTTGATAAGGTCTTCCCGTTTCTGCAGAACCTTGTTCCGATAGGGGTGAGTTGTTCATCCGGCAAGAAGGAAACAGTGTTTGATCTTGAGATTGGCGGTCAGAGCGCTGATGAAAAAGCGGGTAGCTTGAAGTTTTCGGTTCTTATATGTTTTGAAGATATTATTGCTTCTCTGGCTCGTGCCGCCGTAAAGAGCGGCGCCAGACTGATTGTGAATCAGACCAATGACGCCTGGTTTGACGGTTCATGGGCGGCGATACAGCATATGAGTCATTGTGTTTTCAGGTGCGTGGAAAATCGTATCGGAGCTGTGCGTTGCGCCAACACAGGCGTGACGTGTTTCATTGACAGAACCGGTTTGATTGATATGACCACGCGCGACATACTGGCGCGGAAAGAGACGAGTCTTACGCGGTGCCGGACAGAAGTTATGGGGGTTCAGGGTGCTGATATGCCGCTTACTTTTTACACTAAATACGGAGATATTCCATTTGCTCTGCCATGCGGAATCATGGCAATATTATGGACTTTGATGGTAATATTAAAAAACAGGGGATATGATGTACATGATAGATGAACTGAAAACTCGACTGAACAGGATACGTGAGCATATAGCGGAAATGAGAGGTTATCTTTGACGTCGAAGGATGCAGAAATAAGCTTGCTGAAATGGAAAGCCTGGCCGCGTCTCCCTCTTTCTGGAACGATCAGAATAAAGCCAAGTCTGTCATAGAAAAGACCAATCACTGCAGGGCATTGTTAAGTCCTTTTGACGAAGCGAACCGCATGATTGATGATGCTAAATTGCTGATTGATCTTGCGGAAGATGAGAACGATGAAGGTCAGCGGGCCGGGGTTCTGACAGAAATTGCCGACATGTTGTCCAAGGCCGAAAAGACGCTTGAGGCACTGGAATTGCAATCATTGTTGAACAACGAGCTTGATGCCAATAATGCTTATTTGACTCTTCATGCCGGAGCGGGCGGAACGGAATCTTGCGATTGGGCAGAGATGTTGTTCAGAATGTACCGCCGGTATTGCGAGGAACATAATTTTGAATCTGAAGTAATGGATTATCAAGCCGGTGAAGAGGCAGGCATCAGAAGTGTGACTTTTTCGGTTGTTGGTCCTTACGCGTACGGCAGAATGAAGGCGGAACGCGGAGTTCACCGTCTGGTAAGGATAAGTCCGTTTGACGCGGCAAAAAGGCGTCATACGTCATTCGCGGCGCTGGATGTCGTGGCTGAAGTGAACGAGGATGTGGAAGTTGAAATCAAGGATGATGATTTGCGTGTTGATACTTACAGGTCCGGCGGTGCCGGCGGCCAGCATGTCAATACAACTGATTCAGCTATCCGCATCACGCATATACCCACAGGCATAGTGGTGTCTTGTCAGGCGGAGCGGTCCCAGCACAAGAATAGATCCAAGGCCATGAAGATGCTAAGGGCGCATCTGTATGAGTGGAAGCTTGACCTGAAAAGAAAAGATATGGAAAAATTCTACGGGGAAAAGGGCGAAATAGCATGGGGCAGTCAAATCAGATCCTATGTAATGCAGCCTTACACGATGGTCAAGGATCACAGGACTGATGTTGAGACGTCGAACGTAAACGCGGTTATGGATGGTGATATAGAAAAATTTATAGATGCTTATCTGAAGTGGAAAGCTAAACTTCAGAGTGATAGCGTCCGGGCGCAGAATAAGAAATAAGAAACGGGGTAAATATGGCGTTGATAAGTATGACCGGGTTTGGCAGTGCGAAAGCATCAGTCGGCGGATTGAATGTGGATGTTGAGTTTAGTTCGGTGAACCGCAAACAGTTTGATTTAAGGGTTGTCCTGCCAAAGGATTTAATTTCTTTTGAGCCGCGCGTAAG
>JBFZFB010000060.1:0-10914 GCA_041306605.1 Lentisphaerota bacterium | reverse complement strand
TATGATTGCGATAAAAGATGATGGAAAGGCTGAAATTTTAACCATTTGAACAAAACGAAGCTATATGTAAAAAGGTGTTAGTTTTATGTGGACTTTGGTTGAGTTGTAATTTATTATATCCACTTTTTCTGATTTGGGAATAAACAATGAAAGTTAGAAGTTCAATAAGAAGAATATGTGAGCAGTGCAAAATCGTACGCCGCAAAGGTGTAATACGTGTGGTGTGTACGAATCCGAGGCACAAGCAGAGACAGGGCTGATTTGTTTTCTGGTTTTGTAATAGATGTTAAATTTGAATGATTAATGGGGGGGGATAAATGCCAAGGTTGCTTGGAGTTGATATTCCGGGAAAAAAACGGATTGAATATTCTTTGCGTTATATTCATGGGATTGGTCCCACGAGAGCGCGTAACATTGTTTTGGCGTCAAAGGTAGACCCTGCCAAGCGGGCTGATGATTTGACTCCTGAAGATTTGAGAAGTCTTTTGGGTGAAATACAGAAGTACAGAGTGGAAGGTGACCTCAGGCGGGAAGTAGCGCAGAATATACGCCGGCTTATCAGCATAGGAAGTTATCGTGGTTCGAGGCATCGTAAGGGGTTGCCCGTTAGAGGGCAGCGTACGAGTACAAACGCGCGTACGCGCAAGGGGCCACGGAGAACGGTAGGAGCTGTCCGGAGCAAGGAACAGCGCGCGACTATAAAGAAGGATGGTGAAGAATAATAAGCAGGCGATTAGATGGCGCGGCTTTTTTCTGAATTAAAAATCTGGAGATATGTCCAAAATGGCAGAAGATAACAAAGATGTTTCTAACGTAGATCGTTTGAATGATGTAGAGCCTTCTGGTGGCGTGGAAGTTGCAGCCAATCAGGAAAGTGGTGATATCAAAACGGCTGAAGCTGTGGCAGGTATGCCTGCTGATGGTGAAAAAGTTGTACGCGAAAAGAAGTCGCGATCCAAGGCCAGAGTGGTTTCATCGGGCATAGCTCATATTAAATCCACATTTAACAATACTTTAATTTCAATTACAGATACGAATGGTGGTATTATAGCGTGGAGTAATGCTGGACGTATGGGGTTTAAGGGCTCCCGTAAGAGTACGGCTTTTGCCGCGACGCTTGTAGGACAGGATGTTGGTCGTCAAGCTGCGTCGCGCGGCATGCGTGAGATAGAGGTGCGTGTACAGGGAGCTGGGGCTGGGCGTGAATCGGCAGTGCGCGCCTTGCAGTCTTCCGGTTTGGCGATTACCTTGATCAAGGATGTAACTCCTATAGCGCATAATGGATGCAGACCTAGGAAGCGGAGGAGAGTCTGATGGGTAGATATATTGGACCAGTATGCAGATTGTGTCGGAAAGAAGGAATAAAGCTTTTTCTGAAAGGAGCACGTTGCTCCATGGCCAAGTGCCCGATAGAGACGGGGCGTCCGGGACCCGGTATGCATGGTCAACGCAGGGGGCGTAAACTGTCTGATTACGGTATGCAGTTGAGGGAAAAGCAGCGCTTAAGAAGACAATACGGCTTGCAGGAAAGGCAATTTAGAGTTTTCTTTGATCGTGTTGTGCGCCGTAGAGGTATTACCGGCGAGCAGTTGTTGCAGATGCTGGAAATGCGTTTGGATAATATTGTGTTCAGATTGGGATTGGCACCTTCGCGCAGGTCAGCACGGCAGTTTGTGCTGCATGATCATATTAAGGTGAACGGCAAGAAGGCCAGTATTCCATCTATGATTTTGGTGCTGGGTGCAGTGGTTGAAGTAAAGGGTGACGCCAAGAGCCGCGGGTTGGCCGATAAGAATTTGGAATTGGCGCAAACTCGCGAGAAACCATCGTGGCTTGTAATGGATGCCAAGAATTATCGCGGTGAAGTTATGCGTATTCCTACGAGAGAAGAAATAGGACCTATTGTCAACGAACAACTGATTGTTGAGCTTTACTCCAAATAGTCATACGGTTTTTCTGATGTTTATTATGGTATGCGTTTTAGGAAAGGATTGATGATATGCCAATAAGAGTTAGCAGGTTTGAGATGCCGAAGGGGGTTACCAAGGATGAATCTGTAAGTACAGATGTCTATGCCAAGTTTATTGCTGAGCCATTTGAAATTGGATATGGCACCACTTTGGGCAATTCCTTGCGGCGAGTTCTTTTGTCTTCCATTGAAGGTGCTGCTATAACTGCAGTTCGGATTTCGGATGCTTCGCATGAGTTTTGTGCGTTGCCCGGTATTGTGGAAGATGTCACAGATATCATACTGAATATCAAGAAAATATTGCTCAAGACATATGTAAGGGAACCTTTTGTAATAAGTGTTAAAGCCAAAGGGCCTTGCGAAATAACAGCAGGCGATATAATTACCGGTGACAGCGTGGAAATCCTTAATCCAAATGTTCATATAGCGACTTTGGCGAATGATGGAAAATTAGAGATGGATATGGAAGTGCGAGTAGGCCGTGGTTTTTATCCGGCGGAACGCAATAAGGAACTTGATCATAAGGCAGGGTGGATACCGGTTGATTCCGTTTTTTCACCTGTTACGAGAGTGAACTTTTCCATAGAAAATACGCGTGTTGGGCAAAGAACCGATTACGACAGGCTTGTCCTTGAGGTCTGGACAGATGGTCGTATCAAGCCTGACAGTGCGTTGAGCATATCTGCGGCGATATTAAGGCATCATTTGGATGTCTATGTGAATCAGGATAAAGATGTTATCGAGTTTGATGACGCGGAGAAACAGGTTGATGCGGATCGTGAAGAGTTGAAGCGGAAGCTCAACATGAGTGTCAACGAAATTGAATTAAGCGTCAGGGCTGCCAATTGTCTTAATAATGCCAATATTACGACTGTTGGTGAGTTAGCGCAGAAGTCAGAGGCTGACATGCTGAAGTACCGTAATTTCGGCAAGAAGTCGCTTAATGAAATAAAGGGTAAGTTATCTGAACTAGGGTTGTCTTTGGGGATGACTTTTGATGCAGAGTTATTGAGTGGCGTAGTAAATAAGAAAGTTGAACCACCAAAGGAATAATTGGTTGCATCATGTGCTGTAAGAAGCTGGATGCGGCATGGAATGGTTTGTTATGAGACATCGTAAAAAAAGTTTGAAACTAGGCAGGTCACCTTCACATCGCAGGGCGTTGTTTGCTTCACTTGTTTGTAATTTGATAGAACGAGGAAGGATCACAACCACAATTGCAAAGGCTAAATATGCCAAGACCCTGGCTGAGAAAATGATTACAATGGGCAAAAAAGGAACGCTTGCAGCTCGTCGTTCGGCTATTTCTGAATTAATGCAGAAAAAACATGTCGTAAAACTTTTTTCAGAGATAGCTCCTCGTTTTAATGACAGGCATGGCGGTTATACGCGTATTATCAAAAAGGGACGGCGTATAAGTGATAGTTCCGAAATGGCTGTTTTGGAATGGGTGGACTCCGTAGCACCTGTGGTAAAGGTTAAGAAAACAGACAAGAAAACTGAAAAAGCAAAGGCATCCTAATAAGTAACGCCTTTTGCGTTTTTGTCAATCTGTCATTGCCTATATATTAGCGCATTTCAAGAAACGGTTCTGATTCCAACTGTTATACCTTAATAATGGGTTCTTTTGCGATTTTGCCTACTCATGTCTTTTTTAGTGGTATTATTATTTTGTTGTTTGTATAATACTCTATGAAGATAACAGTGGAGTATTTGCAATGACTAAATGCCGCAGATGGTTGGTCTCTTTGCTGTTGGTTGTGAGCCTTTTTCTTGTTTGCCCTGCTAATGATCTGTACGCGGTAACGCCTCAGGTTAAGAATGTTATTATTTTCATAGGTGACGGTGCCGGGTTGGAGCATATAAGAGCGGGGCGTTATTTCATAGGTTCCAATCTTTGTTTCGAAGCATGGACCAATGCTCAGGTGAAAACATCTTCCGCCAGTAATCCCACCACTGATTCTGCAGCGGCGGCAACTGCGATGGCCACTGGTCATAAAGTTAATAACGGAGTGATATCAGTGGCTCTTCCGGGTGATGGAAGCGTGTACGGAACCGTTCTGGAGTGGTTAAAGGCTGAAGGTAAAAGAACCGGTTTGATAACAACAACAGCCATCACTGATGCCACCCCCGCGGCATTTGGCGCGCATACATCCAGCAGGTATGATGTTACTACCATAGCTTCTAATCTGCTTAACAATGCAAAGCCGAATATCCTTTTTGGCGGCAGTCAGGGTTTAACTGTTAATTCAGCGAGAGCGGCCGGATATAATGTGATATCGAATAGCGCTGAACTGGCTTCACTGGATCCACTAACAAATGTTATGGTTTCAGGGCAATTCTGTTTAGATGATTTTCCTTATGAATATGACGGCATGGGGACAAAACCTCATCTTTCTGATATGGTCGATAAAGCGATTAGCATTTTATCTAATGAGCCGTCCGGTTTCTTTCTTATGGTGGAAAGCGCTCTTATAGATCACGCTGTTCAGGACATCACGCGTTGTGTCAGGGAAGTTGCCGAGTTAAACAATGCCGTTAACAAAGCAGTTTCGTGGATGAGTAACAGAACAGATACATTGATTATTGTAACGGCTGATCATGAAACCGGCGGTTTGAGTGTTCTGGCGGACAATGGCGCGGGAAATGATCCTACTGTTTCATGGGCAACATCAGGACATACGAGTACAAACGTTGGTATATGGGGGATTGGTCCGGGAATAGGACTGATAACCGGTGTAATTGAGAATACCGATATCTTTTCGATCCTCACAGGGTTAAGATGTAATTTCACTGCTGATGTTACAAATGGCTATGCTCCATTAAAAGTGGTGTTTACAGGGTCAACAATAACCAATTCGGCAGATCTTTTCTATCGGTGGGATTTTAATAATGATGGTGTGGTTGACGAAGAAGGTCTTCAGAAAACAGTAGTTACCAATATATATCAGACCAGTGGATGGCAATCTGTACGGCTTTGTGTTAGTAACACGGCAGGAGAGACAGCAGAGATGATCCGTACAAATTATATTAACGTGAGTTGGTGTACGTTTGTTTCTGGCACTATTACGAATGATACGACATGGACTATTGCTGGTAGTCCTTATATTATTTCAGGAAATCTTACGGTCAATAATGGTGTGTTGTTGACAATTAATCCGGGGGTTAATGTTCAAATTCATTCTTATTATGACTTAATTATCCGTGGCGGTTTATTGGCTATTGGAGAGGAAACCAATCGAATCATTTTTATTAACTATCCAGATTCAGGGGGATGTATATGGATTGAAGGAGGCGGCTATTCTCCGCTTACAGCAACGGGTGTTCTCGCGCATTGCGTTTTTTCTAGATTGGGTGCTCAAAGTGCCGCAGTATACTCTTCTTATGCAAATCTGACGATTTCAGAATGTGTTTTCACGAACATTCTAGGTGCTGCAATTTTGCCTTATAACTCTCGTATTGTGATAGTAGAAAATGTTATTAGCAATGTTGCTGGTCAAGGTGTGCGAGAGTCATATTGTGCCGGCCTTATTGCTTCAAACCGCATTTCACATATTACTGTCTATGCAAACGCAATTGATCTTAACTATGCTTGGGGCGGACCGGGAGATTCGTCAATTAGCATCATCGGAAACATTCTTTCTGACGGACCCGATCCCGATGCTGACGGGATAGATACCGGTTCGGTTACGGCGGATCTGATGGGTAATATTATTAGCGGCTTTGGAGATAAAGGCATTTCGCTGGGCGAGCAGACACATGGGAATGTATATAATAATCTTATTCGAAACTGTGTTATTGGAATTGCGGTAAAGGATGCTTCTGATCCTGTAATGGCGAACAATACCATTGTTGAGTGTGATTATGGAATAAAAAGCTACATTAAATATGGGCCTAACGGCGGACGCGGTTCTCTTATTAACAGCATCATATGGGATTGTACATCTAGCATAGTTTTATTGGATGACTCCACTCTTTCAGTTGGTTATTGCGATATTCAGGGTACAAATGTCTGGCCTGGTAATTTCAATATCAATGATGATCCATGCTTTCTTGGCGCTGAAGGAGAAAATGCTTTTTCTCTGTTGCTAACGTCACCTTGTATAAACGCTGGGGTTAATGAAGCATGGATGAACAATGCTGTTGATGTATATGGTAGAAGTCGTATTTTCGGCGGCATTGTTGATATGGGTGCATGTGAATCGACATGGGCTGGAAACTTATGGTGCATCTTTTATGCTGGTGCGAAAGAAGGGTCATTTCCATTAAAAGTAGTTTTCACAAGCTGTGTATATGGCACCAATACAACGGATCTTTTCTATCGATGGGATTTTAATAATGATGGAATAACAGATCTGGACGGCCTGCAGAAATCTATAGTTACGAATATATACATGTCTCCCGGATGGCAGTCGGTGCGGCTTTGTGTAAGCAATACGGCTGGAGAAGTGGCGGAAAGAGTCCGTACAAATTATATTAACGTAACCATACCAACAACAAGATATGTTTCTCGAGACGGATCCAATATTCCGCCATTCTACACATGGCAGATGGCGGCTACAAACATTCAGGATGCTGTTAATGTTGGTCTTTCCGGTTATTCTGTAATAGTAAGTAACGGGACATATAGCATTTCTCAACCTGTGACAATTACAAACAACATTACCATCGAGTCATTAAACGGTCCTGCTTATACAGTACTCAATGGCAACAACAGTTCAAGATGTCTCTACATGGACCATACAAACGCTGTTGTAAAAGGTTTTACGATAATAAAAGGCTTTTCCAATACTTCTGATCCTGCAGTTGTTTATATGAATAGCGGTGGAACCTTAAAAGATTGTGTTCTCAGTAACAATTTTATTTACGGTAATGTTGCTAGCAATAAAGGTATTGTTCATTGTGAACAGAATGGATGTCTTTTGAATTGTCTAATTGTAAGTAATACATCGACAATGGTAGCAGGAAGTAGTGGACCTGCACCTGCAATCAGAATGAATAATAACGGTATAATTAGATTCTGCACTATGTCAGAAAATGCTGAGATAGGAGGGTTGACGCGGCGTTTTCTCGATATGAGCAATGGAACTGTGCAGAATTCTATAGTTCAGTCCAATAAGATAACCTACAATTATTTAAACAACTGTAGCGTGTCTTTTTCTTGTATCGAACCTGCAGTTGCCGGTGAAGGGAATATAACCGGTTTGCCTCAATTTGTGGATGCGTCCAACAGAAACTGGCGGTTGTTGGCAACATCTCCATGTATTGATGCAGGCACGAATGGTTTTACCGGTATAGATAAGGATATAGAAGGGCAATACCGGATACTTGATGGCAATACAGACAATGTGACTAGAGCTGATATGGGTTGTTATGAGTATTTCAATCCGGCCAGTGATTCCGATGCCGACGGAATGCCGGATGGCTGGGAATCGCAATATGGATTCAGTCCTGTATCCAGTAACGGAAGTGGTGATGCTGACAGCGACGGGATGTCGGATGTGGAAGAATATAATGCCGATACGGATCCCTTTGATGATACATCGCTTTTAAAGATAACCAGCTGGGCTCCACAGGAGGGTGGAGTATTGATCGGGTGGCAGGGAGGAAGCAATTCTATTCAATTTGTTGAATGTCGCACGAATCTTCTGGTGACAAATGAGGATTGGATGGTTATTTTCACCAATGAACCGCCAACATTGCCTTTTACGAATATTACAGATCAGATTGTTCCGGAAGGCGGCATTTTCTACAGAATAAGGGCCAGAAGATAATGTTATCTCTATTTTTCATGAGCTGTTGGCTGTTTGCTCTGTTTTGTTTTAACTATCGTGGGGCGCGATGTTCCTGGTATGTTCCAATTTTTTAAAGAATTCTACTTGTATGTTTTCAGCATGATTTGATAGCATGCGGAAGTTTCATTTAAGGGGGCTTTTTATGGCTAAGTTTAAATTTATAGCTATGGATTCCAAGGGCGGCGAGACGAGCGGGGAAATAGATGCAGAAGGTCAGTCTCAAGCCATAGCGCAAATAAGAGCCAAAGGCCTCTTTCCGACTAGCGTTACTCCTGTTTTGGGCGGGGGTAGTAGTGGCGGCCGTAAGGTGTTGAGCAAGCACAGCGTCAAGAAAGAAACCGCGGACAAGGGGCTTAATATAGCTCTCAAGATGCCCAAGTTTCTGTCTGGCAAGGTTAAGCCCAAGGATTTAATGGTATTCACACGTCAGCTGGCAACCCTCATAGATGCCGGCCTTCCTTTGTTGCGCGGATTAAGAATTCTTTTAAAGCAGGAAAAACAGCCCGCACTTCGTGAAGCGCTGACGGGAATGGGTGAGTCTGTTGAAGGAGGCTCTACTTTTTCAGAAGCCTTGAGTTTGTATCCAAAGATATTCGATAATTTGTTTGTAAACATGGTTAAGGCCGGTGAAGCAGGCGGTGTGTTGGAGACGGTGCTTAATCGTCTTGCAGAATTCATGGAAAAGGCCGAGAAAATAAAACAAAAAGTTAAAAGCGCCATGGTTTATCCAGTTGTGGTTCTTGTTGTAGCTGTAGGTATTCTTGTTTTTCTTTTGGTTAATGTAATTCCAAAATTCGAACAGATATTTAATGATCTGCTGGAAGGCGCTCAACTTCCGGCGGTAACTCAGTTTGTTATAAATGCCAGTAATCTGGTTAAAAAGAAGGGTGTATATCTGGTCATAGGCATAGCGATTTTTGTCGCGGGTATCAGAATGCTGGCGCAAACTGAAAAGGGGCGGATAATTATAGATACCTTTAAATTAAAGGCGCCTATGTTCGGCCCGTTGTTCTCTAAAACAGCAATAGCCCGATTTGCACGTACACTGGGTACGCTTATGACTTCAGGTGTGCCGGTTCTGCAGGCTCTTAACATTGTTCGCGACACAGCCGGAAACGAAGTTATTGCGCGGGCTATAAAAACCGTTCATGACAGCGTTAAGGAAGGTGACAATATGGCTTTGCCTCTTGAGGCATCGCGCGTGTTTCCGGGCATGGTTATCAGCATGGTGGACGTAGGCGAAGAAACCGGTGCATTGCCGGACATGTTGATGCGCATAGCGAATAATTATGATGATGAGGTGGATGCAGCTGTTGAAGGTCTGACATCAATCATTGAACCTGTAATGATTGTGTTTTTGGCTTTGATCATAGGTACTATTGTAATAGCCATGTTCGTGCCGCTCATATCTATTATAACCAAACTGGGCGGTTAAGCCGGATATTGTTCAAAATCATTGTGCAAATGGCTTAATTTTTACTACTGGTATCTATTTAGCTATCCGAAGAAAATATTTCAAATATTCAGACCCTCGCGTACTCCCCTCAGGGCCATAGGACCTTATGGGTCCGAGGACGGGTCAGAGGACAGGATGACAGGATAATGTTTTTTCAGTGTTCAATCTTCTTTGCTATGTTTCGTAACTTTTACAGAGCCAACTCACCGGAAGAACGTTTTGATATTCTGTTTTCAGTCCTGCCCTATGAAGTTCCAGCAATAGACATTTCTCGTATGCAGATTCCAGAAAGCCAAAGCCCTTTTTATTATAATCTTGTAAGCACAATCAATGATCTTTTCAGTTATATCATTATGTTCCATCCCTTTGGCTTTCTGTCCCAAAAGATTAACATGATAAATCCTGTCATCGGACCTGAAGGGAATGTCCTATGGACATGATGGGAGTATACGAGGGTCAAACTCTCCTTCAGCAAATGGCTTAATGTTTACAGCTGATTGTCAGTAAAGCAAATGTTTGCGGCTGTTTTTACTTTTACTGCACCTTGATGCGGTAGAATGCTTTTTCGCTTAACGAGCTGTCGTTGTAAGCATTTGTTCCCGAAGAATCACCCGGTACATTAGTGAGGGGCTGTGCTATCCAGCCGCTGATAAGGTTTGTTGACTTGTACACATAATATGTTTTCCCTGTCACGCTGAGCCATTTGAGCAGGAAGGCGGATTCGCTGTTTGTTACGCTTGTAATGGCGAATACAGAAAGCCCGTTTGTCGGATTTGTGCCGGCCAGATATTCCTGCCACGTAACAAGGCCATCGTTGTCCACGTCGGCATTATCGTCATTGCTGTAGTTGGTAAGACCGTATGATTCCAGCCATGTATAAGGCGTTCCGTTGGATGTAACGGAAGGAGTCGTGAAATTCGTGGTTACTAATGCCCACACACTTCCTGCTGTATTGCTTGCAAAGCAGCGGTAGTAGTATGACGTGGCAGGGGATAGGCCGCTGATATTAGTGGAGAATAATCCTATTGAGCGCAGACCAAAATATTTGTTTGTGGCCCAACTGCCATTGTTTGTATCGCCGTTGGACGTACCCCAGTAAATCCATACGTAAGTAGGCGCGTTACCAGTGGAAGTTAGATTGCCGTTCAAGACGACTGTGGTGGCTGTGATATTGGACGCGCCTCCGTCATTATCCACAGCCGGCGGGATGGGGGTTACCGTAGTGAAGTTTGTAGTGGCTGATGCCCAGACCCCGGCATACGCGTTGGTGGCAAGACAGCGGTAGTAATATACGGTGGCCGGTAACAAGCTGGTTATATTGGTGGAGAATGTTCCTGCCGAACGAATGCCCATGGATATTGAGTTGGACCAGCCAGAGATGGTCGTTCCGCCGTTTGCGGGGCCCCAATAGACATATACCGTGGTTGGCGTTCCGCCGGTGGAAGTGAGATTACCGTTAAGTGTCGCGGAAGTCATGGTTATTGAGGAGGCGCCGTTGGAGTTATTGATAGATGGTGGCGTAAGGGTTGTAAAGTTTGCGGTGGTCCCTGCCCACGCGGAACCTGACGAGTTGGTGGCAAAACAGCGGTAGTAGTAGGTGGTATTGCTGGTAAGACCGGTTATGTTAGTGGAAAATGCGCCGGTACCGCGTGTTCCGAGAGGGCAGGAGTTGGACCAGCCAGAGATGGTCGTTC
>JBFZFB010000059.1:0-8482 GCA_041306605.1 Lentisphaerota bacterium | reverse complement strand
GAAGCGCGTACTCAACAGGCATTGACCGATGCTATCGCTTCGGCCTTGAGGAGTATTACACGTCAAAATGCGATTAATTGGTTTGCCTCTTGCGGCTACAGTTTTATTTAATATGCTCTAGCAGTAATACCCATCGTACTCTTTCTGATTTTCGAGCATTGACAGAATCACTTTGCCGTCAGGCAAAACCTTCTTTAAATCGCTTAATTCATCAGCCGGTGTGGTTAATGGCAGGCTAATCTGCCCCCTGCCCGCAACACTACGGCAGAATGCCATCATGATCTCAAAGCCTTTGTAAGCGCTTTCAAAGTTGCAAGGATGCACTTTTGTACCGTCAAGCCAGTCGGCCATATCCTGAACATAAGGCGGCATATCAAGATCATAGTTCATGGCGCCCGGTCCCTCTTGATATCCGTGTTTCTTTGTGACAGCGCGCCAGCCGCCGTTAGTTAGAACTTCGGCGAAACCTTCGGTACCCTGAGCGCCCATCCGGCATTTACCCCACCACTTTGCCACTTCCGGCTGGTCCGGGGCCCCGCCGCCAGCTTCATAAACACCTCTCACTCCATTGGCATATTGAACCACACCGGAAATATAATCAGGAGAAGGATGATTGTCGGCCAACTTGCCCTTGCCTGCCGCCTGCGCCATAACCCACTTAGCCTCTGCTCCGCCGTTATACCAGCGCGTGTAATCAATCAGATGCGACATCATGTGCGTCATCCAGCCAGTGGACATTCCATAAACCGTATGGACCCTGCCGAGCGCGCCGCTCGCTATAATTTCAGCAACCTTCTGATAATGCGCCCCGTAACGGTGCTGATGACTGACCACAGCTTTCACGCCTTTCCCGTCCAGCATGGCTTTCACTGCCATGCCTTCCCTGCTAGTCAGGGCCACTGGCTTCTCAAAAGCGATCAATTTGGCTCCGCTTTCAACACCCGCCTTTATCATATCCAGCCGCAGATTAGGTAGTGTGCAGAAACAGAAGATATCAGGTCGCAGTGACGACGCCAGCGCGGCGGCGTCCGTTCCGGTTTTGGGATTGTTCAAAGACGCGGCGGCGTCTTTAAGACGGGTTTCGTCTATATCGCATATCCCGACAACCTTGAATCTCGGGTTAGCGTTGAAAGCGGACGCATGATGCTTGCCGCGTTTGCCCATTCCTGCAACAACAACTGAATATACTTTGCTCACAATCGCCTCCCGATCCGCTTGAATCAGCTCTGTTTGGAATCCCATTCCATACACTTGGCAATAACCGCGTCAACTTCCTCGTTAGTCAATTCCGGGAACATTGGCAGACTTATACAGCTTGCCGCGTTTTTCTCGGCATTGCCAAGGCCGCCGACAATACGGTACGGCTTGCCCCACGGGAAACCTTCCTGCTGATGAATCGCAATGGAATAATGTGTCTTGGCGTCTATTCCATTGTCCATGAGGAATTTCAAGAACTCATTACGTTTCTTGGCATCTTTGGTTTCAATCACATACAAGTGATAAACGTGACGGTAGCCCGGCATTTCATAAGGCAATGTAAAGTGCTTTGCCCCTTTCAGTCCGGCATTATAACGGGCCGCCAGCTTGCGGCGCTGGTCTGTCCATTCCGTGATATGATTCATCTTCGCGCTCAGCACGCCGGCCTGCAAATCATCCAGACGGCTGTTAAATCCGAAGCTGTGATGATCACGCTTACCGGAACCGTGATTGCGCAGTTTGCGTATTTTGGCATCCAGATCAGGGCGGTTGGTGAACACCATGCCGCCATCGCCGAAACAGCCGAGATTCTTCTGAATGATAAAGCTTGTGGTTACAGCCACAGACATATCACCCTGCTTGAATGTATCACCACGCCCGTCAATTCCCTGCGCGTTGTCTTCGATAACATCAAGCCCGTATTTTTCGGCTATGTCCCATATCTTAGTCATATTGGCGCATTGTCCATAAAGATGAACAGGAATAATAGCGCGTGTTCTGGGCGTGATTGCGGCTTCTATTTTAGCGGGATCAATACAGCGTGTTTTCTCATCGCAATCAACCAGCACCGCCGTGGCGCCGGCAATCCAGATGGCTTCCGCAGTGGCAAAGAACGTGTTGGCATGTGTTATCACTTCATCACCCGGTCCTATGCCCAAAGCCATCAGAACAAGCCATATCGCGTCAGTTCCATTGGCACAGCCTATTGCGTATTTCGAACCGAAATATTTCACAGACTGTTCTTCGAACTTTTTCAGCATGGGTCCCGCGACATAAGCGCCGCTCTCCAGCACCTCGCTGATCTTGCTGTCTATTTCCTTCTTGATATTATGATACTGACGAACGTGACCGTAAAAACCTACTTCCATTGCTAAACCCTCCGCTATTTTTTGTTAAGTTTTCAAAAACAAAAGAGTCCATAAGATACTATGAGACTTTAGCGCCGTCAATCAGGGTTTATCCCGAATTTCGCCGCCTATCGTGGTTCAGGATCGGTTATTTTTATTTAACCCTTTCTTGCCACGAAGCCATGCTGCCCCTTTAATGGAAATTCGGTATTTCTGCATAGGGCTGGTGTGCTTTTGAGGGATCGTCATGTCAATTAGTTCAGATTTAAGCGCCGGCAGAATATAAGCCTCTCGAAAATGATCATCATCCTTAAGACCCAATGCGTCCTGCAATTCGCGCCGTGTCTTAGGTGTAACACACAACGGTAACATCCGCGCAACTTCCGGGGTGACTTCCGGGGTGACTTCCGGGGTGACTTCCGGGGTGACTTCCGGGGTGACTTCCGGGGTGACTTCCGGGGGTGGCCGTCGTAAGATTACAACCCATTGACCACCATCCTGCTTGAATTCAGGTTCCAAAAGGTTGGCTTGCCGGCATAATTCGATCATCTCAAGCGTACCGCTTCCTGCTTTCTCTATGTAATGAGCCAAGAAAAGCGGATCGGCCAACAACGGATTACGCGGAATTGAGGCATGTGGATGCCTTAACTTTTCAGGTGTTAATGTTGGCGGCAATTCGCCGGGATTCCAAATTTCTAATCGGTCAGAAAAACTGAAATAGATTTTACTTTTGGAATAAACCAATATTTCGCAGGACAAACACAGTGTCTTCTAATACGCTGAACGGTTAACCTGCTATTCAATCGTATATTCAAGATCCGTAAGTGGTTTGCCGTCCTTATCCAGAATGCTTCCACTCATTTGCCACGGACCGGTCAACTGGTCAACTCGCACCAGAAGTTTATTACTGCCCTGCTTTAAATGAATGTTTATACGGTCAGAACCGGCTGAATACCCGCGCGCAGCCAGATTCCTGAAAACCTCTTTATCGTTGAGCCATATCACAGCCCCGTCATCAGATCCAAACGCCAATACCGCATCCTGCTCTTTCCCCGAATTCACATATACCTGCGCGTATGCCGTTACATTTTCCCTATTGCCGAAAAGACCGTCAAAATACACGACGTTTTCCTTAAGAACATTGGCATAAGATGGTAAAACTCTCTGCCATGTGACGTTTCCATTCATACCCGCGTATTCTTTCTTGCGATCAAATGCTCCAACTTCTATCTCGTTGGTAACAGCCACGCCGGAATTTGTAAAAGGACCTATAACCAGCCACGCCGGAATAGTCGGATTCATCAACTCCTTGGTGAACGACAGACTGATTTTTTCGCCGCGCCACGTAAGATCAAATGTTGTCGCCAGAACAGTCGGCCGAACCGGCTGTGATGACAGATTCAAGCGCTGAGTGAAAACATTTAACCGGCGCGGATTGAATTCAAAATCTCTCCGTTCCGATGAAGCTTCCGCCAGAGCCGGATTCCCTGAAACCACGGTTCTCACGGAACATTTTACAGGATCGTCTGACCGCGCCCATATTCTGGCGCCAACTTCTATTGTATTGGTTGTTTCACAAGACCACACATCATCGTAACGAATTGTAACACCCGCAAGGTCAGCAATGGCCATGTTTTTTATCGCATCATCCGCTTCACATCTTTTCACATCATCAACCACCTTCATAATCTTCTTCTCGTAAGCCTTGATGCCGCGTTTCTGCTTAGCCGTGCTCTTGCCAACTGTTTTCAACATCCTGTTTTCAAGAGATATCAACGATTCCGGTGCCTTATCACCAAGCCGCCATGCCGCTGTGTAGAGCCCCAGCAACTGGGCTTGCCCTTCATATTCCCAGTAATTAGCCGGTGCTGGTTTCATATAGTCAATATCCGTGGGCCGCATATCGTCAATAAACGGACTAATCGAAGGATACCCATCCCTGCCTATCATTGTCATTTGTTTGGTCAACAGCCGTTCCCGCTGTGCTTCCGTGATTGGCACGGCGGTCTTTATTTCCTTCACGTCATTTGTCCCCACCCGTACCGTAACCTGCAACTCTTTCTTTCCTATTTTTATCGTCACACCGTGCCGCCCGCCATCTTTGCCTGCCGCCTCAATAATTTCAGGAGTAAGCGCTACTTCTTTGCGCGCAATACCCCAGTCAT
The DNA here is from genome assembly GCA_041306605.1 of Lentisphaerota bacterium. Lineage (GTDB taxonomy): Bacteria > Verrucomicrobiota > Kiritimatiellia > UBA8416 > JAQBFJ01 > JBFZFB01. The sequence goes on along the minus strand of JBFZFB010000059.1, from coordinate 3,993 downwards.
TACCGTCTATCACGAGCTTCCTGTTGCCTGCTATCACCACCTGGCACATACTCCTGCCTTCCACTCCAAGTCCAACCCCACCCCAGCACCCGCCACCAACACCGGATATAACGAAACCAACCGAAGGTTCTTTCACTCCGCGTTTCACTGGACCAACTGTTGGAGGCATCGGATCGGCCGGATAATCCATGCGCATTGGATCATAAGTAACAACTTCACCCGGCGAATACATCAAGTTCATCTGAGACCAGTACTTCGGGTCCCACGGCCAGCCGTATGCCCATATGGCATCTCCATTCTGCTCCCATCCCCAATCCGCGTGAACAAAAGATGTGCGGCGTTCTTTGATCCATTTCTGCCAATCAGCGTCGAGCTTATCCAGCGGGCCAAACACCTGCGATAACCCGGGCACATTTTCATCGCGTTTCACGCACCATTTAAAATAACGGTCAGGCTCTGAAAGACAGAAACGGAGAAAATTGAAAGATCCGCCGCCCTCTGTCAACGGTACCGGTTTGCTCTGGAGACCGCCTAGTTCGCCAGCCGTATGGTTGTTGATAGGCGCCCTGTCATAACAATAAACAGTGAGTTGTTTTTTTGCGGAATCATATACATGCTGTTCAATGGAATATGTTATATCTTCACCGACACGATCGTTGACAATCATGTCGAGCATGTGCAGATTCTCATGAATCACAAGACCGCGGCGGTGATATTGAAGTCCACCACCCGGCAGATTATAAGATCCGAAATTGACCCATACAGTGAACCCGCCGAGAAAACCGCTTGGCGCGGTGCCAATATCGCTGATCATGGCCTGTTGCAGTTGTTTTACACTGTTGGCATATACCATGTACATGCGTATGCCGGGATCAGGCGGCTCGGCACCAACTATTGACACGCCGAACGGATATGCCAATTCGGCCAGCGTAAGCTTCTCACGCGAGAAGGCTTCATCCATGGATGTTTTCAATGCGAAATGCTCGCTCACATAAAACTCAAAACCGGGCGTGTTGTTGATTCTGCCGGCCGAGTAGGTTCTCGGAATATTCTGACCAACCTTGACGATCGGGATATCCACGGCCGTGGCTGTTCGCCCGTGGACTATGATCTTGGCGGGGATTTCAGAAGGCGGCGGAACGGCTGAAGCAACTGTGGAAGTGGCATCGTAACTCTGCCAGAACGACATTCTCTCATAAATATCAGGATGTCCATTTTCTCCATAACCGCACTTTGCAAGTAATGCGACGATGATCATAATAGCGGACTTTTTCATCATACCTCCCTTTCGTGTGTCATTATCATAACAACTGGCACGGAATCCCCGGATTCATCCCCTTGTCTTTTAAAAATCGGAACCATCGTATATTGTTCCGCCAGTCGCGTCAATCTTGTTCCCATATCTTATCGTTTTTTTCGCTTTATGCTTGATATCAGAAGACCATGCTGGCGCATGCGTTCAGCATCAGTACGAGCCACATATATAGACGCGCCATCAGGATCAATTCCAGCATGGTACATTGCTGTGGCAACTGTACCCGGTGTTGGAATAAAACACTGCACCTGTCTCGGCCCCCACCCTCTCTTTTTCAGCCAGAGTACAAGAGCCCGCATGTCATCAATTGTGCACCCCGGAAAAGCGCTAATAAGATAAGGAACAATATACTGCTCCTTGCCTGCTTCACTCGAATAACGTTCAAAAACGTCCATGAATTTTTCAAAAACGTCAAAGCCCGGCTTTCTCATCAAACGTAATACAGCATCCACACAATGTTCCGGCGCAAGCTTGAGCTGACCGCCAACAAATTGCTTTGCTGTCCCGCGAACGTATTTCTCATCCTCCAGCGCCAAGTCATGTCTTATCCCGCTTGCCACACGGACATGCTTGACTCCCGGTTTCTCAGAAACAGCAGTCAATAAATTCAGAAGTGATGTCTGGTCACATTGAAAATTTCCGCAAATGCCGGGAAACAGACAGCTCGCGCGCTTGCATTCTTTGCAGTCGATCCTGCATCCGGCCTGCCACATATTGGCACTCGGTCCGCCGATATCCGTCAAACTTCCGCTCCATTCTTTGTGCAGTGTCATGCCGTCTACTTCCGCCATTATCGAACGCTCACTTCTGGATGCAATACGCCGCCCCTGATGCAGAGCGAGTGAACAAAAAGAACATCCGCCGGCACATCCCCTGTGAGTAACAACGCTGAACTGGGTCACCTTTACCGCAGGAACAGGCTGACTGTAAGAAAAGTGCTGACATCTCGTAAACGGCAGGGAATATAATTTATCAAGCTCATCACTTGTCAACGGCTTCGCAGGCGGAGCAACTATAATCACCTGCTTACCCGATCTCTGCGTTGCCCATAAGCCGGCCTCGTGAACATGACGTTCCATCAGCAAAGTGGCATCCATAAGTTTGCGCTTGTCCTCGATAATTTCATCGTACGACGGAAGTTTGACATGTTTTTTCCCGGCCGGAACATCGGCTTCACTCTTGCCGGCATAAACCGTTCCGTGAATTCCGCGCAATAGCTCACGGTCATTTTTATCATCCTTGTTTCGTGCTTTATTCAGTTTTTCAGCGACTTCAAAAATGGCGCGCTCTGCCATACCGTAAACCAGAAGATCCGCCTTACTGTCCAGCAGGATGGAATTGCGGATGGAATCCGACCAGAAATCATAATGCGCAACGCGTCTCATTGAAGCTTCAATGCCGCCGATTACTACCGGCAGACCCGGAAACGCGTGACGGGCAATATTGGCATATACTATTGTGGCGCGATTGGGTCTGGCGCCAGCGCGCCCGCCCGGCGTGTAAGCGTCATCGTGCCGTTTTTTGCGGAATGCAGTATAATGAGCCAGCATTGAATCGAGAGCCCCGGCGGTTACCCCGACAAAGAGTTTTGGACGGCCCATTTTGATAAAGTCAGCATCAGTATCCCAGCGTGGTTGTGCGACAATGCCGACGCGGTAACCATGAGCGTTCAGCCAGCGGCCCAACAGCGCTGTGCCGAACGAGGGCTGATCCACATAAGCGTCACCGGTAACAAGGAGAATATCGAGCGCGTCCCATCCAAGTTGATCCATTTCACCGGCCGTCATCGGCAGGAATTCTGTTTTTGCGTCTTTTTTATTGCCCATGCGTACCAACCCGGCAAGTGAAGTTGAAAAAGTGCTTTTTGTTATGTGCTTTACTGATCAATGATTCGCCATTATGAAGACAAGTGCTGTTCTTTTGTTATATATGCTGGGCCATAAAGCCTGCTCCGGCGACAGGGCTCGAACCTGTAACTTGCTGGTTAACAGCCAGCCACTCTACCATTGAGTTACGCCGGAACAGGCCTCACGACCCATACCTTGATATCAAACAACACCCTTATAAACTAAAATGTCACGTATCTGCTGTCTCAGCAAGCGTTTTCCTTCCGTCGTCTTTAAAAATGACTCACGCCGCCTCGCATCAGATTCAAGCTTGTAAACCTCATAATGAATCAACTCTACCGGCAACCTGTCTCTCGTAAAGTCAACCCCTCCTCTTTCATGTTCTTTCATGCGCCGGCATAAGTCACTGGTATAACCGGTATAAATCTGCCCATTTGCCAATAGCAGAATATATACAAAAAACGCATCTTTAAACATTACTTAAAACAAAATCCTATTTTAGAAGGCTCGTCATATCATCCGATATGACGCCATGTCGAATGACATGGCGAACCTGTAACTTGCTGGTTAACAGCCAGCCACTCTACCATTGAGTTATCCCGTCATCCGACAGGACTAGCTCCGGAAACCCATACCTTGATATCAAACAACACCCTTATAAACTAAAATGTCACGTATCTGCTGTCTCAGCAAGCGTTTTCCTTCCGTCGTCTTCAAAAATGACTCACGCCGCGTATCTATTTAGCCATCCGAAGAAAATATTTCAAATATTTAGACAGGATAACATGATAATATTTTCAATGTTCAATCTTCTTTGCCATGTTTCGCAAC
>JBFZFB010000058.1:0-7699 GCA_041306605.1 Lentisphaerota bacterium | reverse complement strand
GCGCGAACTCCTGCTTGACGCTTTCGATAGTGAGATCGGCTGAGGTGAGTCCTTCTGTCATCGGTCATCCTCCTTGAGTTTACAGGATGGCCGCAGTATAAACCACGTGGTCGGGTTAAGTAAAGCACGCTTGCCGCAAGGACACATAAATCAGAGACCCTACTCATCGCACCAGCTCAAAATGCCCTTCTCGATCAACGGTTTCAACCACTGGGATATCGCCGCTGTCGTAACGCAATCCTTTTCAGACAATGCACGTGGCGTCATCTGACCCTCCTTATCAATTATCCGCATACGATCATCCGTATACCGCTGACCCTCTCCTACAGATTCCCTGAAAGAATCCCCGACCAGTTGATACGCCAATGCATAATCAGCATAGTCGGCAACAACCCGTCCCATATCGTCCCTGCTGCGTTGTCTCTGATGGATCAATGCAATGGTCTTAATCGTTGCGAGAACTCTCTTAAATGCGCGTCTTGACGCGATTGGGAGCGCTCTTTTGCGGTTGATGAACTCAGCGATGTCCTTTGCATAAGGGATGACAACCTGGACCGGTTTCAGAGATTCGTAAAACAGTTTCCAGGCATCAAGTGTCTTTTGATCAACCAGTTCACCACTCCCCGATGCCATCTCAGCCGTCCTTGAAATGATGTCCCTTGTCTGGTCTGCCGTTGTGTTCGGATGGATGGTGATCATGCGGTCCTCGAGCTGCCCCTCCAATTGTCCGTGAATGGTTGTGGTCAGAAGGGATGTGGGGCCTTTTAATTCCTGCTTGATGGTCACCTTCTTTTTATCGACAAATCCCGTATATTGATATTTAAGGTGCCCTTCCGAGATAAGCGTTCTTATGCAGTAGGCGAGTTCATTATCCCCATAGCGCCCCGATTGAAGCTGCTGTGCCTCTGTCAAAATTAATGCCTTGTGCTTGAGACCGTCATTGAGATTGTACAGACTCTTTTCACTCCCGCTTGTGATCAGATAATAGGCGCTGTTCGGATAAAGTTTAAGTGTTGTAAACAAGGGGTGTGATTTCCCGGACCCTTGAGGACCTGAATTCTTGGCGGCAAGCGCCTCGGAACCGGATGTTCCCATTGGAAGCAGGGAGCTGTCGATCACGACCATATATGTCCCGATGTTTCTTCGCTCTCCGATCACGCCCAGTTTATTGACCATTTCGATTCTATTTTTAAATAACTGAGGGTCGCTTGCAATCTGCTCGGACATCTCTTTAATTTCAGGGTCGATGATACGAGCCTCTTCCACAGAATCCTCACAGGTTTTGGATAATTCACTGTCATTTATCTCCTTTACCGCTTCATCAATTAACAAAGATACCGACTTTATCGATGCCGCATTTGTCCGTTTCTTAATGACCTTGATATAGTGGTCTCTAATCCCAGCGCTGCAATCAACAAGATGTGGGGCGATTTCAAACTTGATCATTTCTTGTGCGGCAGGAAACTGATCCGGAAGCAGGTCTATCAAATCATCGATATTCGTATTGTCGCTTTGAATGTTTTCAGTCATCGTTTTTTACCGTCCTTTTTCATTATTTTTTTTTACAACCACATTACTGATAAAATGTTTTGGGGCCCATAAACTGGACCCCATTAAACTCTGATACTCAACCAATTAAATATCCAATACGCGATACATTCCGAGATTCGGACGTCCAGGTTGCCGATGATATCGACAAGCTGTTGACAGGTGTCCTTGGGGGGTGTCATATCTATGCTTGAAAGCGTTGCGCCTTCCCATTTCCTCATAGGCTCTTTCAACCGGGTCCTCAATTTCGCCGAACGGAATCAGGTCTGAAATTTTAAGAATTTTCATCAGCCGCCGTTCCGTATCGCGGTTGTCTTCCAAGTTACCGTCCTCAAGGATGTGCTTGATTTCAATATTTTCTCCTCTAAGGTGTCTGCAGACAAGGATCATCCGATGGCATTCGGCAGGCTCTTTTTCCGCGCACATCAGCGCCAAGTTATAAATCATGGCATCTTTTTTTATCCGGGATAATCCATCTCTGAAAGCTCTGGTTTGAGCGATCAGGTCGTACTGTACTATTCCCTCGACACAGCAGTTGAGGTCTTTGCTGAAAGGTCCAAGCTCTTTGCCCAAATAGACGTAATCAATGCCGGCGTGAATGAGGGACTGCTTTATCATGGCCTGATTGAACTGAGGGACATATCTGCTGTATGGCATTGATCGAACGTCATAAACAGCAGCAATGTCATGCCCCTTTAATAGTTGGATAAATTTTTCTATCTCGTAATTTGAATGGCCAACTGTGTAAATTCGATTCATAGTGTTTTGTGTTTCTAATTCTACGGTTTGGTTGTTAAGGTCATTGTCATTAATGTTCATTGTGGTTAGTCTCCCTTTCATTTTTTATTTCCCTGATTGAACGTTCCTGCTTCAGTTTGCGAAGTTCCGAATCCATTTTTTCACAAACCGCCATTCTGATAAACTCTGACAGCGGCATCTCGAGCCGGTCTGTAATCCACAGCAGTCTTTCATACTGCTCGTCTGATAAAAGCACTGCGGTATTTTTAGTGTAGGTCTTTTTGCGCATGTCTCCGATCCTCCTTGAATGAATTTTATTTGAATCATATGTTTGTTCTCGTTGAGCGGAGACATTAGAACCGGGAAAGGATCTGGCAGGTTATAGATAAAAGATGAGAAACTTGATGGCCAGCTGTTGAAAGAATTGATAGTTGCTTGGCGGGATTAAACCAGATGGATTTCTATGAAAACAGTTTTAGTCCAGATGTTGAAATGAAATCTATCGAGTTTCCTTGATGTTAAAGAAATCTGAAAACGTGGTGTCTGTCAGCGGAAGGTGGAAGGAGGTTATGCTTTTGCAATGACCCTATGAGCGGTCCATGGAACCCTTGAAATCAATTTCCCGCTGCGGTCATATCTTTCAAATACAATCTTGTTATTTTCGAGGATGTATTTCGATGAGGTTTTCGCGATATCTTTTTTTACGTTTAAATCGCTGTGCTCTAAAGGCATGCTCTGGGCCGCTGGAAACCTGCTTGGACTTGGGGTAATTCTAATATGGTTTATAAGCTCGTTCATGGGTACATCCTGTATATAGTTATCGGCAAACCAGAAAATATCTTGAACTTACTAAAAATTTTATATACAAAACCATATAGTCAGAACGTATATTAAATTTCAGTATTATCTCTGGTAGTTAGTGCCTGAACGAAAAGTCTCCAATTTTTTGGGGCAACCGCAAGGCTGATGAGTATTTATTTAATTACTACCGTTTAGAACAGCAACAGCGGAGTACAATGCATCACTGAGAAGTATTTCTTGAGAAATTGGGCATACCTATCCTTCTGTTGTTTTAGTTTTGAGACAATTAGCTGCTTTTTTATGCAGCCTTTTTCCGCTTTTGCCGTGTCAATTCTTTTTGCTGTATTAGGTGACCTAATATCTGTATGTTTCGTGCCAACACCGACAGGGCTACGTAGCGCTTAAATCCAAGAAGTCCGTGATCAAGGCAGCGGTCCAATCCATGATTTTCCATGGCATTGATGCTGGATTCAACAGCTGAATGCTTGCGCCGGGATTCAATGAATTCCGCTGACTGCTCTATCTCTTTGTCTTGGGCGGATAAACGCCCCTTTTTGGGTAGAACAACTAAGTCCAATATATCTGCTAACTGCTTCCTGTTATCGGGGCTGTAAAAACCTTTGTCATAGCTGCAGGCGACAAGATTTTCGAACCTGTCCTTGGCCCCTTGGGCCATGGCAACCGCCAACTGGTTATCGGTTTGCTGTTCTACTACATGATGATGAAGAATAAATCCGTACTGATCTTTGAACACGCAAACGCTCAAGCCCAACTCTTGAGGCACGCCGGCTTTGCCCTTGCTGATCCACTCGGTGTGCGGTTCAAAAATGGAGAAAACCTTTTCAGCGTGCGGTATCTTCTCATCCAAAACAACGCGCCTGCGGATTTGGTCGATTTGTCGCTCTGCATGAGCAATATAGTGTTCAACCGTATCCAGCCTTAAATCCTGGGCCACCGATAAGATCCCAAGGCCTCGCAGGATCTGGATCGTCTCTTTGGTCTTTGATACAAACCCATGGCATACGGTGATGTAATTTTGGTGCTCGCTGACAATGAACTGCTCTCTTTTCTGCTTTTTATCCTCATCCATTGATGAGGAGCGTTTCAGTCTCTGAATGCCCCGCAGCAAGCGTTTGACTTTCAGGATGTTTTGATGGCTCTGCCGCCAGGTCGTAACGCCGATCTCAGAGCAGATGATGGCAATCAGACTGATCATTTTGCGGGTGGCATCGAAGAGGAGGTTGGTGTCAGTCGGATAGTGCACATCGGTTTCAACGACAAAGGAATCACAGCTGCCCCGCAGTTTTTGATCATTCTTTGTCGAGATCAGGTCGTGGCCGGCTTTGACCACGATCTGATTAATCTCATCGAGTAGCGAAGGGGTCAGCAGGCAAATATTGTCCTTTATGGTCTGAAGGGCGTAACTGGAAGCAGAGTCTTTTTTACCGTGCCCGAGCATTTGGCGCAGTTTATGGTGATTGTTGGCCATCTCCTGGACTTTGTCGTAATCCCAGTTGCAGTTTAAACGCAGAGTACCTAACACCAGTATTTTCCACAGATCCATGCCGGGTCTGCCGGTTTCATGGCTTTGTTTCGGAACGATCTGTTTTAGGACGTTGAAAACCTTCTCACGGATGTGCGGTGTGCGATAGATGAACTGCAGTCCCATAAGCAGTTTGGGAATTTCATCTCGCGATTTAAGGTCAAATTCAATGTCGGCGAGGTCTTTTTTCCAGAATTCCATTTGCAAATCGATGACTTTTCGCATAGATTGTTCCCACGAAGATTTTTCAGGTTTGACTCGTTGCCAACTTTCTACTGTGCCGGTAGAAAGAAGGTTTTTGTTGTTAATTCAAAAAGATATCTACCGTCAACGAGTAAGGAATGCAAGTCAATTTTGCATCAAACCGAAAAATCTTCGTTTTTCTTTTATGCGTATTTGTCAATAATTACATAATGTTCTGGATACCCGTTCGAGCACTAGTTACGATACTGGCACGCTATCTGCCTAACCCGCTGGATGCCCCCTGAACACGTTGGATTTGTCACGTAACATCTGACCGTTCAATATCGGATGTATTCTTTGGAAAACCCGCGACTTGAGTTGACTGCTGACTATTGGTAACTGTGCTAAGCTTTAAATCATCCTCCAAGCTTCCTTTACCCTACTGTGATATCGTAATTTTATGTGTTGATTATTTTTTTGTTTTTTTGTCACACTTTTTTAATTTTATGAGTCTAAATAGAAAAAGCACAAATTGAAGGATTGAGCCGATGAGTTTGAATTTAGAACAATATGTTAGGCAAGCTAAAAATGGAGATAGACAGGCGCTTGAAACTGTTGTCTGTGGCATTCAGGACAAAATTTACGGGCTGGCACTCCGGATGTTGGGCCACCCTGAAGATGCCGAAGATGAGGCGCAGGAGATTCTAATAAAAGTGCTCACGCATTTGAGTGACTATAGGGAAGAGAGTGCTTTTAGTTCATGGGTGTACCGGGTTGCCTGTAATCATCTTTTGACGACGCTGACGACGCGAACCCGTAAAAGTGAGGGGATGACTTTCGACTTACTGGAAGAACTGGTCTCTTCTGAGACTGAAGATACGCACCCTCTGACTGTTTCAGGACCGGAAAGGGATCTCATGCAGGAGGAGGCCAGATTCAGTTGTATGCAGGGCGTCTTGGCCTGTCTGGAGAGGGAAATGCGAATTGTTTTTATACTCGGCGATTTATATGATGTCACGAGCAAAGAAGGCGCCTTCATATTGGGTATCACAGCCGAGACGTTCCGCAAACGCCTTTCCCGCAGCAGAAAGAGCATGCAGAATTTTATGCTGAAGCATTGCGGCCTGGTCAATAAAAACAATTCCTGCAGGTGCCATAAAAAAGCCGCCAGGGACTTGATACAGGGTGTGATAATCCCGGGAAAGGTATCTTTTGTCAAAAAGGAAGTAGCTGCAAAAGGCAGAGCTGAAGCGGTGGCCCAGTGGAAAGAATTATCCGAAATCGACCGAACGGTTGCAATGTTTCGCCGCTATCCGGAATATCAGTCTCCCGATTCTTTTAAAAATATCATGAAAGGTTTGATAGATTCAGGAAAATACAGATTTTTTATGGAATAGCCCCTCAAACAGGGAAATCCGTTGAGGACGTTTGAAATCATCGTTTAATCAAGGAGGACTTCATGACGGAGATCAGTAAAGAAATTTTCGAAATTATCAACAAGCCCGGTAGAGTGGGAGTTTTGGGTACCGCTGACAAACAGGGACAACCGAATGCCGCCTATTTCGGCAGCCTGAGATTGATGGAAGACGGCATAGTGGTTCTGGGATTGGGCAACAATCGCAGTTTGAAGAACCTTGAAGTAAACCCATTGGCCGTACTATTTTGCGTCACCGAAAGCCCCGTAGAATTCCAGACCCCTGGTGTGCGACTTTATCTAAAGGTAAAGAAGATACAGAAGGCTGGCCCATTGTATGATGCCATTAAGACCGCCATTGCCGAACATGCCGGTGCCGAAGCGGCCAAAATGATCGTGGCAGCCGCTGCTTTCGAGGTAACAGATATCCGAAAACTGGTGGACTGGCAGAAGTAGTAGCCATTGCAGGGCCGGTGATCGGATATCAGTTATTGGCTCCCGCCAGTGGATATCCGATCCTCTATCGCTCTTTTAGCAATGCAGTGGCGGGATTGATTTCTGGCTGATACAGCATTACATCAGTTTATGAATCTCTGCCTACTGGAAAGATGGTAACCATTAAATCATAACCAATACTGAGGATTACCCATGACTATAAAGTTTTTACAGCGCAGCATTTGGCAGCGGATTTTCGGCATCTCCGCCACGGGCAAACCACAGGACGAAAGCGGCTGGCACTATGAAGCCGGTCAACTGACCATCAACCTGGACCGCATTCCCGAGCTGACCCGATCAGGCACGGCCGTCCGGTTCGAAGGGAAGAGCCTGCCAGCAAGGGTTCTGGTCGTATTCGGAGAAGACAAACAGTACCAGGCGTTCCACAACCGGTGCACCCACCTGGGACACCGCCGGTTGGACAATGTGCCAGGAACCGAAACCGTCCAATGCTGCAGCGTGAACAAATCCACCTACACGTTTGACGGTGATAAAATACACGGCCCGGCCCCCCGGCCCATCCACACCTATCCGGTGGCAGTTGGCGAGGGAGAATTGCGCATAAGAATCTCCTGACTCCTGATGATGAATGATCGGATAAACATGGAACCTATATTTACGATAAATGCGTTTATTCGGGGTGATGTGATCTTTTTCTCAGAAAAAAATTATTACCCGTTTTGGTGAACAAAAACCTGCTGCTATCTAAACCAACCTGCACTTGTTGGAAAACACTTACGATTACCAAAGCGTATAGCAACCCACCAATGCACTCTTACAGCCAGAATAATCCTTCCCAAAATCACCCAAAACCATATCTTAAACTCTCTTATGACCACTCTGCCGGTAGTTCTCTTTCACCTGGACCACATATATCCATATCCCATTATCTTTTTTATAAAGAAAAATTTGCCCGGTCCGGATCGCAGGATAAAAGTCTATATGCAGAACGGATGTTGAGCTGAAAACGGATCTGC
>JBFZFB010000057.1:0-6488 GCA_041306605.1 Lentisphaerota bacterium | reverse complement strand
CGCGCTTTTAAACGCGTTGGAGATCACGCTGTAAATATAGCTGAAGACGTTTTTTACATAATCAAAGGCAAAGATATCCGCCATATCCATAATTTTGACAATTTGGAACTTTAAACAATCCTTTATACTCTTGACGAAACCACGCCCGAAGATTTAGTCTAAATGCGTGAAGTCATTTAGAGATTACAAATCAAAAATAATAAGCGCGAAGGCCATGTGCACCGAACGTGAACGCCTGAAATCCGCCGGCAAAACTGTCGTTTTCACCAATGGATGCTTCGACCTGATGCACCCCGGCCATGTTGATTACCTGTCTTTCGCAAGAAATCAGGGCGATATACTCATAGTCGGCTTAAACTCCGACAAGTCTGTTCAGAAAAACAAGGGCGACCTCCGCCCTATCATTCCGCAGGATGACCGCGCAAAAGTCCTGGCGTCACTCGAAATGGTGGACTACGTGGTGATCTTCGACGAAGAAGAGCCTCTGTCTCTGATCAATAAATTAATTCCCGACATTCTTGTCAAAGGCGAAGACTGGGCTCATTACGTCTGCGGCAGGGAAACTGTCGAGAAAAACGGTGGAAAAGTTGTGCTTGCACCGCTGGTTAAAGGAAAATCAACAAGCAACATTATAGAAAAAATCAAGAAACTTAAATAAGCTCCTCTGAAAACTCATCAGCAGGAATTGCTCATACATGGACAAAAAATTCATAGTCACAGGCGGCGCTGGTTTTATAGGCAGTAATATTGTCCTCGCGTTAAACGAACGCGGGCATGACGATATTACGGTTGTTGACGTGCCGGGATGCAAACAACAAAAAACAAATCTGGCAGGACTTAAATACCGTGATTATATCGGAATAGAAGAGTTCCGGAAAAATTTTCGCGCGAATAAATTTAATGCTGTTAACACAGTGTTTCACATGGGTGCATGCAGTTCCACAACCGAAACAAATGAGGAATATCTGACCGATAACAATTTCCGGTACACCCAAGAACTATGCGAATGGTGTCTGAAACATAACGTCCGGTTTATCTACGCATCAAGCGCGGCAACATACGGCGACGGATCAAAAGGTTATTCAGACAGTAACAGCACAATACCGGAATTAACCCCTCTTAATCTATACGGCAAATCCAAGCAGATGTTTGACATATGGGCGCTCAAAACATGTCTGCTGGACCGGATAGCAGGTTTGAAGTATTTCAACGTTTACGGCCCGCGCGAGGATCATAAAGGCGATATGCGCTCAGTTCCCAACAAGTCTTATAAACAGATACTTAAAACAGGAACCATATCTCTATTCAAATCCTATAAGCCTGAATACGCCGATGGTGAACAGGTGCGTGATTTTGTTTACGTCAAAGACGCTGTGGATGTCACATTATTCTTCCATGACCATCCTGAAATTTCAGGCCTGTTCAACTGCGGAACAGGCAAGGCGCGGACATGGCTCGATCTTGCAAAGGCTGTTTTCGCGGCCATGGGCATGGATCCGAAAATCAAATTTATCGACATGCCACCGGAATTGCGCGAGAAATACCAGTATCATACTCAGGCCGACATCTCAAAATTAAGACAGGCAGGATACAAAAAGCCTTTCACTTCCATTGAAAACGGCATCAAGGATTACGTGCAGAACTATCTGTCTCTCAAAACTACCAAGAGTAGCTGACCGAAGACAGAACACGCCGCCCCCCTCGCGGCTGACCCGGCAAATATTCAAAATCATCGTTCCAGATGTTCTCACAGGCAATCATTAGCTCAGCGCCGGGTATACGCTTCAACCCCACCTTGATCATCGCCGTACCGTCTGTTGACGTGCAGTCGCCATCCCTCTTACTGTTGGCCTCCTGCCTTCTCACCGCCTGAACGAGAGAAAGCTCGCAGTTCTGAACAATTCTGTACGCGCATGCAATCGAAACACTGTGCTTCGGATAATCCAGCACATAACGGCTGGCATAAATATCAGTATTATTACGCTTTTCCAGAAAAGAATACATGCTCGAGAAGGACATCTTCCTGGATTGTACCCACTTTCCGGAAAGATCAATTCCGTCAACATTAACTGTACCCAGATCTGTCGCCTGCCATTTTGAACTTGTGGTGTTCCAAACCCAGTCAACACTGTTCCGCTCTTCCCTGTGAAATCCCACCGCTTGCCAGAAAAATTCCCTGCCATTATTCCCCGAATATCCGGCTTCATATCCTCTCGCGTGCGAACGGCCAAGCGTCTCATCACCCTGACTGCTTACAGAATGATAATACAGCTCTGTATATGACGGCTGTCTTATTGTCTGAGTGTAATTCACAAAAACATTATTGCGCTTGCCAATATCCCTGGATATGCCGGCAAGCGGAACAACTTCCGGTCCTTCATCCGAAAAAACATAATTCCGCCCGCCAATAGTCAGACAATACGGCTCAATTTTCCGCTCGCCAAGAAGAGTCAGACCTCCGCGCGATCTGTTATGATCACCCAAATTGGTGCTGTCCAAAGCCTCATCTTCAAACATACCGCGCCAGATTATCACTGTCTCACCATCCACTTCATTGGCTCCATCAATAGCCGCTGACATTGCATCTGTTTCATGACTATTCTGATAAAAGGCAGGATTGTTCCGGTCCAGAACATAGTGGTCTTTAACATTACGCATTGATGTTGAAATACGGGCAAAGGAATCACCATAATTCACACGACTGCCAGCAAAAAGAAACTTATCATCCACACTTTCCTCCGAAGGTCGTGATGCCGGAGATCCATAGTAACCGCGCGCCCCGAAATCTCTGTTCTGCCGGGCCAGCACAAAATCAGTTTGATTCCAGCTGTTGACAGTCTGAAAATGCGCGCCCCCATTCCAGCGATCAAGATAGTTATCGGAATAATCCACACCATCCGCAGTTTCCCTGTGACCAAACACCGAAAGACCTGCTTGTCCTTCAGGCGTTTCAGATAATAGCGTCTGCACAATGCCGCCCTGCCAGTTGTTCCCATCCTCGCCGACTCCAGCTTCAACAAGCCCGCCCTCTTTCACCGGCCGCAAATCGAGATTTATTGTTCCCGCAAGATGACCCATGGTATTCCTGATCATAGATAAACCGGAAAGCACTTCCGGCTCACCAAACAGAACCGGCGGCAGTGGCATATCTCCATTGAAATGCTCTGTTTGCGGATTTTGAAGAGCCAAACCGTTTATCGCGATTCCCGCGCCGTTGAAACTACTGCCACGCACCTGAATATCGCTCTGCGCACCCGGCAACCCCTGCGGCGCCACCGTTACCCCTTGAAGATTATCCAGAGCCCTGCCGGAAACAGGCGCCGTAACACTACCGTTTTCACTCATTATCCGCGACGCCGTTATTTCGATTTCATTACTGACAGACCCGTTATTCGCTCCTGCACAATCATCCTGTAGCCATATTAAAGAAAATACCCCAAAAAACACTATCGCAAGACTTTTTATCTTCATTTTTGCTCAAATTAACATTAAAACATAAATATTCAATATAAATGGTGTTTTATAGTTCACAACAGAAACAGAAAAAATCATGCCCGGATTAACAGGTATAGTCTCAAACAAAAACGGTAATGCCGGAACCATGAAAACAGAACTATCGGCAATGACACAATCTCTGTGTCATTTCAGTGACTACATAATCAAATCCTGCTCTTTCAAAAACGGTCTCATTCTGTTCAGCAACATATCTCTTAACCTTCCCGGCCGTCCTGTGCAGGAGTATCACGATTCCTCAAAAAATATTCACGTCATGATCGACGGCGAAATCGCCAACAACTCCGACTTGATTGAATCGGAAAACCTATCCGTCAATAACAGGGAAAACAACGCTGAGACCGTTTATCATCTCTACTGCAGGTCTTCTGACAACGCATTTCTCAACAAATTAAACGGCTGGTTTAATTTACTGATTTACGATGAACGCAAAGACCTTCTCTTGATCGCCAATGATCGCTACGGCATACGGCCCCTTTATTATCACGATGGCGACAACCGCACTGTTTTCAGCTGTGAAGTTAAAGGCATTTTGAAATGCCTTCCCGCAAAGCCTGACTTGAATCACGCGTCAATAGCCGATTTTCTGGCTTTTGACGGCGTACTGAACGAGAAAACGCTTTTTAAGAATATATTCCGCCTTCCTCCGGCATCAGCATGGACATATTCAGCCGGAACATGGCAGAGAAACACATACTGGCAGCCGCAGGATTATCTTGATCTGGAAAAATACAGCATGACTCAGGCCGTTGATGCCGGCGCCGCGCTGATGGCAAAAATAATGCCCCGCTACCTGCGCGGCGACTACATATTCTCCCTTACCGGCGGTAACGACACAAGAGCCATGCTCTCTCTGCTTGACCAATCAGCCCGGCCGCGATTCTGTTTTACATACGGAATCACAGAAAACACTGCCGACACATTACTCGCGCGCAAAGTCGCCAAAACCCTGAACCTGCCCTACAAATTCATTTCAACAGGAAGTGATTTTCTTGCCAGGTTTCCAGATTACGCCGAAAAAGCAGTCTGGATCGCGGACGGCATGGGAGATATTATCTCATCCTCCATCCTGCATGTCCACGCTCATCACCGCAACAGTATATGCGCTGGCGGCAAGTACGGCACGCAGATGATGAGAGGCGTTCGCCAGAAAGTCTGGCAGATGTCGGACCTGCCGAATCTTGCCATATTGTCAGATGATTTGCGCGACGAGATCAATTCTGCCCCGGAACAAAATCTTGCTTTAGCGGACAGAAAATTTTCCGATTTCAAATCTCGCGAAGACGGAAGTCTTCTTTTCACGATTATCGAAGAATGCAGGCATCATTGGGGCGGAAAGCTGGCCATGGAAAATTCCATGATATCGGTGAGAACACCTTTTACAGACCATGAAATGATCGAGTTTCTCCTCCGGGTCCCGGCCGAATTAAGGTCCGGTGCCGCTCTTCAGCATCACATTATCCGCAAGAACAACATCGAGCTGGCGAGAATACCCACAAACCGTGGTGCTCTTCCGTTAAAAGACAGTATTCTGGACGTATTGTGGGCAAAATTCTTCAAAACATGGTTTTTCCTTACCACCGTAAGCAATTCAAGGCGAATACCGCCATACTTGATGCTTGACCGCTTGTTCATATCCAACAACACAACCGCCAAATACCGCAGTTGGTTCCGTTGTGAACTGAAAAATTACGTAAAAGAAATTCTGCTTGATCCCCGCACTCTTTCCAGAAATTACTTTGACGCCAGTCGGCTGAAAACGATGATTGATCATCACATCAGCAGAAAAGCGGATTATTCAGCCCAGATCAGTAAAGCCATCTCTCTGGAATTATTCTTCCGCCTGTTTACAGATTAACCCATATTTTGCGTTCAAGAACACGGGAGATACGGGGACTTTTTTTCACCACCCAGCCTGCAGCGCTTGAAGCCGCAGGCAATGCGGGCAGGCCCGCCTGCAACGCTGTAGCACTGCGGGCAGGCCCATCCATCTCGGGGAGGAAATATCTCTCGCAAAGACGCAAAGACCGCCAAGAGTGAAGGAATAATTTCGAATATTTATATTGATTTTGAGCCCTTCATTCGCCAAAATTACTCCATATTAAATGCACGGTGCATTTGAAATTTGGTTAGTGTGAATAAGTACTGTTGTGCTTCAGGATGTGGAGAAAGAAGAATGAAGAAGGTTATGCTCATCGGGGACTCAATACGCCACGGGTATCAAGCCAAGGTGGCCGAACTCCTTGGAGAGATCGCGCTGGTCAGCGGACCAGACGACAACTGCCGTTTCTCCGCCTACACGCTTTTCAATCTGTCGGCATGGGTCACCGATAATGACTTCGACGTGATTCAGTGGAACAATGGACAGTGGGACACCTGTCATATGCCCGACGGCAGAATCCACACCCCTCTGGCCAGTTACCTCGAGATCCAGGAACGCATCGCCGGTATTCTCCTGAAGAAGACCAAGAGGCTTGTCTTCGCGACCACTACACCCGTCTGGCCTGAACACTTCGCAAGCGCATCAATGGTCCCCCGTCGGAACGAAGATATCAGCGAGTACAACAGCGCCGCGGTAGACCTGCTCAGAGGGGTCGGCGTGGAGATCAACGACCTGCACTCACCTCTCATGGAAGACGTGAAGCGATACATATCAGAGGACATGGTCCACCTGACTGAAGCAGGCAACAGACTGTGTGCCAGCCGCGTGGCCGGCATGATCGCGAAGAAGGATGACTGGTCCCAGCAGGGTCTGACCTAGAACCTAGAAAATGAGGGTTGACAGATGTGTGGGCCGTCAGGGTCTGACCTGTACAATGGACTTTGAGATGAGGCGGCACAACTTGTCGAAGCCTGCAAAAGACAAAGTTCGGAAGAATAATTTTAAATATTGATATTGATTTCACGCCTTTCATTCGCCATGCTTATTCCATATTGAATGCACGGTGCATTTAAGATTTAGTTAGTGTGAATAA
>JBFZFB010000056.1:0-21719 GCA_041306605.1 Lentisphaerota bacterium | reverse complement strand
AACCCTGCCATTGACAATAAGACTTGCCAGTAAGACGGTCAATAGAAAAACACCTGATCATGCACACGGGAAGCAAAAACTTCTTTCCGCATCAAAAAAGATGATGGACTCCAGAACAATTTCAATGTTTTTACGTGGATGGTTCTTGACTATCATCCCTTTCTTTTTCAGGATAGAGCGCCATGAAAGAAAACAGTAAAACAAAAATGGAAGCTATTTCATCCCTTTGCAAAAGGCGGGGATTCATTTTCCAAAGTTCCGAGATATACGGAGGCATAAACGGTTTCTGGGATTACGGCCCGCTTGGAACAGAATTGAAGCGCAACATAAGAGAATCCTGGTGGCGTTCAATGGTAAGAACCCGTGAAAACATAGTCGGGCTTGACTCTTCTATAATAATGCACCCAAGAGTATGGGAAGCATCAGGACATATTGGCGGGTTTTCGGATCCAATGATAGACTGCAAGACATGCAGAAAACGCTACAAAGCCGATGCTTTCTGCGAGGAACAAGACAAAACACTCATTAAAACCGCTGACGGATTCAAGCTTCCGGAAGGCCTCAAATGCACATGCGGAAGTAAAGATTTCACCGAGCCGCGGTCCTTCGACCTGATGTTCAAAACCTTTGTCGGGCCGGTAGAAGATGATTCAGCAGTCGCTTACCTGCGCCCCGAAACCGCACAGGGAATTTTTGTACAATTCGGAAATGTATTGGCAACTTCCCGCCAGAAAATACCTTTTGGCATAGCACAGATCGGCAAAGCTTTCAGGAATGAAATAAATCCGAGAAATTACACATTCCGCTCCCGCGAATTCGAGCAGATGGAACTTGAGTTTTTCATCAAACCGGGAACTGATGAAGAATGGCACAAATACTGGGTAGCCGAGAGATTGAAATGGTATGAATCAATAGGCCTTCCTGCCGACAGCCTGAAGCTTGACATCCACTCGAAAGAAAAACTGGCTCATTACGCGTCAGCCTGCACTGACATCGCATATAATTTTCCTTTCGGCACACAGGAACTCGAAGGAATAGCCGCAAGAGGCGATTTCGACCTCAGAAAACATCAGGAGTTCAGCGGCAAATCAATGGAATATTTCGATCAGGAAACAAACGAAAAATATCTCCCTCACATTATCGAGCCGTCAGCCGGCGTGGACAGAATAGCGCTGGCCATAATATGCAACGCATACAACGAAGAATGGGTGGCGTCCTCCGCGGAATCCCCGGATTCCGGGAATACTGAAGCCTCATCTCAAAACAAACCCGGAATAATACAAGCTGAACCGGGCAAACAACCGCCGGCAGGCTATGAAGCACGCACCATTATGCGGTTCCATCCAAAAATGGCCCCGGTTAAAGTAGCTATATTCCCGCTTCTCAAAAACAAACCGGAACTCATCCAGAAAGCACGCACTGTTTTCGATCTGGTTCAAAAACACTGGCCTTGCTTCTGGGATCATACCGGCGCAATAGGCCGGCGCTACAGACGTCAGGACGAAATCGGCACTCCATTCTGCGTAACAATAGACTTTACAACCCTGACCGACAACACCGTCACATTGCGCGACAGGGACACCATGCTCCAGGAAAGATTGTCTATGGACGATCTGACAGCCAAACTTTATAATGCTCTGTCATAAACAATAAAGTTTTAAAAGGGATGAGGCATGCTATGACACATTGTTCAAGGGAGAACAGAAAAGAACACAACCTCGGGTTCGCGCGAGTGGACACCGACAGAATGCGCAGATGCGGACTGCCTGAAGTTATTTACTGCCCCGGGAAAACATCCCCTCAAATTGTCAAAATAATGGGATCTCTCAAAAAAGCCGGGCAGAACATACTGGCGACCAGAGCCTCAAAGGAACAATATGCTTTTGTCAAAAAAACCTTCAAAAAAGCCGTATATCATGAACTTGCAAAAGCAATCACCCTTGATGTAACCAGGGCCCCTGCCCATTCAGGCCTGGTGGCAGTGATATGCGCCGGAACATCCGACCTGCCAGTAGCAGAAGAGGCCGCGTTGACCGCGGAACGCATGGGCGCCAATGTCAAAAAAGTGTATGACGTCGGAATAGCCGGCCTCCACAGATTAATCAATCACATAGATCTGCTTAAATCTGCCAGAGCTGTAGTTGTTGTCGCAGGCATGGAGGGAGCACTCCCATCCGTTGTCGGAGGCCTGATAGACAAACCCATAATTGCCGTTCCCACCAGCGTTGGTTATGGAACAAGCATGAACGGCATCGCCGCGCTTCTGGCAATGCTAAATTCCTGCGTGCCCGGCATCTCGGTGGTGAATATAGACAATGGATTCGGAGCAGGCGTGGCGGCGGCTCTGATAAACAGAACCGGAAACACAAAATGAGAATATTAAGATTCGATAGTGTCGGCGGGGCAAGCGGAGATATGATTCTGGCCGCTCTGATAGATTGCGGCGCCGATGTAAACGTCATCAATAAACACATTTCCAGCCTTGATATAGGCGCTGTAAAAATAGAAGTCTCCCCGTTTGCCAGTCATGGCCTGCAAGGCCGGAAAGTCATAGTCTCCATACCGCCAAAGCCGGCTGATCATGCCGAATCACACCATCACCACCGTAATTTGAATGACATAATAAAACTTATAGAAAAAAGCTCCATCAACGATGCCGTCAAAGCCATGAGCATAAAAGTGTTCACCAAATTGGCAAAGGCCGAAGCCAAGGTCCACGACACACTGCCGGAACAGGTTCATTTTCATGAAGTAGGCGCAGAAGATTCCATTGCCGATATCGTCGGGTCATGCATTGCTCTGGATCTTCTCAAAATCGATCGCGTTCAGACAGGCCCCCTGCCCATAGGTCATGGCTCCGTAAACTGCCAGCATGGTGTTCTTCCTGTTCCAGCGCCGGCTACAGTGGAACTGCTAAAAGAAATTCCCGTGGTGCAGGCTGATATAGCATTTGAACTCGTAACTCCAACAGGAGCAGCACTGATCTCGTCATGGATAAATGATGAAATATTAAGCAATAAAATACCGCCTGACAGCGATGGTGTAATCAAAGCTGTCGGACAGGGATTCGGTCAGGCGAAATTGAACAACAGACCCAATCTGCTAAGAGCAATGATTGTGGAATACGGCACAATCGCGCCTGCGCTTCATGATGAATGCCTGATCATCGAATGCAATGTTGACGATACAGTTCCTGAACTGCTCGGTGCGCTGACACAGAAACTTATGTCAAATGGGGCCCTGGATGTGTTCACCACCCCTATTCAGATGAAGAAACAAAGGCCCGGCATCCTGCTGACAGTACTTTGCAAGCCATCTGACAGAGACCAGATACTCGATCTGATTTTTTCTGAAAGCACAACTTTTGGTGTACGCGAGCACATGGTAAAACGGACCATTCTTGAACGCCGCCATCTGGAAGTAAACACCCCTTACGGCACAATCAGAGTTAAAATAGGATCATGGAAAGGCCGGGATATAACACACGCGCCCGAATATGAAGACTGCGCAAGTTGCGCCAATAAGAACAATGTATCAGTGAGAACCGTGTTTGAAGCGGCGTCCCAAGCCGTGCGTTCAACGGCAGGCAATGGTCATTGAGGAGATATCTGTTTTGAATAGTTCCGCAACCAATAATGTCACCGTAATCATTGCGGCCTATCAGAAACCAAAAGCCCTCTCTTTCGTGCTTCTGGCGCTTAAACGTCAGACTATCCTCCCGGAAGAAGTAATTGTCGCGGATGACGGGTCCGGTCCTGAAATGCGCGACATGCTCTCCAATATCTCGTCATCTCTCCCGTTCCGGTTGTCACATGTATGGCAGAAAAACGAAGGATTCAGAGCCGCCAGGAGCAGAAACAACGCGATATACAGATCTACCGGTAAAATCATCGCTTTTCTTGATCAGGATGTGCTTCCACACAGAAACTGGCTGGAACAGCATCTCCATCATACCCGGCCGGGCCAGGTGAGCATTGGCCGTATGCTTGAACTTTCAGGCGACATCTCTCAAATCGAACCACAACAGATTGAAAACGGTGAATTTGAAACATGGCACAAACCGGACCAAATGACACACATGAACAAACTCCAGAAAAAAAACGCTTTTTATGCGGCCATCCGGCGGGCCGGAATCGGCATAAAAGCAAAACCCGCTCTGCAGACATGCAATACATCAGCGCACCGTGATGATCTGTTCCGTGTCAACGGGTTGGATGAAGAATACATAGGATGGGGACAGGAAGATGACGATCTTGGGCGCCGTCTATACAAAGCAGGTGTAACGCCATGCCCTGTCATCAATAAGGCCCTTGTCAGCCATATGCCCCATCCGGTGTGTCACACCGAATGGAAAAACGGATCAAACATAGAACGCTTTCACCGCAAACTATCGTCATTCCGGAGCGCCAGAGGATTGGCCGATCATCCGCATTCTGATGTTATATTCACAGAATTCAACGGCTGACCAGCGCGTTTGGATCAGACACAACCAAAGCCGCAGGAATAAGCCAGACAAGCATTTCGTAAACAATATTGCTGGGCCAGTCAACGAGCACGTAAACATGAATAAAAATAATAAGCAACGCTACTGTTCCCGGAACAATTATATCTTCAAAAGCAGGCTGACTGACAACTTGACGCAACAGGCGGAATATTAATAAAAACCACGCCACAGCGTACAAAACAACTCCTATCCATCCATGAGAAAACAGAATATACAACCAATAAGAATGCGGATGCGGAAAGAAAAAGCGGGAACGGGGTGGATTACTTGAATAATACACATCCTGAAAAATTCTTTTCCCGTACCCATGCCCTATAAACGGATGATTGGATGATAATGACCATGTATGTTTCCACACTATCTCACGTTCACAGAAGCCGGCCATGCTTTTCTTGTCCTTAAAACGCGGATTCACAGTCTCCAGATTACCCAGAACAATAACAGCCGCGACACATACAGCCAGCAACCACAATGTTTTCTTGCGCCAGCCCGGCAGGAAAATAAATCCTGACAAACCAATGCTTGCCGCGAATGCCGCCTGCGGTCCTCTTGAAGCCATAACAAATATGTAAAATATATTTATCAGCATTGCGCCAAGACATGTCAGACACTGAAGACGGTTTCCGCGCCATTTCCACGAAAAACACGCCAATGTAAAAGCGGCAAATCCCGAGGCAATACTTGCGTTATTAGGATGGCTCATGAGAAATGGCTGAAAGAAATGGGCCTTACTGAAAACATTATTTCCCAGATAAACAAAAAGACGAACCAGATCACAGGCAAAAACCAGTGTAAGCGCCGACGCTGTATAAACCAGCGCGCAACTGATCTTGCGTTCGTTATTGAAAAGAACTGATATCGCATACGCGGCAGCCAAAACATCAAGAAGCTTTATAAAATCAAGCGCAGCATCTTTCGGGCTAACACTCAGAGGCAATGTAACAACCATATAACCCAGTACCGCGATAAACGCTATCCCGGCGCTATTCTTCCAAATACGCCCCGCCCCGCCGTAAGCCTTGAAAACACTGTACAGGAAACATGACCACAACAAAACCTTCTGTATGCCGTTGGATGAAAAACACCAGACCAGCAGACCCAGAGCGGTAAACCACAGAAAACGGTATAATACAGACCACCGTTTTCCATAAAGCCAGCTATCAATCAAGTCAACCCATTTCATTTAACACTCGACCCGCTCCAGTGAAGTTTTTCCTGCAGTACTGAAAAATAACTGTATCCGGGCAGATGCACAAACTTAACACTCTTTTTACTGCGCCTCATTATAACCCTGTCTCCCGGAACAAGCGCCTGCCCGACCTGTCCATCCGCCGACAAAAATACATTTTGGGACAAATCTCCTGCTTCAACTGATATTTCACTCTTATCGGGAACAACGAGCGGGCGTGAGCTAAGGGTATGAGGACATATTACACTTAAAACAAACGCCTGCGTTTCCGGCATTATAATAGGGCCGCCTGCGGACAATGAATGTCCTGTACTGCCTGTCGGAGTCGACACCACCAGCCCGTCACAGGCATACGATGCAACCTTCTCATCATTAACAGAAACGTGCAGTGTAACAATACGCGAAGATCCGCTGTGAATTACAATGTCATTAAGGGCTCTGTAAACCGCTTTTTCCCTGCCGCCGCAGACAATCACACATTCAATTACAGAACGGACATCAGTATTAAAATCATCCCGGGCCATACAATCCAGCGCTTTATCCAGATATTCCTCTGCCACGCTTGTCATAAAACCAAGCCCGCCAATATTAACACCCATAAGCGGCTTGTCAGCGCCATCCAGTTCTCTCGCCGCGCGAAGCATGGTGCCATCGCCGCCAAGCACCACAACGGCATCTATCTTATCCACCATAGCTTTCATATCACGAACAATGACACCGCACCCCAGTAGTTTAACCGTTGTCTCATCAGCAAAAAGCTCCAACCCGGCTTCAATGCTTTTTTTTCCCAGTCTTGCCAGAACATCGCATGCTCTTTGTTTCTTGCAATTCGCTATTATTCCTATTTTCTTCATCTTTTGCCATCCTGTGTCTTACGCCAGTGAGCAAGAAATTCTATATTTCCCGCCGGCCCCCTTACTGGCGACTCACAAACCCCCAGCCATATCAGTCCCAACTCGCGGGTCCCGAATTTTTTTACGACTTCCTTTACCTCTTCATGCACTGCCGGATTACGCACTACTCCGCCTTTTTCAACCTGCTTCCTGCCTGCCTCAAACTGCGGCTTAATAAGGGTAATAACATCCGCGCATTGTGCAAGAACCTCTATAACAGCAGGCATAACTTTAGTCAATGAAATGAACGACACATCAATCACAGCGAATTGCGGCTCAATATCAATATCTTTTTTACTCAAATACCGCGCGTTTATTCCCTCCAATACAGTAACACGCGGATCGTTACGCAGTTTCCAGTGCAGAAGCCCCCTGC
Organism: Lentisphaerota bacterium; assembly: GCA_041306605.1. Classification (GTDB taxonomy): domain Bacteria; phylum Verrucomicrobiota; class Kiritimatiellia; order UBA8416; family JAQBFJ01; genus JBFZFB01. The sequence continues at coordinate 14,757 of JBFZFB010000056.1, read as the reverse complement.
CCACGTCAACAGCTATGACTTTTGCCGCGCCATGCTGAAGCAAACAGTCTGTAAAACCGCCGGTAGAAGAACCTACATCCATGCAAATCAGACCCGTGACATTCAACCCGAATTTTTCAAACGCGCAGTCAAGCTTGCCACCGCCCCTGCTTACAAATTTAGGCCCTTCCTTCAAATCAATCTGGACATCATCGTCATATTTCCGGCCTGTTTTGCAGACAGGCTCACCATTAACAGTAACTTTACCGGCAAGTATCAATCCTTGAGCCTTTTCCCTGCTCTCCACAAGCCCACGCTGGACAAGCATTACATCCAAACGTTCTTTCATTCTCTAATCCGATCAGCAACAGCTTCAGCAGTCAGCCCGAAACGCTTCATCAATTCTCCGGTTGCGCCGTGCGGAATAAATTCATCCGGCCAGCCAACCTTGACAATATCACCTTTGAACCCTGAACCTGACAGAAATTCCTCAACACCTGATCCAAATCCGCCACGAACAACTCCGTTTTCCATTGTAATGAAAACACTCGCTGTCAAAGCCTGTTCGGCAAGTAACTTTTCATCCAGAGGCTGAACGAAACGCGCGTTTACAACACCAACCGTCATACCGCGCCGGACCAATATATCTGATGTTTTCCCTGCCAGATCCAGCATGTCACCCAGCGCCCAGATCCATACTGTAGTATGCCGCTCTCCATGCTGTCCTGCTTTGGGATCTGTCGGTCTGATAATTTCGGCCTTTCCAATATCAATCTCTCTGTATGCTGACGAAACAGTCTCTGATGCCGGACATATTCCTCTGGGATATCTTATTACAACAGGTTTTTCTGCTTTAACTGCTGTAAAAATCATATTGGCCAATTCCGGCCCATCTTTCGGCTGCATAATAATCAATCCCGGCACAGGCCTGAAAAGTGCTATATCAAAAACGCCATGATGTGTGGGACCGTCATCCCCTACAATACCTGCACGGTCCAGACACAAAACAACCGGCAGTCCCTGCAGGCAGACATCATGAATCACACAGTCCACCGATCTCTGGGCGAAAGTGGAATACACCGCAAAAAATGGTATAAGCCCGCCGGCGGCCAGACCCGCGGCAAAAACAACAGCATGTTCCTCAGAAATACCCACATCAAAAAAACGATCAGGAAATTTACGGGCAAACCCGGCCAATCCTGTGCCGGTTGGCATTGCCGCCGTTATAGCAACTATCCTGTCATCAGTTTCCGCAATCTTCTCAAGCACAGAGCCGAACACATTAGAATAATCAGGTGCAACATTTTTCACCGGTTTACCTGTTGAAACTTCAAAACCGGATGTGCTGTGCCATTTTTCAGGCTCTTTCTCTGCCGGTAAATACCCTTTGCCCTTTTGCGTGGAAACATGCAGAAGAATGGGACGATCCGAATCTCTGGCAATCGCCAAGGCATCAAGCAAAGATTCTATATTATGACCGTTAACCGGCCCAATATAACGCAACCCGAATTCCTCAAAGAGAACACTACGCAGAAAAAGGCTCTTGATCGCCTCTTCAACACGGTAATATATGGAACGGAACCACCCCATATTCAACTTCACCGCAACACTCTCTACAGAGTGTTTCCACCGGTTGTAACGCGGGTTGGCCAGCAAACGTCCAAGATAATTGGAGATCGATCCCACATTGGCGGCTATCGACATCTCATTGTCATTGAGAACAACTATTAACCGGCGAGTAGCGTCTGCCACATTATTGAATCCTTCCAGCGAAATTCCGCACCCGGCAGACCCGTCTCCTAAAACCGCGATAACGTGTTCATCGGAACCATTCCTATCCCTTGCCACTGCCATGCCCAGCGCGGCAGACACCGCGGTACCTGAATGCCCTGACCCGAACACATCATAAGCGCTTTCCTGCCGCCTCATAAAACCGGAAATGCCATCCATTTGACGCAATGTATGAAAACGCGCTTTCCTGTCGGTTAAAATTTTGTAGGCGTAGGACTGATGGCCAACGTCCCAAAGTATTTTATCAGCCGGCGGGTTGAATGTCCTCAACATCGCTATCGTCAGCTCCACAACACCGAGATTAGCCGCAAGATGCCCGCCCGTCCTGCTTACTGTATCAATTATCAATGACCGTACTTCTTCAGCCAAAACAGCCAACTCACTGACTGTCAAGCCCTTAAGATCAGCCGGTTTATTTACATTATCTAGAAATTTATTCATTCTGTTAAGACGTATACCATAATACACCTTATCAATAAATGCTTTTTAATTTTCATTTACACATCAATATTTCAGCCGTATTTCATGTTTAGGGTTAATTTCAGCAGAACCGACTATCAGCTTGACGGACTTTGCAAATAATTGCATAAGAGTGGGCATTGTTCGCAAGCTGCGGACTCATTTTGCAAGAGGCGTGATTCATGGTTAAAACCCGTTTTTGGCTTATTGCCGCAACATTAGCTTCATTGATACCTGTTTCATGCTCAAACAACCCATACCGGGATGGCGAAAGCCTCGAGGCAACATATTTCAGCTCTTTCAGCAGACCCCCGAGCAAGCTGGACCCTGCCACATCCTACTGGATGCATGAAGCCGCCATTATAGACCAGATTTACGAACCTCCTTTTCAATATCACTACCTTAAACGCCCTTATGAAATAATTCCCCTTACAGCAGAAGAAGTACCCAAGCCTGTTTATTACAACAAGGAAGGCGCCATAATTCAGATCAACGGCTCTTCTCAGGATATAACCCGCGTCGAATACACGGTACGCATAAAGCCCGGCATCAAGTATCATGATCACCCATGTTTTGCAAAAGACGAACAGGGTAACCCGTTGTATAAGAACATTTCACTTCGCGACATAAAGCACTACAAATCACCATATGATTTTGAACATAAAGGCACTCGCGATCTGACGGCCCCGGATTACGCACTGCAAATACGGCGATTGGCCGACCCGCGCCTTGCATCCCCCGTATACAGCGCCTTGAAAAATTATATAGCCGGAATGGAAGAACTTCAGGAATCATATAATAAGATGCTGGAGGATGAACGCGCGCGCCGCAAAGAAAACGGCGGAGCCAGCTACAATCAGGAAAAAGACGAACGCGACAACCCGATAATATTGGATTACATGGCCCCACCGTTCCCGGGCGCAGAAGTAATAAACGGGCTCACTTACAAGATTGTGCTGAAGCGTGAATATCCCCAGATTCTATACTGGATGTGCATGCACTTCTTCGCCGCCATGCCTCAAGAGGCAATATATTTCTACGGCCAACCTGCAATGGTGGAGAAACAATTCGTCATAAACCAGTGCCCCGTAGGAACCGGCCCTTATTACCTGAGCTGTTTCAAACCGAATGAGGTCATGATACTCGAACGAAATTCCAATTATCATGAGGATTTCTACCCGTCAGAGGGCAACCCGGAAGACGCTGAAGCCGGCCTGCTGGAAGACGCCGGAAAACGCGTACCTTTCATCAACAGACAAGTATACCGCCTTGAAAAAGCAACCATACCGCGCTGGCGTAAATTTCTTCAAGGCTACTATGACAATTCAGGCATAGAAAGCGATGTATTCGATCAGGCAATTTCAATGAAAAGCGGAGACAACGCCACGCTTTCAGAAGCAATGCTGAAACAAGGCATCTCTCTTATCACCGGCGTGAGCCCTATACTGAACTACATTCAATTCAACATGCAGGACGATGTACTCGGCGGATTGGAACCGGCCAGGTGCAAACTGCGCCAGGCTATCTCCATCGTATTTGATTTCAACGAATATCTCGACATCTTCGCCAACGGCAGAGGAATCGCCGGACAAGGTCCAATTCCACCCGGTATTTTCGGCTACAAAGAAGGCCCGGACGGAACAAACCCGTATGTAAACGACTGGGACCCCATCCGTAAACGTAATGTCAATAAACCCGTGGAAACTGCGCGCCGTCTGATGACTGAGGCCGGTTATCCCAATGGCTTAAAACCGGATGGATCACCTTTAACACTGTTTTATGACCACGCATCCAGCGGCGACCCGACTTTCCGTTCAAGTTTCGACTGGATGCGCAAGCGCATGAGCCTCATCGGCATACGTCTTGAAGAGCGTGGCACAGATCTGAGCCGCTACAGAGCAAAGCACCAGCAAGGACACTGGCAAATATCAATGAGCGGGTGGGTTGCCGATTATCCCGATCCCGAAAATTTTCTTTTCCTGTTTTACGGCCCTAACGGCATAGTTAAATACGGGGGACCCAATTATACAAATTATGATGACCCGGAATACAACGCCTTATTCCGGCTATTGGAAACCATGGCCAATTCCCCTGAACGGCAGGTTTTAATTGATAAAGCAGTGAAAATTCTGCAGTCCCAGGCTCCTGCAGTCTGGAATTATTATCCGGTATCTTTTATCCTGAAACATTCCTGGTATAAAAATTTTAAGCCGCACGATATGTCGTCAAACTTTATAAAATATACGCGGGTAGACGCTGTGCAGCGGACATTAAAACAAAAGGAATGGAATAAGCCGGTTATGTGGCCCATTATAACCATTGTCTCCCTACTGATACTGGGGTCTATTCCAGCCATTGTCCTGTCATACAGAAGAGAAAGGGGATTGTAACAATGCTAGCATATCTTATTCGAAGAATTGCCTACGCCTTCCCCATCCTTCTTGGTGTAAACATACTTCTTTTCATACTGTATTTCAAAATCAACACACCGGACAATATGGCCGCGGCAATACTCGGCGAAAAACGGGTGACTCAGGAACAAATCGAGAACTGGAAACGCGAACATAATTACCATCTGCCTCTTTTCTTTAACTCGAAAGAAAAAGGCGTGAGTATGCTGACACAAACCATCTTCTGGCAAAAAAGCATGTGCCTGTTCTGGTTCGATTTCGGAAAATCTGATACCGAAGAAACATTGATAGGAACGGAGCTGAAAAACCGCATCCCCTATTCACTCGCACTTACCATACCGATCTTTCTGGCAAGCATATTCGTGAACCTGTTTTTCGCCATGATCACAGCTTTTTACAGAGGAACATATATAGACACATTCTCGCTGATCGTTTGCGTCATCATGATGTCCATATCAGGAATGTTCTACATAATAGGAGCTCAAGCAGTTTTTGCGATACTGCTGAAAATCGTTCCTGTCTCCGGATTCGACACCCGATTCCCGCAAATGATCAATTTTCTCATCCTGCCAGTTATCATCGGCTTGATAAGCCGCATCGGGTCAGGCGTAAGATATTACAGAACCATTTTCCTTGAAGAAATTAACAAGGATTATGTCCGAACAGCACGCGCCAAAGGATTGGGAGAAAGGAAAGTGTTATTCAAACATGTTTTGAAGAATGCCATGATCCCGGTGCTGACTAACGTCATAATCTCCATTCCTTTCCTTATCATGGGAAGCCTGCTTCTGGAAACCTTCTTCGGCATACCGGGGTTGGGCGGGTACACAATTGACGCAATCGCCAAGCAGGATTTTGCAGTGGTCAAAGCAATGTCTTTCCTTGGTTCAGTTCTTTTCATCACAGGTCTGATCGCGGTTGACATAAGCTACACACTGGTTGATCCACGCGTGAGGTTTCAATAATGGATAATTTGTCATGAAAGAACTTTTAATCAAAATATGGTATAACTGGTATTTTCAAGACTGCCTCACTGTCTTGCTGATCCTTCTTCTCGGCTATATCGGCAAAAAACTCGCTCAACGGGAATACTGGCGGCTGGCATTCAGGCAGATTTTCCAGCGCAGATTAATCAGAATATGCTTCGGCGTTCTCTGCCTTTACGTCGCAATTGCTCTGCTCGACAGCATTGGATATCACCCGCCTATGCGTGACGCTCAGGGAAACATCCAGAAACACACCGAATCAGGAAAAACATTATACGACCCCACAGGCTTGAGTGTTTTGGATGTCATACTCACACCAATAAGAACAGCCCGTGAAAAAACTTATAGCGCCCCTCTCGCAACCATACAGTTCACAAAGGAAACATTTACAGATAAAAATAATCAGACTGTAAGGGGATATCCCAATCTCCGCTATCCCGGAAAACACATTCTCGGAACCGACAGGGTTGGCAACGATGTTCTATATGTGGCTCTAAAAGGAGTCAGGACAGGAATCATTATCGGCGGATTCACAACGCTTATTGTCATTCCTTTCGCCATGCTCTTCGGTATTATGGCAGGTTATTACGGAGGACGCATTGATGATGCCATACAATACATATACACAGTTCTATCCTCCATCCCCGACATACTGCTTATAGCCAGCTTTATGGTCATTTTCGGCAGAGGATTGCCGCAACTGTGTTTCATTATGGGCATAACTTCATGGACCGGACTTTGCAGGATATTGAGAGGTGAAACGCTTAAACTGCGCGAAGCCGAATACGTACAGGCCGCCAAAGCCATGGGGGTATCCAACGCCAAGATCATGATCCGGCATATCGCCCCGAATGTCATGCACATCATCCTCATAACAACTGTTTTAAATTTTTCAGGACTCGTGCTCGCTGAAATCGTGCTCGCTTATATAGGTATCGGAGCCGGTGCAAACACCATTTCCTGGGGCGGCATGGTAACAGATGCCATCCTGGAGCTGGCCCGCGATCCTGTTATCTGGTGGAAATTAACAGCAACATTCGTGTTCACGTTAGGCCTGGTACTGCCGGCCAACCTGCTCGGTGATGCCCTTCGTGACGCTTTGGACCCAAGGTTAAGAACTGAATGAAAAATCAAACCATACTTGAAGTGGAAAACCTGCGCACCTATTTCAAAACAGGTGCTGGCATAGCTCGCGCCGTTGACGGCGTAACATTCAAGATTAATAAAGGTGAAACATACGCTCTGGTCGGGGAATCAGGATGCGGTAAATCCATGACCGCGTTGTCCATACTACAGCTTGTTCCAAGACCAGCCGGTTATATTGCCGGCGGCCGCATACTTCTGAACGGTAACGAAATCTCATCTTTGCCCCCGATCGCCATGCAAAAAATCAGAGGCAACCGCATCTCCATGATATTTCAGGAACCAATGACAGCATTGAATCCGGTTTTTACTGTCGGCACACAGATTTCCGAAACAATCGTTCTTCATCAGAAAAAATCATGGAATGAAGCCGCCAAACTCGGCATTGAAATGCTTGATAAAGTAGGCATTCCGGATCCGCAGGAACGGTTCAAAGAATATCCGCACCAGATGTCAGGCGGCATGCGCCAGCGTGTAATGATCGCCATGGCGCTCGCCTGCAAACCTGAACTGCTGATAGCCGACGAGCCGACAACCGCGCTTGATGTAACCATACAATTTCAAATCCTGAATCTCATGCGTGAACTGCAAAAAGAAATGGGCACCGCCATTCTGCTTATTACCCATGATATGGGCGTCGTCCGCGAAAACGCCAGCCGGCTGGGTGTAATGTATGCAGGCCAAATAGTAGAAGAATCCACCAATGACCTCATTTTTTCATCTGCTTCACATCCATACACACAACTATTACTCAGATCCATACCGTCAAGCACTCAGCGCGGCAAAACCCTTGCAACAATCAAAGGCATGGTTCCAAAAGCCACGCAATGGCCTTCAGGCTGCAGATTTTCAACCCGCTGTCCCCTTGTCATGGACAAATGCGTCCAAAATACTCCCGATAATTACACCCTGTGCACGGGCCATACCGCAAGATGTTTTCTTTTTGACAATACTTCAAACCGGGCAAGCCAATACATGATAGACACCCGCGAACAGGCTCCTCCTCCCGTTCTTGACATGAACACCGGACTATTAACCACTCACAATTTGAAAATACATTTCCCTATCAAGAAAGGCGTCTTTAAACGCGTCGCCTGCTGTGTAAGGGCGGTTGACGGTGTGAACATTACCATACATAAAGGAGAAACACTCGCGCTTGTGGGAGAATCAGGCTGTGGCAAAACAACCGTAGGCAAGTGTATTATCAATCTCCTGAAACCAACCGATGGTTCAATTCAGTTCAATCAGAAAGAAATCACTAATCTGGACAAATCAACAGCGAAAGAATACCGCAAACATGTCCAAATGATATTTCAGGACCCGTTTTCATGTCTTAATCCCAGAATAATGATAGGCGAAACCATCGCTGAAGGTATCAAAACACACGCATCAGCAATTTCCGCAAAAGACCGGTCTGAAAAAATCCGCGGACTGATGTTGCGCGTGGGACTGGATCCCGACATGGCTACACGGTATCCCCATGAATTTTCGGGCGGTCAACGTCAGCGCATAGGCGTGGCACGGGCTCTGGCTGTGGATCCAAAACTTATAATCTGTGACGAAGCCACCAGTTCTCTGGATGTTTCTGTACAAGCCAATATCCTTAACCTTTTGAAAAAACTGCAAAGCGATCTGGGCATATCTTATCTTTTTATCACCCACAATTTAAGCGTGGTTGAATATCTGGCCGATCGCATTTCCGTTATGTATCTCGGAAGAATTGTTGAGGAAGGGACCAATCAGGAAATATTCAAAAACCCAACGCATCCTTACACCCGTGCCCTGCTGTCTGCCATACCACAAGTTGACAAAACAACCTCACGCCAGCGAATAATTCTGTCCGGCGACGTTCCTTCACCTATTAATCCGCCGGACGGATGTTACTTTCACCCGCGCTGCCCTTACGCCAAACCGGAATGTTCGCGTAATTATCCTGAAGAACGAATTTTGAGCAAGACACACACCTGCCGTTGCATATTGGCATAACCCCTGACATCGCATCAGTATGGAATTTACTGCTGTGGCGCCTGTTGCTATGGAGTTGCCTGCGGCGCTGGAGCAGCAGGAATTGCCACCGGCACAGCCTGAGGCGCTGGAGCTGAAGCAGCCGGCACCGACACTGGCATAGCTTGAGGAGCTGAAACAGGCATTGCTGACGGCGCCGTACCTGACCTTGATTCAGGCACTACCGGTGCAACCGGAGCTGTAGTACTGCTAGTGCCAATCTCATCTGCCACAGATTTCTCCCTCACCTCTGACCGCATCATTGCCAGAATGGTGGTATTAACCAGAAAAATAATTGCCAGAATCACAGTAATGCGGGTAAGAACATTTCCAGCTTGAGCTCCGAAAAGAGACTCACCCATGCCGGCTCCGAAGGCCATCCCTGCGCCCTGCGATTTAGACCTTTGAATCAAAATAATACCTATAAGCAGAATACTGCAAATGATCTCAACGGCAACAAGTATGTATTTAAGTACAACAGTAAACATCTTTACTCCTTAATGTAATAGAATATGGCTTCACCGCACAACACCCGGTGCTATTATGAACTCTGTTCCTTCTCCTCCGTACCAACCTCATCCAACTTTACCTTAACATCTTTTTTCTCCATGGCGGCTTCTATAATACGTGTAAATGAGTGAGCATCCAGAGATGCCCCGCCTATAAGCCCGCCGTCAATATCTGGCTGTAAAAACAGTTCTGCCGCATTTTCCGGCTTAACGCTTCCGCCATATTGGATACGGACCGATTCCGCAACATCTTTTCCGCTCAAACCGGCAAGCAACTGCCGGATCAAAGCATGCGTCTCCTGAGCCTGTTCGGGAGTGGCGGTTTCACCGGTGCCTATGGCCCACACCGGTTCATATGCCACTACAACCTTGAGCAAATCATTACCGAGGCCGGCAAGACTGCCTTCCACCTGGCGCCTGACAACTGTTTCCGTCATACCAGACTTGCGATCCTGCAACTGCTCTCCCACGCAAACAATCGGAGTAAGATTGCTGGCAATAGCCGCCTTGACTTTGCGGTTTACCATTGAATCTGTCTCATGAAAATAACTGCGGCGTTCACTGTGCCCGAGTATCACAAAACGGCAAAACATATCCCGAAGCATTGTAACCGATATTTCGCCTGTATATGCGCCATTCACTTCCCAGTGCACATTCTGAGCTCCCAACTTTATACAGGTGTTCTCGATTATCTCGCTCACCGCCTTCAAACATGTGAAAGGAGGACACAACACAACTTCAACTTCCTGACAATTACACAATTCCCGCTTAACACCTTCAGCCAGCACCTGAGCATCAGAAACGCTCTTGTTCATTTTCCAATTACCGGCAACTATCTTTTTTCTGTATTTACTCATTTGATCAACCTATTTATCGGTCAAAGCCGCCACGCCGGGCAATACTTTGCCTTCCAGAAACTCCAAACTCGCTCCACCACCTGTACTTATATGCGTCATCTTATCAGCCAAACCGCTCTTGTTGACGGCACTAACACTATCCCCGCCGCCAACAATGCTCAAGCATTTAGTTTTTGCTATCGCACCGGCAATTGACATTGTACCGTCTGCAAACGGCTTCATTTCAAAACAGCCCATCGGCCCGTTCCATAAGATTGTTTTTGATTTCAAGATCTCAGCCGAAAATATCTTTATTGATTCCGGGCCGATATCAAGAGCCATCCACCCCTCTTTGATCCCTTTCTCGCCTACTTTTTCCGTTTTAGCATTTGCATCAAACGCGTCAGCTATAACATGATCCACCGGCAGCAGAAGGCGGACACCCTTTGCTTTCGCTTTAGCCAGTATATCCTTTGCAAGATCCGCTTTATCTTCCTCAACAAGCGACTTGCCTGTAGGTATCCCCATGGCCCTGTAAAATGTGTAAGCCATCGCCCCGCCGATTATAAGTGCGTTTACCTTATCCAGCAGATTGGTAATGACATTCACCTTGTCGCTTACTTTCGCGCCGCCGAGAATAGCCGTAAACGGACGTTCCGGACTGGCAAGTGCTTTGCCAAGATAATCAATTTCTTTTTCCATCAAAAATCCGGCAACATTTTCCTTGAAGAACTGACACACCACAGCCGTTGAAGCATGAGCACGGTGCGCGGACCCGAATGCATCGTTGCAATACAGATCGCCCAGCTCCGAAAGTTTTTTCGCCATTTCTTTCTGCTTCGCCTTCATTTCGGCTTTGGCGGCTTTTTTCTCATCTTCAGTCGCCGTGTCCGCAACTTTGGCCTTTCCTTCTTCTTCCTTGTAAAACCTGGTGTTTTCGAGAAGCAGAATCTCTCCTGCCTTAAGGCTCAATGCTGTTTGTTTGGCATCAGAACTAATGCAGTCTGAAGCAAATTTCACCGGCTTTCCAATCAACTGCTGAAGTCTTTCGGCAACCGGCTTCAAACTGAATTCAGGCTCCGCCTTCCCGCCTTTCGGACGGCCAAGATGACTCATTAACACCACGCATCCGCCATTATCCAGAATATAACGAATTGACGGCAAAGCCGCATTGATTCTGGTGTCATCCGCAACTTTCCCGTCCTTGATCGGAACGTTAAAGTCAACCCTCATTAAAACGCGTTTACCTTGCAAACCAACATCACGCAGTGTTTTTTTATTCATCTTGCAGTCCCTCACCGACAAACTGACGAAGGAGCGCCTCAACAACGCTCCATTCGTGTTTAATACAATGTTATTTTACAGATGACATGTAAACCATGAGGTCCACCAGCTTATTGGAATAACCCCACTCATTGTCATACCATGAAACAACCTTAACAAAATTAGGGTTGAGCATTATGCCGGCCTTGGCATCAAATATTGATGTGCGCGGATCTCCAATGAAGTCCGACGATACAACATCTTCATCAGTATACCCGAGAATGCCTTTGAGTTCTCCATCGGCGGCCTTTTTCATCACCGTCTTGATTGCCTCATAAGCAGATTCTGCGTCCGCGCCAGGGGCTTTTTCCAGGCGGCATGTCAAATCAACAACCGACACATTCAGAGTCGGTACCCTGAACGCCATGCCCGTCAGCTTGCCTTTAAGGGCTGGTATAACCAGTGTCACAGCTTTTGCCGCGCCTGTTGACGACGGAATAATATTCGCGCTTGCCGCGCGTCCGCCGCGCCAATCCTTCTTTGAAGGCCCGTCAACCGTCAACTGCGTGGCTGTAGTCGCATGAACCGTTGTCATAAGTCCTTCAGCAACGCCAAAGTTGTCATTAATAACCTTCACAAGAGGCGCGAGGCAATTTGTGGTGCATGACGCGTTTGAAACTATGTTCATGTCAGGCTTATACGATTTCTGATTTACGCCCAACACAAAAGTGGGAATATCCTTATCCTTTGACGGAGCAGATATAACAACTTTCTTCGCCCCGCCCTTGAGATGACCTTCGCAACCGGCCTTATCTGTGAAGCGGCCGGTGGATTCGCAGACATAATCCGCTCCTACTTCATTCCACTTCAGATTTGCCGGTTCTTTTTCTCCCGTCACTCTGACTGTTTTGCCGTTAACAATCAGTTTGCCGGCGGCGTGTTCTATTTTACCTTTAAACTGACCATGAACCGTATCGTATTTCAGCAGGTATGCCAGATACTCGGCATCAAACAAATCGTTTATCGCCACCACTTCCACATTCGGATTCGCAGAAGCCGCGCGAAACACCAAACGTCCAATACGCCCAAATCCATTGATTCCTATTTTTACCGCCATATTATCCTCCTCCCTTTGTGATTATGTTTAACAAAAAAACACCCTGTTTTCTTAAAAAGACCAAACTTTTATGTGTCATGGCTGAACCATTGCTCACTCGAAGGGCGGACGATAAGACAGCCACCTGTCAGAGTCAAGCCTTAAGAACATCACGTATCGCATAGGCCAGCTTATGCCTATTTACCGGTCTGCATATAACCACATCATCAGGTCCAATCACAGCCCTTTCCACCAAGTGAACCTTGGGGTATCCCGACATAAAAACAGCCTTTATTTCAGGTCTTTGTTCCTTCATTTTTTTAGCCAGGTCTTTTCCGGCTTTGTCGGACATAAAAAGATCTGCCAGTAAAACGTGAATAGGATGTTTATATTCACCGCTAAGCTTAAGAGCCCCTTCGCTGTTCGTCGCTTCCAGAACTGTATAACCCAACTCGCGCAAAATCTTCACGCCAACCATTCTGATAATCGAATCTTCAGCAACAAATAAAACTGTTTCTGTCCCTGATGGAAGAAGATCATGAACACCGTTATGCGCAACATCTTCCTCTCGCAATAACGGTATATACACATCAAACGTGGAACCACTCCCGGGCTTACTGTATACTGCTATAAACCCGCCATGCTGACGCACTATGCCGTAAGTAGTCGATAACCCAAGTCCAGTGCCATGCCTCTCCCTTTTTGTGGTAAAAAACGGTTCGAACAACATTGCCTGCACATCATGAGTCATGCCGACTCCATCGTCGCTCACGGATAACACACCGAATCCGCCCTCTTTAATCTCCTCGCCTTTTGCCTGCGTCTTTAATTGCGCGACTTCATCAGCCGATAAGTGCACACTGGAATTGGAAATAGTCAAACAACCTCCGTTAGGCATAGCGTCACAGGCATTCACAACGAGATGAACAATAATTTGTTCTATCAACGAAAGATCCGCTCTCACTTTCAGCGGCCCGTCCGGTATATGCATTTTAATGGCAATATCAACACCAACAGTTCTGTTCAGCAATTCACGGACACCCTGCACAGCTTTGTTCAGATCAACCGCCTTAAGCACCACATCCTGATTATGAGCAAAAGCAAGGAGTTCACTGGTAAGTTTCGAAGCTCTGTTAACAGCTCCCATCATTTCATCCAGTTGAGCCAGCCCGTCCGGAATCTGCTGTAACCTTCCTTTGAGCATCTGCGCGTGAGCAAACATAATCACCAGCATATTTGTAAAATCATGAGCAACCTTACCTGCCAACCGGCCAAGCGCTTCCATTTTCTGTGACTGTCTCAACTGATTCTCCAGGGCCACCTGCCGGGTGACGTCACGTTTCACCGCGACATAATTAACCACCTTGCCGTTTGCGGAACATACGGGTGAAATAACCGCTTCCTCCTCGAACAAAGTCCCGTCTTTTTTCTTGTTTATAAAATGACCGCGCCACGTTTTGCCGCTGGAAATAGTAGCCCACATGCCGGCATAAAAATCCTTATCATGCCTGCCGCTCTTTACTATACCGGGACTCTTGCCGATAACTTCATAACGGGTAAAACCTGTCATATGTTCAAAACACGGATTAACATATTTGATAATACCATCAGCATCTGTCATAACAATTGATTCATCCGCCGCGTTAACCGCCGCCGCAAGTTTCAAAAGTTCTTCCTCTATTTGCCTGCGCTGACTGATATCCCTGAAAATCCCCTGCATTACCGTGTACCGGCCCATTTCTATAATGCTGGCGCTGATTTCAACCGGTATTTTGCGCCCATCGCGATGCGCGGCATAAACACCGTCAAAAATACACCCGCCTTTCATTTTAACCTGATTTTTAAAAATCTTCTCGTAAGTATCTTTTTCATCTTGCGGATGAATCATGGTGTGATGCATGCCCGCCAGCCTTGAACGAGGCAACCCAATCAAATCCTCCGCCTTTTTATTGGCATCAAGAATAGTCCCTGTCTGAATATCAATTATAAATATGGCGTCATTGGCTGATTCCAGTAAATTCCGGCATTTATCATTGCTCTCCCGCAATGCCTTGTGAAGAAAAACCTCCACTTCCGTCAGAGAGTACGCCATGCATAAGACAAGACCCATGTGCGAAAATTCTATGAGATAAACAAACTTGTACAACCCCATGCTCACTGCCGCATCATTCAAAATCCCCAAACCCAGACATGTCACGCCAGCTAGGACAGGAACAGCACCCAGCTGTCTTTTCTTTTTACTGCAATGCGGTACAAGAGAAGCCAGAATGTAAACAATCG
>JBFZFB010000055.1:0-13742 GCA_041306605.1 Lentisphaerota bacterium | reverse complement strand
GCGCCTGATTCATCAATAAATACCAGTCTGGACGGATCAAAACTACGTTGCCGTTTGTACCATGCTTTGCGTTCACGGATTATGTCAGGACGATCTTGTTCGCTGGCACGAAGTGTCTTTTTTTATATGTCAGATTCATATCTGCCAAAACGTAATGAATGGCCGGCAGGGTGCAGGCCAAACCTAAAACAGATCGCAATTCCGGCAGGGTCATATCTGGCCGTTTATCAAGCAACTGCTTCATCATACGACGGTGTTCATACAAAATTATGGGCTTTCGTCCGGAAAACCGGTGACGCGGCCGTATATCCCCGGTCCGGCGGCGTTGCTGTAACAACTTTTTCACCATACCCAGTGATACACGGTACCTGCAGGCTATGTCCATGCGTGTACCTTCTGACGCATCATACGACGCCAGAATCCTCTCTCTTAAATCTACTGATAGTGTTTTCATGCAAATACACTATCAGAAAACCTCTTCTATGGCTACAGTTTTATTTAATATGCTCTAGTCGAGATTTCCTGAACAGTTTTCCTGATAAAGCAAACTGGATTTTTCCGGGTAAGACCGGGGCGACTTGTACTACAACAGATAGAATGGGACTAGGTCAATCTGCCTGCCGTCGATAGTCAGCGAGTCCACCTTGTTTCGCGTAACGACAAGTCCCCTGCGGGTCTTCTGTCGTTTCATAAGGCCAAGGAGCGGTTTCAGTTCTTCGGGTCTAATCCGTGATCCGAACTTGACCTCAATCGGCAAGCGGGTTCGACCACTATCCGTGACAATGAAGTCCACTTCATCCTGGCGCTGGCGCCAGAAGGAGAGATCCTCAAAGCTCTGGGATAGCCGCCACCAGACATAGGTTTCAACGACTTTCCCGAACACCTCCGGAACTTTCTCGTAGAAATCGGGCGGGTATTTGTTGATTACGGAAATGAAACAGGTTGACGCGGCATAGGCCTTCTTTAGGCTACGTCCCGTTTTGATGGCGCTTCTCGTGTAACTGTACAGGATGCCGACAAGCGTACTGTCACGAAGATAGCCGAGATATTTCTCGGCAGTCCCCTTTGAAATGCCCAGATCAGCCCCGATGTTGGACAGTTCAAATAGCGAGCCGCTGTTGGTCATAAGATGATAGGCCATCGCCTTGAACGCTTCCGCGTGCTCAATTCCATGATGGGTCGGCAAATCGCTTTCCAGTATCTTTCCAAGTACGGATTCGCGGATATACTGATAACTGATATTTGTGTCGGCTTCCGTCGCAACCTCGGGAAACTGACCATAGGATAGATATCCCGGCATTTGCGCTTCGATCTTTGCGCCGTACTTGTGCTGGAATTCCTTGAGAACCGGTAACCACTCTTTTTCTTTCAGGTCAAACACAGGCGGAAGCTCAAGAACATTTTTACCGGCGATGACGCGGTACTCAGGGAATGACAACGGCTGGAGATGGTACTCTATTAAACGACCGGCAAGGCTTTCCTTCGATTTTCCACGCAGTTTACTGCTCTGCGATCCGGTAAGAATAAACTTCAACCGTTTATTCTGATCGTAGAATCTTTTTACAATATCCTGCCAGTAGTCAACATATTGGATTTCATCAATGAAGAGGTAACAACGAGAGTCAATTTCGTGGATCTTGGCCTGCAGGGATCGCTCGAAATACAGTTTCAGTACCGTTTCTAGGGCGGCAGGGGTCTTTTCAACCGCATAGTTGTCAAACGAGAAATAGAAGATATGGCGCGAATCGGTGCCCTTGGCCAGGAGATCCGCAATAAGCTGCCGGAGAACCGTGCTTTTCCCGACCCGGCGCAACCCCAGTAGAACCTGAACAAAGGGCCGGTCAAGTCCGGCTTGAATATTTGCAAAACAAGCACGGCGCGAAAGTCCGGCCTCTTCCGGTTGTTTTCCACCCTGCCACCATGGATTTTGATCCAACATATCGTCGTAGGTAATCATAGTTGAATATCCTTAATTGTTACATTTAGGGATATGCTATAGGACGTAATTGCTAGAGTCAAATACATCTTTATAAATTCTGTTTTCTTGCTGCATCCATCTCGGGGAGGAAATATCTCTCGCAAAGACGCAAAGACCGCTAGGTGCGGGGTCTTTATTACTTCTGTTTTATCTTGAATGTATCAAGCCTCCAGCCATAATACTTTCAAATAGAAGATGATATTGAACCCGGAATATTTTCCGTGTTTTGCAGTCCAATAACATAATATCACTGAAAAAAAGTCAAAATAATAAATGGTTCTCCGAGACGGAAAATGAAAGACATAGTACTGACAATCGTAGCGATCGGAACAATCTTCGTCGGCATTCCTCTGCTAATTGTCTGGATGATGGATCGTGGCGGGGCAGTCGGACTCATTGTCAAACGAATCATTGGCGCCATCTGTCTTCTATTCGGTGTCATCATAATAGGATGGGTTGCATACAACTTGGTTTGGCCCACTGACGAATTCAAGGCTAGTGTCTTCATGTCTCATGGCCTCGGCAAGGTGACGACCATCTTGCTCATGCCGGTTCGGCTAGTGCTGCCACTCATGATGGTCGGACTCGGATGGCACTGGATGACAAGCAAACGGGACGAACACAAGACAGAGACGGAGAACCAAGCCTCGGAGGCGACTTCGGCAGGCAAAGATTTATGAGATTACGATGGAAGATTATACTGGTGTTGGTGGTATTGGTCGTCGTTGTCATTATCGCCCAGCGTATTCTGCGCTTTGTCGCAATCTATGACTATTTCGCGAACAGAGCGACAAACGAGGTTTATGTCGCGCTCAATCGAGTCCAAATCGGAAGCAACACTGTTCAGTTCTACGCTGATTATACCTATGACTGCGGGGTCCTGGGTTTTTCGGTAAAGGATGAGGCCGGGAAACTGCGTTATTGCCCGATGTATGGATCGACGTATCGCGGGATACCTCTCATGAAATTGGATGTACTTGTGTCGGACACGCAAGATCAGATGTGGGTACGATCATCAGAGGAAGGCGACGTCATAGGCTACTACCGTGCCGGAAGCGACAGTGCTACGGTCAGCTATGATGTGCCAACGCCCGTGAGTTTCGGCCGGGATTCATGTCGCTTTCCACAAATAGATCCCGCACACGTAAAGTTGGTAAGTACAATTACCTATGACGAGAAAGTGGTCGAACAACTGTATGACGAGAAGAAAGCCAAACAACAAATTGACCTTAGCAACAAATAGCTGAACCACCGAGCCGATACGTACGTTGAAAACCCGCGCCTGACGGTGCGTCTTTTAAACGACGATCACTCGGAACGTTCAACAGGAGAAGTGATGGAGAATGTTTGATCCCATCTCTGTAAGTTGACTGGCGGGTGGTTACGGTTTTTTGTTCAGGGTAACTTCCGGCAGATTAAGCCCTTTGCCGTTGAAAATAACTTCCATGTCCTTGGTCTGCAAGGCCAGTAATGCGTTGGGATCAGCCCTATGTACTCGTCGAGATGAAACGCACTCACCTTGCTCCAGTCAACATCTTCGGCAAGAAGCGCGCTCAGCATTTCGAACTGGCTTGCTCCTGTTGCCAGCACGATATTTGCTTCCCCGGCGGCTTGAATAGCCGCGTTAAGCAGTCGGGTAGCGCGGACTGCCGCTGCCGTCCCCATATCGCTTTTACTCTTGAATAAATGAATCTCCATTGGTCTCCTTCCTTGTTTGTCCGGCGTCTGACAAATTGAGTAAAATGGCTTTACTGAACAAAACAGGTCTTTTTGACTGTGCAGTTTTATCTTGAGACTGTGACTGGCTTTGTTAACATTTCCTTTTTAATTTTCAAGAGGAGATAAGCTTTGTTAAGCGTAAAAAATACAGTTCTTGTTTTGATAGATGTTCAAGGTAAACTCGCGCAGGTGATGCATGAAAAAGATGCCCTGCTCGATAACCTTCGCAGATTGATTTCCGGAATTCGTATTCTGGAAATACCCGTTGTCTGGATGGAGCAGACCCCGGATAAAATGGGGCCCACGGTTCCGGAAATAGCGGAACTGCTTAAAGAGGAAACGCCTGTTGCCAAAAGCTCTTTCGGATGTTGTCAGGAGGAAAAGTTCATGAAGCGGCTGAAGGAGCTTGGCAGGACGCAGGTTTTGATTGCCGGCATAGAAACGCACGTGTGTGTTTATCAGACGGCGAAAGTGCTCGCGGAAAGAGGTTATGAGGTTGAGGTTGTTGCTGATTGCACTTCAGCACGCACGCCTTCCAACAAGGCTATAGGGCTGGATCGAATGAAAACGGCTGGCGCGCATATAACAAGCGTTGAAATGGCGCTTTTTGAACTTCTGAAAACGGCGGAACATCCTAAATTTAAAGATATTCTTAAAGTTGTTAAGTAATTCAGGGCACGGGAGGAGAGATGTAATGACTGTTGGAATTAAGGAATTGGAAGACATGATGTCTTCTTATGGCGGTTCTCATGAGCAGGCCGCGCGTGATGAAAATTTATGGAGTGCTGTGCGACAACAGTTCGCGGTTGATCCTAATATCATGTATTTGAACAATGCGGGGCAAAATCCCATTCCCGCCATGGTGGCGGATGCTTTTAAAAAAGAGTTCGAATGGAACACGGTTAATCCTCTTCGCGCCTGGGATAATATCAGAGAGAACATGAATGCCGCCCGTGTTGAGCTTTCTAAAATTTTTGGCTGTGATCATGATGAAATAGCCATCACAAAAAACTGTTCCGAAAGCATGCAGATATGTCAACTGGGCCTGGACCTCAAGCCCGGCGATGAAATGCTTTGCACGGAGCTTGAATATTTCCGGATGCTGACGACGTTCCGTCATCGTGAACTCAGGGATGGCGCGATCCTTAAGAAAGTGGCTTTGCCTGTGGTTTGTGAGGATCCGGCAATGATCACTGCGTTAATAGAAAAAGGCATTACCTCTAAAACGAAAGTGATCATGATTTCTCACATGGTAACATTTAGCGGGCAGATAATGCCGGTTCGTGAGATTGTTCAGATGGCAAGAGAGCGCGGCATACCTGTGCTGGTTGACGGTGCGCAGTCGTTTGCTCATCTGGTATTCAGTAATAAGGATATGGACTGTGATTTTTTCGGTACAAGTCTGCACAAATGGCTTGGGGCCCCAAGTGGATCCGGAATGCTGTATATACGCAAGGAGCGGATAAAGGAGATTTGGCCCTTGATGGCGGCGGTTGAAGGCGATCGTGAAAACATAAGAAAGTTTGAACAGACGGGGACGATTTTGTCGGCTCAATCAGCAGGGATTCTGGCGGCTATAAAGTTTTTTCATATTATCGGGCCAAAGCGTAAGGAGATCCGTTTGCGCTATTTGCGTGACCGCTGGGCCACACGGTTGAGCCGGAACAGCAGTGTGAAACTGCTTACGAGTCTCAAGCCGGAATTTTCTTGCGGATTGGGTCTTTTCAATATAGAAGGCATTGACCTGAAGGCTTTATCGCATTATCTTAACAAATGCCGCAAAGTTATTGTGAGTGTGCAGGCGGGAGCGAATGTTGCCGGGGTACGGGTGTCGCCAAATATTTACACTAGCATTGAGGAGATAGACAGATTTTGCGACATAGTGGAGTCGGTAATCAAGAAAGGCTTGCCGGCAAGCGGTGCTTGATGTCAACATGGCGTGAAATCTTAAATTGAAAGAGGTTAATAAATGAAAGCAAATAAAAAAGCAGAGAGCGGCAGGAAGAAGGATGATTTGATAGTTATTGGCGGAGCGGGTGGTTTTATAGGTGGATCACTGGCCCGTTATTTTCACGATCGCGGTTTCACGCGGATCAGGACGGCTGATAAGAAGCCGTTGTCGAAGTGGTATCAGCAGGTGCCCGGTGTGGAGAGTCTTTGCCTGGATCTCAGCGTGGAGAAGAACTGCAGGCGTCTTTGTGAAGGCGCTGTGGAGGTTTATAATCTGGCGGCGGACATGGGCGGGATAGGGTTCATTGAAAAGTTCCGTGTTGAATGTTTGAGGAGTATTCTGATCAATACGCACATGGTGGAAGCGGCGTACAATGCCGGCGCGGAGAGATATTTCTTTTCATCTTCGGCATGCGCGTACAACACGCAGCTTCAGCAGGATCCGAAGGTGAGGGCGCTTAAAGAGTCCGATGCTTATCCTGCGATGTCTGAACGCGGATACGGCTGGGAGAAGCTGATTTCGGAAATGTTCTGTCAGGAATACTGGGCTGAACGCGGCATGAAGACATTTATCGCGCGGTTCCATAATGTTTACGGGCCGTGGGGGGCATGGGATGGCGGGCGCGAGAAGGCGCCGGCGGCTATATGCAGGAAAGTAGCGGAAGCCAAAGCTACTGGTAAGGCGGAAATCACGATCTGGGGCAACGGCAAGCAGACCCGCAGTTTCATGTATATTGATGATTGCGTAAACGGGATAGACAAGATTGTGCATTGTGAAAAGCTGATTGCGACACCGATCAATCTGGGGTCGGACGAACTGGTTTCAATTGACGACATGGTAAGCATGATAGAGACCATAGGTGGAATTAAATTGAAGCGTCATTATGATTTGAGCGCGCCCAAGGGGGTGGCGGGTAGAAACAGTGACAACACAATGATAAAGAGAATTCTCGGCTGGGCTCCCGGCACATCACTGCGGGCCGGCCTGAAGCCGACTTACAAGTGGATTCAAGAACAGTACCATGACCGTAAGGCCGGCAAGAAAACCGTGTGCGATGAATAGACGGCAGACGGTTGTTTGCTGAAAAACCTTGCCTGACAATTAATCTGGTTACGGCTGTTTGCGCTTGAAGATATCCATGTCCTGATACTTCCATTCCGTGCGCGGAAGGTTCTTGAAACGGAAGTTAAGAACAATCTCGCCATCCGGAAATGAGTACGGCAAGCCGTAGAGCGATTCCTTTTCGCCTTCCGGAGTAGTGATCATTTTGCTCTGAATCAGAGTTTTGCCCGGGCCGAGGAGATTTGTTACGGATGTTATGGACTGTCCTTCGGTCAAGAGCGACTTTGCCGCGTCAAACCGTTCTGTTATTGTTGATTTTCCAGAGCGCCACGTTCTCAAAGCTTTGCCTTGGGGCCCCATTGTCATGCATCCGGCGATAACAAAAACCATAAGAATAAGAATTATTCGTCTCATTTTTTCTTTCCCAATATTTGTTATGATTTTAGATGTTGAACACTTAATAGTTGCCTTAATATACGAACAGTTGAACGGTAAGACAAGGTTTAATATTTGCGCGGATGGGAATAGTTTTGCCTGGTGGGTGGATTTACGGTATCATCTGCGGGTAAATTCAAATGGGAGATGATTGTTATGAAAAATGAAAAACCTTGTTATAAGCAGATTCCGAAGCAACCCAGGCCGTACGGGCCTGTTCCAACTAAGCGTCAGCTTGATTGGCACACTCTTGAATTTTATGGATTTCTGCACTTTACGGTGAATACTTTCACTGATCAGGAGTGGGGTTATGGGCATGAGGACCGGGATTTGTTTAATCCATCCGCTTTTGACGCTGATCAAATTGTGGAAACAGCGAAAATGGCGGGTATGAAAGGGTTGATTCTCACATGCAAGCATCATGATGGATTCTGTTTATGGCCGACCCGTGAGACCCAGCATTGCGTCCGCAATATTTCATGGCGGAAGGGGAAGGGTGATGTTGTTGGTGATGTTTCAAAGGCGTGCGCGCGGCACGGCATCAAATTCGGCGTTTATCTTTCTCCATGGGATCGTAATCATAAAGAATATGCCCGGCCGGCTTATATTTCTTATTACCGCAAACAGCTTGCGGATCTGATGACAAACTACGGGCCGATTTTCGAGGTTTGGTTTGACGGCGCCAACGGTGGGGACGGTTTTTATGGCGGCGCGCGGGAAAAGCGCTCAATCGACAGCAGTACCTATTACGGGTGGAATACAACATGGGGGATCGTGAGGCGATTACAGCCTAATGCCTGCATATTTGGCGATGTCGGCGCAGATGTGCGCTGGGTTGGGAATGAATCCGGTTATGCCGGCGACCCCTGCTGGGCCACGTATTCACCGTGCGGACTCAATGGTAAAAAACCTGCGCCGGGAGCGACGGTGTATCAGGAAGGCGAGACCGGGCATCGTGATGGAAAATTTTGGATGCCTGCCGAATGCGATGTGTCCATCCGGCCGGGCTGGTTTTATCATCGCAGTGAAGATGAGAAAGTTCGTTCTCCGGAAAATCTGCTGGATCTTTATTTCAAGTCGGTAGGGCGTGGCGCCTCTTTTCTGCTTAATCTTCCTCCTGACCGCAGGGGATTGGTTCATGAGAATGACGTTGCTTCATTGCGTGGGTTCCGCGGGATTTTAAACAAGCTTTTCAAGACAGATTTAGCCCGCCAAGCGGTGGTAACTGCTTCTAATACGCGGGAGAATCATCCGGGCTATGCGCCGTCAAACGTGCTGGATGGCTGTCGCGACACATACTGGTCAACGGATGATTTATTGAAGAACAGCTCTGTGACTCTTGATTTTAAGCGGCCAGTGACCTTTAACGTGATTAGTTTGCGTGAATATCTTCCGCTTGGCCAGCGTGTTGAGGAGTTTGCGATAGATGTCTGGCATGGTGGAAGCTGGCGCTGTCACTCGAAAGGCGAGAGCATAGGAAGCAGAAGGCTGATCAGCGGTAAGAAGACTACTACGACGCGATTAAGATTCCGGGTTATGAAAGCGCCGGTATGTCCGGCTATTTCTGAAATAGGTTTATTTGCCGGGCCTTGTTGATCAATCGCAAAATGTGAGTGAATATGATTAATTTTATGGAAGGATTGAATCCTGTTGTTCAGGCGTTGCTGGCCACGCTGTTCACGTGGGGAGTTACGGCTCTGGGTGCGGCCGGAGTTTTTCTGATGGTGAAAATGAACAGGAAAGTGCTGGATGCCATGATGGGGTTTGCCGCAGGTGTGATGATAGCGGCAAGCTACTGGTCGCTTCTTGCTCCGGCTATAGAGATGTCGGGCGGCAGGTGGATGCCGTCAGCAGTTGGATTCATGGCGGGCGGTTTTTTTCTTTGGATTGTGGATAAGATACTGCCGCATCTTCACGCGGGGCTGTCGGTGGATAAAGCGGAAGGTGTGAAGACATCATGGCAGAGAAGTATTCTTCTGGTTCTGGCTATTACACTTCATAATATTCCAGAGGGTCTTGCTGTCGGCGTGGCGTTCGGCGCGACGGCGGCCGGAGTTGATTCAACGAGTCTCGGAGCGGCCATAGCTCTGGCGCTTGGCATAGGCATTCAGAATTTTCCGGAAGGTTTTGCTGTTGCCATGCCGCTCAGGGGTGAAGGTTTTTCGAGGGGCAGGAGTTTCTGGTGGGGACAGATTTCAGGTATAGTTGAACCTATTGCCGGTGTTGTCGGGGCGGCCACTGTTATGATTGCGCGGCCCATATTGCCTTATGCTCTGGCGTTTGCGGCCGGCGCGATGATCTATGTTGTTGTTGAAGAATTGATTCCGCAGTCCCAGCGGGAAGACAATTCTGATGTTGCTACATTGGGTGTCATGGCCGGTTTTGTGGTCATGATGATTCTTGATGTTGCTCTCGGCTGATAATGTCTCTTTTTTTGTTATTTAACGATACAGGATGGGACATAATGGAACAGATTTCTTTAGGGATTTGTTTGTTTTTATAGCGTGCTAATCGCAGGCAGGCAGTCAAAAAACGATCTTAATTTCCATTTATCGCATACATGGCACGCTTCGTGCGTATTTATATTGTGAGAAATAAAATTGATATTGATAACGAGGTAACAAACAGGAGGAGTGGTGATGAAGACAAGATCGAGTAGATTAATGATAGTGGTTGTAGTGATGGCGGTAGCCGGGTTGTTTGCGGCGGTTGGTTTTGGAGAGCCGGCGTGCAGTAAGTGCGCTTCGGTTGGCGGCGAAAGCGTGAAAACGCAGGAGCCGGTAAAAGAAGTTCAGGCTTTGGCCGAAATCAATACAGCTACATTGGAAACATTGATTCGTTCTGGTGTGTCCCTGGTTATTCTGGACGCGCGAACGGGGAAATTCGATGATGGAAAACGTATTACAGGCGCCAAGAGTTTGGGGCCCCAGGCTTCTGAAGAGGAAGTTAAATCTGTTGTAGCATCAAAGGATCAATTGATAGTGACATATTGCAGTAATTTACATTGTCCTGCCAGTCGTATGCTTGCGGAACATTTAAAGAGTCTTGGATATGTCAATATTCTTGAATATCCGGATGGTATTGCAGGATGGATTAGCGCGGGCAAGGCAGTTGTTGAAGCCGCGAAGTAAATAACAATTAGAAAAAGACCTATGTACTGAATGATCACGCCGGCGGCGTGATCATTCAGTATGCTTTTTAGTTCAACGGTACTTTGTTGACTTTTCGTTGTTCCTATGGATACGCTGTTCAAGTTTGGCGTAAATTGTCTTACGGTGCGGGTTTTTAAAATATAAAGGGAGATGGTATGTCTATAGTTTTTATTCCTCAGCCGAAAAAGATGAAAACAGGAAAAGGTTATTTTGCATTGCCGGTTAAAGGAACCATTGGAATATCGGGTAACGGTCTTTTTCCTGTTGCGAAACAGGCTGGCCGGATGCTGGGACAATATTCCATAAACATCGGCGTGCCGAAGCAGTCTGATGCAGTCAGCATCAGTTTGTCTGACAAGTTAAGGCCCGGCGGATATTCGCTCTCCATAGGCAAAGGTGGCGTTCTGTTAAAGGCGCGTGATGTTGAATCCGCGTATAACGGATTAAGAACTCTTGAAATGATAGCAAAGCAGTCAGGGAAAGAGAGACTGCCGTTTATTAAGATAGAAGACTGGCCGGATATGGCAGACCGCGGGGTTTATTATGATTTGGCAAGGGGCCGGGTTCCCAAGCTGGAACGTTTGATGCAAATGGTGGATCTGCTTGCGGAATACAAAATTAATCAGTTACAGCTTTATATTGAACACACATTCAAGTTCCGGCGTCATCCCGGGATAGGCAAGGGGGCGAGTCCGTTGACGGCTGAAGATATTATGGAGCTTGATCGGTACTGTTGTGAGCGCGGGGTGGAGCTGGTGCCGTCGCTTTCCAGTTTCGGGCACCTGTCCACGGTGTTGCGTCATCCCCGTTACCGGCATCTTGCTGAAGATTGGGGAATAGGCCGTTATCTCAGCTCCGACGCGGACAAAATTCCTGCGTGGGCAAGACGCTACAAGGGCTGGTCTCTCGCGCCGGCGAATCCTGCTGTTTACAAATTTCTTGAAGAGCTGTTTGACGAGTTTCTGCCGTGTTTCAGTTCCAAGCGTTTTAATGTGTGCTGTGACGAGACCATGGATCTCGGTATGGGGCAGAGCTACAAGCTGGCGCAGCGTATTGGCAAGGGGCGCTTATATCTGGGGCACATAATACGTCTGAGAGACATGGCGGCAAAGTACGGCAAGAAGATACAGTTCTGGGGTGATATTATACGCAGTCATCCCGAACTTATTCCGGAGATTCCGCGTGATGTTACTGTTCTTGACTGGGGATACGACGCGGATATGAATTTTGAACGGATAAAAGATTTTACGAAGCTGGGACTGGATTCGTATGTATGTCCAACAGTGTGCGGATACACATCGCTTTTTCCGCGTGTGCATCAATCGTGCGAGAATATTGCCGGTTGGGCGGCGGCCGGTGTGAAATACGGCGCCAAAGGCATGTTGAATACCGACTGGGGTGATGGCGGGCATTACAATTTTATGGAATGCGCGTGGTACGGGTATCTGTTCGGCGCGGAACAAGCATGGAATGTGAAGGCGGACAGAAAGAGTTTTACTCAGCGTTTCTGCAGGCTTTTCATGGGGATAAGCGATCCTGAATTCTGCAGGGCGCTTGATGAACTTGGTGATATAACGCATCTGCATTTCGGTAAATTTTATCAGAGCATATGGCAGCATATCTATTTCGCGCGGCCGGGTGATGATCCGTTACGGATCGGATGCGAGGAAGCGGTTATGAGTTCAGGCGGCCGGATCATGAAAAAGAAAGTTTCGCTGGATGCGAAGCTGGGTCGTGATGTGATTCGTAGACTGGAGAAGATCAGGAAGATATTTGTCAGCAGAGCAAAGAAGCGAGGAGCGGATCCCAGCAAGGTTCTTGATTACTGGATTTTTTCGATTGATACCATCAGGCATGCGGCGAGAAAGCTTGCGGTTCTGGGTGCCGGCGGCAGGGATACAACCGCCGGGCGCAAGATGCTGAAGGCTGAAATGAAGAAACTTATGACGCGGTTTGAGCGTCTATGGATGGCTCGCAATAGAAGATCTGAAATAGGCATGACGCTGAAAGCGTATCGTAGGGTAATCAGGGCGTTGTAGAGGCTTTTCCTGTTCATGGCAGAAAGAGTTTGTTGATCAGATGAATTTCTGTAACCTTTAAGCTATCCGAAGAAGCTGAGTCATTTCCGAACGTTTTCATCACAACGTCGGAGGATCAGCGTAGAAACCACCCGATATTTTGCTTTCCCAGCTATTTTGAGACTTGAAGAGGCGCAGGAGGTCCGGTGCTCGATTCCGAGGCTCCTGAGGTCGGGATTGGGCCGAAGAGCGTGAGATTGAGTTTGCTGAAGTCCACGTCGGCGGGTATGCACAGACAGGCGGTAAGTTCCAGCATCAGGTCAAGAGGGTTTACCTTATGGAATTTTGAGGTCTCAACCAGGCTCATCAATATCTCGTGGTTGCGAGCGCCGGTGTCTGAGTTGTTTCCGTAGGTGATTTTTCGCATGACGACGGAGGGACGCAAAGCTCTTTCGGCGCGGTTGTTGTCCGGATCGACATCGTTGAATCTCAAAAAGGTGAAATTCTCTTCCCTGTGGGTAATGAGTCTTTTGCGGAGATTTTCCGCATCATGGTTTTTGAGAGGCTGTTCCAGCAGTTGATCGAGTTCTTCCTCGAAGTCCTTCGCTATTTGATGGGCCTGCTCATTGCCTATAATGTCTGCCAACCAGTCCCGCTTTGCTTGGCGGGCTCTTTTGAATATGTCTTTCAAGCATAAGGCAAAAAGATTGGCCGGCTGATCCTGTGGATAGAACTTTTCAAGGTTTTTGGCCGCCCGTTCATAATGGGTGAGACACTTCTGTTTGGCCAATGCGGCCAGTGTATTATAGGCGCTGAAGCAGTCGGATCCCAACACGCCGCCGTAATGTTCTCCGAGCACACCGGCCGGTACAGTCCCAGCCCGGCTTGGAGCGATCTTGAAAAAGGCGCAATCCGGATTGGTAAACGTCCAAAGCCATTCTGTGTTGGCGCCTCTGGGCCAACTGGTCTCGTCGACGTTGATTCCCGTGCTGTATCGGACCATATCTGCGATTTTCGCATAACAAGGTTTGCCTGCCTCAGCCAGCTTTTTATCGAAGCCAACCAAGGCGGAGGAAGAGAGGTCAAGGCCCCATAATCCGCTGAGGATCTTGCGCACACCGTCAAACGGTATCTTGACCGCATAGCGAAGATAACCGGCCACTGCAACCGCAACGGGTCCAATATAGCCCTTGGGCCGTTCGCCTTTCCCCACCGGGAAGAAAAGCTCCCCGCAATCCAGGCAATAACCGTGTTGCTTGATAAATTGTGTCACGACAGGACGCACAATGACGAGGTCTTCCTGTGTATGTTCTTCCGTGTCAAGGCAGGGGCTGATGTTGTGCGAACGGCACTTTGGGCATTGCTCTGGAGGAACAAAAACTATGCGATCCGGCTTGCCCTCAGGTTTCTTGCGAGTGGCGCCGCGA
>JBFZFB010000054.1:0-3268 GCA_041306605.1 Lentisphaerota bacterium | reverse complement strand
CTCTTAAATAGACTCAAGATCAACTATGAGGGCAAAGGCTGAATGCCATTTAACATGGGAAAGACTTCTGGTAAACCACCTTCATCGCTCGATTTTGAGGGGAACTTTTGAGGCTTTGGAGATAATCCACATCCGCTGAGTCCACCATTTTGCAGAGTTCCTGAATTCATCACACAATTCTATTTTATGGCCCCTTTTAAAGACCAATCATGGCTATAGATATCGGCCTCAAGCTCCTTTTTGCGCCTGTCTGTTTCCATATCGTTTAGGTCCGCTTTTTGCTGCTCGCGAAATCTGGCTTTTTCTTCGCTGGTTAATCTGAGTTCTTCCGGTAATTCCGCACCACACCATACGCATCGGTCAAACAGGCTTTTGGTCAAAACCTGTCTGCATTTTGTACATCTTGCCCTCCGCGAGCTTTTTGGCTGCTCATGAATTCCGGTTTTTTCCTCGCTGGTTAATCGGAGTTCTTCCGGCAATTCCGCACCACACCATAAGCATACGCCAGAACTGCTTTTCATCAAAATCTGCCCACACTTAGGACACTTCAGCCTGTGCGATCTTTCGGGTGGTACTGCCGACCCTTCACCTGTGGTCATCTCTAACCTCCCCACATTCACTCATCTTCAAATATGAACCAGCCAAAAGCGACTCGATAAGTTAACATATTTTAACATTTAATTGTAGAAAAGTCAAGGTTTGGCGAGAGTGTTGACATCATCTGATTGTAATGCTAGAATTTCCATCATGCCGAGAGTCAAATATAATAACTTAGCGCAAGTGCTTTTCAGCAAATAACGAGATGAAAATACTGGTCTAAAGAACTTGATTTTTATGGGGCTGCAGATAGTATTTCGCTTGAAAATATAAATCTTAGTTACAATTTTCGTCATTATGAGCTTTTGAATTACAGGAGGATTAAGTTATGGCTGCAACATCCAGTGTTAACATAGACATCGCCAAGATCGATGCCGCCAAAAGTATTACGGTGGCTCTGGTGCAAGGAAAAACTTTCCCTATCGAGGGCCCTGCTCGCGATGCTACGATCAAAGCGGTAGTGACTATTTATAAGGAAGTATGGAAAGCGGTTAACGATCCTACAGTTTGATCCCATGACGTTTGAATTTAACGGCAACCGGTTTGGGCCAAAAAGGGCCTCGTTTGTAGCAGCAGAGTCGGCTATAAAAATAGAAAAACGGTTGTAATCAGGGAATCTCTGAACATTGGCAACTTCGGGGTTAGAGGTCATGCTTGCCAAAGCAATTAGGGAATTGGGAATGCCGGTAATGCTTCGCGTTTCCGGGGATTTCCTTCAGTTGCTCGAATCAGGCCATAGCTCAAAGTGGCACGGAAAGTGATGCCAAAATGGCTGGAGTTAAAGTGCCTCATGTGGTCAACCTCTAGATCAGATAAATTGCCTGCCTGCATTGAGCGTAATCTAGTGATCCCTCTACCCGAAGCTTGTTTTAGCTGTAAAAGGTCACTTTCTGAATTGCTGTGCTATAATGGGTGCGTTCGGGCAAGGAGGCAAAATTGCAATTGAAAGGCAAAGTTCACAAATATGGTGCCAATGTCGATACAGATGCCATTATTCCGGCAAGGTATCTTAACGTTTCCGACCCGGATGAACTGGCTAAACACTGTATGGAAGATATCGATGCCGGGTTTGTCAAAAAAGTGAAGAAGGGGGATGTCATTGTAGCTTCCACCAATTTTGGCAGCGGATCATCGCGAGAGCATGCACCGCTGGCCATCAAAGCTTCCGGTATAAGCTGTGTGATTGCCGAGAGCTTCGCCAGGATTTTCTATCGCAATTCCATGAATGTCGGCTTGCCAATCCTGGAATGTGCCGAAGCTGCTCAAAAAAGCGACGCTGGAGATGTTCTGGTAGTGGATCTTATCGAAGGTAAGGTTACCAATTCTACCAAAGGAATCAGCTTTACTGCCGAGCCGTATCCCGATTTCATGATGGAACTGATTTCTGCTGGCGGGCTGATTGGCTATACTCGCGAGAAGCTTGGCTTTGGAGAAAACAGATGAAATTCAAAGTTGCTGTTTTGCCCGGTGACGGGGTCGGGCCTGAAGTTATTGCCGAAGGAGTGAAAACCCTTAAAAGGATCGGCGAAAAATACGGGCATGAATTTAATTTGAATTATGGCGATATTGGAGGCGTTTCGATTGATCATCATGGGGTTGCGCTTGCACCTGAAGTTCTGCAAATGTGCAAAAAGTCCGATGCAGTCTATCTCGGCGCAGTTGGCGGCCCCAAATGGGATAATCCGTTGGCAAAAGCCAGACCGGAGGACGGCCTGCTGGCTCTCAGAAAAGGTTTAAAACTTTTTGCTAATCTGAGGCCGGTCAGGATTTTCCCCGAACTCGTTGACCATGCTAACCTCAAACCTGAGGTAATTAAAGGTGTCGACTTTATATTTGTACGGGAACTGACCGGCGGACTTTACTTCGGCAAGCCCAAAAAGCGGTGGGTGACTTCGCAGGGCAGGAAAGCGGTTGACACTATGGCCTATTCCGAAAAAGAGATTGAGCGCATAGTTCGGGTTGGATTTGAAATTGCCCGTACCCGGAAAAAGAAACTGATCTCAGTGGATAAGGCCAACGTGCTGGAAACTTCACGGCTGTGGAGACAGGTTGCCACCGAGGTTGCCGCAGATTACCCCGATGTAGAACTGGAACACCAGCTTGTAGACGCCTGCTCGATGAGAATAATTCAGCAGCCATCTGCGCTTGACGTGCTGGTTACCGAAAACACTTTTGGCGATATCCTAACCGATGAATCTTCCATGCTGGCGGGTTCTATGGGAATGCTTCCATCGGCCAGCCTGGCGAGTGTGCCTGAAGGCAAGTCATCTCGCGCCTTCGGCCTTTATGAGCCAATTCATGGCAGCGCTCCCCGACGGGCCGGATTGAACATGGCCAATCCCATTGCCACCATTCTTAGTTGCGCCATGATGCTGAGATATTCCTTTGCTCTCCCAAAAGAAGCTGATGCTGTCGAACATGCTGTGAGCCTGACTTTAAAGGAAGGTTACCGCACTTATGACATCATGAGTGAAGGAATGAAAAAAGTGGCAACAAAGGAAATGGGCGACCTGATTGCCCAAAAGATCGAGTGAACCTTTCAATAATTGTTCCCCGGCATAGTGATTAATACCACCAGCTTCAAATTCTTGACAGAACTTCAAATAGCCATTAGCATCTAATTGGTCGTGCTAGGTGGGGAGCTAGCGGTGCCTTGTAACCCGCAATCCGC
>JBFZFB010000053.1:0-21968 GCA_041306605.1 Lentisphaerota bacterium | reverse complement strand
TTTAACCGAACAAGCAAAGAAGAAATATACCGACAAAGCCCTGATCACGCCGGCCTTGGCCACAGGAAGCATGATGATCGTTGACGACGCCAAAGCATACTCAAATTTACTGGAAAGATATATTCACTCGCTTGGCTACAGCGTTACATCTACAAATAGCGGCAAAGACGCTTTGGAAATCTACAGAAAATCATTGGCGGAATTATCCCCGGCCAACCCCAAATCCACGCCTTACAAGCTGATATTGCTGGACATGATCCTGAACGAAGATCGCGACGGCCTTGATATTTATCGAGAAATTCATGCTTTGTGCCCCAATCAGAAATGCGTGATCATGAGCGCTTATCCGGAAAATGAAAAACTAAAGGAAATCATGAAATTAGAACCTGTAATGTTCGTCCCGAAACCATCCACAAAGGAACAACTCATCATGATAATTCAAAATGAACTCTCAAAATAAAACTTATTCAGACAATCTATTATAATGCACGGCATTTGTGCAGGAAAGAATGTGCCAACAAAACAAAAATGAAAGGAGTCAGAATCGTAATGAAAAGAATATTATTTATGCTATTAGCATGCGCCATTTGTGCGAGCCTGCCCGCTGACAGTTATGCCAACGGTTACAAGATATTGTGCTTAAAAAGTGTCAAAGCAACCAGCATGGGCGAAGCGTTTGCTGTTCAGGCTGATGACCCATCGGCAATAGCCATCAACCCGGCAGGCCTGGCACAATTACAGGGAAATCAAGTTAACATACAAGCCACCGCGCTGAACGCCTACACGTCACACAGATCACCTTCCGGCGAAAAAACCGATATAGAAGATCAATGGCAAATGGTTCCTTCCGCGTACTGGACAACAGATATGGGCAAAGAAGATATGTCAGTGGGTATCGGAATATTTTTTCCGAACGGTATATCAACCGAATGGTCAAAAGACAGCTTCGCCCGCTACGTGGCCA
This sequence comes from Lentisphaerota bacterium, assembly GCA_041306605.1. GTDB lineage: Bacteria > Verrucomicrobiota > Kiritimatiellia > UBA8416 > JAQBFJ01 > JBFZFB01. The sequence continues at coordinate 21,004 of JBFZFB010000053.1, read as the reverse complement.
CATATTCGGACCTTATTGTTGCGGATATAAGCCCGGCTCTCGGAATGAAATTGACCGATTCTCTGATGGCTGGAGCTGGATTGGATTTCATCTATTCCGAAGCCCGGCTCGAAAACATGATTGACGCGGGAGTTCTAAGCGGAGGCGCTCCCAACGGAATGGATCTTGAAAGCAAACTGCAAGGCGACGGCACTGCGCTGTCGGGCAATGTCGGCCTGATCTGGAAAATAAACCCCCGCCACAGCACGGCATTAACATACCACCACCCGTTCACAGTCGAGTACGAGGGCGACTTGACCTTAGCCGGCACGGCAAACGACATGACGGCCACTCTCGATTTTCCCGCTTCCATCGTCGCTGGATATGCGTACAGACCAACAGACAAACTGAAACTGGAAGTCAATCTTGACTGGACCGACTGGCAAGCGGTTGACGACATAATAATAGATATAGACGGCGCCGGCCGGGTAGCCAAAGCGCAGGATCTCGAAAACACCGTCGCCTACAAATTCGGCACGGAATATCATTGGTCCGACAATCTCGACCTCCGTGCCGGTTACATTTACAACGAAAATGCCACCCCCGAAAACGCGTGGCGGCCAAGCCTGCCAGACACAGATGTGCATTTCCTGACAATGGGAACCGGACATAATATAAGCAAAGCAACAACAATAGATACCGCTTTACAGCTTGTCTATTACGAGAAGAGAACCATAGACAACAACGTGGATTTTAATGAATTTGCGTCTTCTTCAAGTATTGACGGCACATACAGAACTTTCGCGCCATGTCTATCAATAGCGGTCAATCACAAATTCTAAGAAAACTGTCCGGAAAAATATGAAAGAAGCTACAACCGATTCTGACAATTACACTCTTGCCGATTTTCTGGGATCCGGCAATCCGGATCCTTTCGACAAGGCCAAAGCATTTGGACTGTTTCTTGCGGACTGGAAAAACAAGGGAACATATTCCTATCACAGAACAGTCACTTCCGCCTGTTCAAGCACAACAACGATTCGTGATGCCGTGACCAAAGAAGACCACCGGATGGTTGTGTTGTCTTCCAATAACTATCTTGGACTAAACACCAGACCGGAACTCATCTATGCGGCAATTGAGGCTATAAAAAAATACGGCACGGGAACATGCGGCTCACGCTTTTTAAGCGGAACATACGATCTTATCGAGGAATTGGAACATGAGCTGGCAATTTTTGAACAGCATGAATCAGCAATGGTTTTTACAAGCGGATATCAGGCCAATGTCGGAACAATATCGGCTCTTATGCGACCCGGTGACATCATACTGATAGACAGACTTGATCACGCAAGCATTGTTGATGGATGCCGTATGACACGCTGTACTTTCTGCGCGTTTAAGCATAACGATATGGACCATCTGGAGCGCCTGCTGAAAATGGCAGGCAAAAAACACCACGGCAAGCTCATTGTTGTTGATGGTGTCTTCAGCATGGATGGCGACACAGCAAATCTGCCCGGAATAATTGAACTGGCCAAAAGATATGGTGCAAAAACAATGGTGGATGAAGCGCATGGTACCGGTGTTTTGGGACCCAATGGTCAAGGAACTGTCGGCCATTTCGGACTGCACAATGACGTAGATATAATTCTGGGAACATTCAGCAAGGCCATCGCGGCAACTGGCGGATTTATTGCGGCTTCAAAAGACGTGATTGATTACGTGCGCCATTATGGAAGATCCTACATGTTCAGCGCGAGCCCCACCCCATCGGCTGTAGCCACCGCGCTTACTGCGATCAGGATAATTCAAAAAGAACCGGAATTACGCGAGCGCTTGTGGGATAACATCAATTACCTTCATTCCTGCCTCAAACAACTTGGCTTTGAAGTTTTCCCCGATCCGCCGGAATCGGCGATAATTACAATTCTAATAGGGAAAGACGTAACCGTACGAAACATGAGCAAGAGTGTTTATGAGGCTGGCATTTTCGCCAGCACTGTGGCTTACCCCGCCGTGCCGCGTGACGAGGGCAAACTCCGTCTGAGCATCTCCGCGTCCCATTCCCGCGAACAACTTAATCAGGTTCTGGAAGCTTTGTCTCATATAGGTAAACAACATGGAATCATTTAACAAATTTTTTTGATCCGGAACAAATATTACAAGCAAAATGAATATCAAAAGTTTTAACAGCATCAGAGATATAAACGAATCCGCATGGAATGAATTGGCGGAAAAAAACCGTCTTATCTGCAGACATGAATATCTGAAGGCCATCGAATCGTCCCGGATCAATGATTGCCGCTTTTTTTACCCGGTTGTTTACGATGGTGACAAAATAATGGCGCATACATGTTTGTATTTCATCAGCACCGAACTCGATTCCTTTGCCCAAGGCCTCCTGAAAAAAGCCATCTGCGGCGTACGGGTAATATGGAAGAATTTTCTCATTCTAAAATCGGTGGAATGCGGCACACCCGTAGCGCTTGGCAATACGATCTCATTTAGGAAAGGTGTGGACAAAGTTGCCGCGCTAAAACTGATCGTGCAGGAAACCGAGCAAATCGCAAAAAAACTCGGCGTAAAAGTTCTGCTGTTCCGCGACTTCTATACAGAAGAGCTGGACTTTTACAACAACCTGCGCGACATGGGCTACCGCCAAATTTACAACCTGCCATGCGCCAGAATGAAAATACAATGGAAAAACTTTGAGGAATACATCCAGAGCATGAGAAGCCATTATCGGTATAAAATGCAGAAAAGATTACAAGAATTTGAAAAAAACGGTGGCACTATAGAATTTATTCAACAATTTTCCACTCATGCCCGGGAACTGTCGTTATTGTGGCAAAATGCTTACAATAATGCGACCGAATACAGACGAGAAATACTGCCGCCCGTTTTTTTTGAGAATATGGACAAACATCTAAAAGACAATTCATCCATCCTCTTGGCGCGTATAAACGGTAACCCTGCGGGATTTGCACTGCTGATTCATGACACAGAAACTTTAAATTGGCTGTTTTGCGGGCTGGATTACAAATACAATAAAGATTATTGCGTATATTTTAATCTCATGTACAGGATAATAGAACTCGCCATAAACATGAAATTCGAGGATGTTGATCTAGGGATTACAACTCTTCTGCCAAAAATGGACATTGGCGGTGAAGTCGTGCGGTTGTTTATGTACATGAAACACACCAATCCCATTTTAAACATGATAGTGCCAAAAGTTTTTGCATTAATGACACCCAGCAAAATACCTGAACAAAGAAATATTTGGAGCCCAAAACCGCACATCGTTAATCCCAACATGGAGACATGCCCTGCATTATCAGGGTGTTAAAATAAATGAAAAAATTATTGCTTATACATCCATCTACAAGATCCGGCGCGGCCGGGTTCGCGCAGGGAGCAGCATGGCATATGCCGCCTCTGGCTTTAGGATACATTGCCGCTCTTACTCCCGACAATTGGGACATAAAAATTGTTGACGAATATGTCAATTTACTGGATCCCGATGAACAAGCCGACCTTGTAGGCATAACATCTTATACTGCTAATGCAACAAGAGCTTATCATCTTGCATCTATATTTAGAAAACAGGGCATCCCGGTTGTAATGGGAGGAATTCACGCTTCTATGTGCCCTGACGAAGCATCGCAATATGTCGACACTGTCGTTACCGGAGAAGCGGAACCCGTATGGAATAAACTTATAGCAGATTTTGAAGCCGGGAAACTACAAACAAGATATTCAGGAGAACGCCGACCCCTGCACAATCTACCTATACCTAGACGTGATCTTTTTTCAGACACGTACGACATGGATGTAATAACAACCAGCAGAGGATGTCCTTTTGGATGTGAATTCTGCAGTGTAACGGCATTTAACGGAAGAGAATACCGGCAAAGACCTATCAACGAAGTCCTGGATGAAATGCAAACACTAAAAAAGGATGTTATTTATATCGTTGATGATAACATTCTCGGATTCGGAACAGAAGCAAAGGAAAGAGCTATAAATCTCTTTGACGGAATTATCACCAGAAAAATAAAGAAATTCTGGGGCACTCAGGCATCCTTTAATATAGCCGACGATGACGAAATTCTGGCTCATGCGTATAAAAGCGGATGCAGATTGATATACATAGGCATGGAAAGCATCGTGGCGGAGAATTTGAAACAAATGCAAAAAGGCTTGAACTTCAAAATAGGCATTGATGGTTACAAGGATCGCATCCGGCGTATTCATAAACACGGCATAGCTGTTATAGGATCATTTGTACTAGGTCATGACTATGATAATATATCCGTCGCCAAGCAAACTCTTGACTTCATGAATGAAACCAATCTGGATGTTTTTCAACTATCATACCTTACCCCACTGCCCGGAACAAAACTTTACGATAGAATTCGCCATGAAGGCCGAATGATATATGATAATTTTCCTGATGACTGGGATTACTGCGATACAGATAATATAATGATACGGCCCAAAAATATGAGCATTGTGGAACTGGTTCACGGTTTCGATTATATAGCCCAACATAGACTCAGCAAAGCAAAGATAGTATGGCAATCTTTAAAAACACTTTTCAACACAAGAAATCTGATTTCCACATTGCTCGCCTATAATATGAATAAAGGCAGTTGGGAAGCATTAAACCCGGAAAAGGAAATAAAACAACTAGCGAAATCCATGAAATCGCAAGGACAAGAGAGCCAAAAACATGTCTAACCGTAAAGTATATCCAATATCCCAAGTTAACCCGAACGATACCAAAACAGAACTGACTTGTTCTGGTGCTCAAATGGTCATGATTCACCTGGAAAACACACTTGGCAAAGAAGCAATGGAAGAATTTGTTTACGAAAACAAGATGAACATTGATTATCTTTCTAATCGTAACAATTGGATTTCACTGGAGTATTATTACAAATTTCTGGATAACTTTGTAAAATTCACTAACGACTCTGACGCCCCTTTTAAGGCTGGCACATACGCATCATCACGCAAATGTATGGGGCCCATAGAAACACTTATAACAAGAGCATCTTCTGTAAAGGGAACCTACGCAATTGCCGTTTATCTATCACCGCGCTGGTCTAAAGTAAATGAATGGAAAATGCTCAGCACGGGCAAGAACACCTGTACTATTTCTGTTCGCAATTTTACTTATCCTCAAAATAAAAATAACTGCCTGTGCATTCAAGGTGTCCTTGCCGCTTTTCCTCGGCTCAAAGGACTTCCTCTGGCGGAAATCAAGGAAACACAGTGCGCATGTAAAGGCGCTGATTCCTGCATCTATGAAATCAACTGGATAAGCGAACCCAAAAGAGAAGGAGGCAAATTTCTCTTTCTCATAGGACTGCTTGCCGGGATTATAACGGGTTTTTCAACAGGATGGTCTCCTGCCGCCTGGGTTGCAATGATATTAGCCCCGTTACTCGGCTATTTCATGGGACGCGATCTGGATTATAAAGCAAGACTTTACGAAGTCCACAAACAGAATGACGAACAAGCCATGTCACTTGAAGAAAACATGCGCTATCTTGAAGAAAATAATTTTCAACTTCAGAATATGGTGCAGAAAAGAACAGAATCGCTAGAAGAATCAAACAAGCAACTTCTGGCCACCCTCGATGAGTTGCAGAAAAGCCGCAGAAGCGCCCTGCTGGCCGAACGGCAGGCTGCGGTGGGCATACTCGCTTCTGCTACAGCGCACGGCATCAACAGCCCCATGAACGCTATTCTTCTTTCCATACAGGCTATGAGTGAAGAATTAGAAAAAAACAGCCCTTTTCACGCCCAACTGCAAGTAATGTCCAACGCGGCAAATCGCTGTAAGAGAATCATTGACGAACTCTTGTCTTTCTCCAGAGAGCCTAAGAAGGAATTACACATTAAGATCAATCAAACCATTGAAGCAACTTTGAACTTGTTCGAAAAAGAACACCCATCAGAAATTAAGATTTTGAGACATATACCACCTAAAGCCCCACCATTGATCATAGACAGCGTTCAGATCCGGCACATTTTGCTTAATCTGCTGAATAACGCCGCTGCCGCCGTGGATGACAAAGGCATTATTGAAGTATCTCTCGATGTGAACAAGACATCCATTATCATTAAAATCAAGGATAACGGTCCCGGTATGAGCAAAGAAGTACTTGCCAATATTTTCGATCCATTCTTTACAACAAAAAAGAATAACAAGGGATTGGGGCTGGGATTATCAATAGTGCATAATCTTGTATGTAAAAACGGCGGCTCAATAAATGCCACCAGCGAGCCGGGAAAAGGCACTGAATTTACAATTATCTTCCCTCTCAATCGCGCTGAACCGCCAACTGAAACCATTGATAGCAAAAAACCATTGTAAACGGTTTTGGGACAACAAAACACACCTGATCAAAAATCACGATTGTTTTTTTCTCTCCGCGCCATGGCAATCCGGGAAAACCAGATACCCACTTCATACAACGCCGTCATCGGCAAGCCAAGCATCAATTGCGATATGACATCAGGCGGCGTGAGTATCGCCGCTATTATAAATATCAGCAGAATGGCGTATTTGCGGTTATGCGCGAGGAAAGACGGCGTAACAATCCCCAGCCGGGTCAGCAGTACAATCACAACCGGCATTTCAAATGCCAAACCAAAAACCAGACAACACATCACCACCAGTGAAATGTACTTGCTCAAAATAAGCGTCGGCTCCAGCCCCTCTCCAACCACTATCACAAGAAAATAGAGTACCATCGGCAGAACAACAAAATAAGCCATCAGCATGCCGAATATGAAAAGACCCAGCGACAGAGGAAAAAAGAACCTCAAAGATTCCTTCTCCTCCTTCTTCAGCGCGCAAGCTACAAATTTCCATATTTGATAGAAAATCACCGGAAGGGCAAAAACCATTCCGGCAAAAAAAGATGCTTTTAGTTTTACCATGAACGCTTCTGCCGGGCCCATAAAGTGAAGAGTAAGATCAATATCAGCGGCTTGACCATAAGACGCCTTGATCAAGGCAAGCACCGGACTGTGAAAAACAAAAGGATTTTCCATGCGCCCGTTCAAAGCATCCAGCGGCCCGCGCAGAAAATCCAATATCCACGGATTGTATAAATAATACGCGATGACCATTCCGGCAAATGCCGCAGAAAGAGACAAAATCAATCTTTGCCTCAATTCGTCAAGGTGATCAATAAGAGACATTCTCTTATCATCCATTGAGGGCTTTACCGTTTCCATCAGTGTCATCCTTCTTTTCGCGCTCTTTCTCGTCAGCGTCATCATCCATCCCATTCATGGCGCGCCGGAACTGACTAACCGCCTTGCCTATGGCTCTCGCGATTCCGGGAAGTTTTTTCGGGCCAAGCACGATGAGAGCTATGATAAAGATGACCAGCAGTTCCTGTGTTCCTATGCCAAACATTTCACACCTCCTCTTTCCTCAACCCGCAACTTAATCTGCATACTACGCCAGTTGGAACAAAACTCAAGCAATATGCGCCGGCAAATCAAAAACCGCAGAAAATTTAAACTTAGGATTCGCGGAATCCTTCGTCATTTGCTATAATTCCGCAAATAGTAACAACATGCAGGGATAATAATCGCAAATGAATATAAGCGAAAAACAACTACCAACCCCAGTTCTGCAAAGATTGACGCAGTACATAGATCTGGTCCACATGCTCAAATCAAACGGAGAAAAATGGATTTCCTCAAAAACCATCGCACAGTCTCTCGGCCTCACCAGCTCAACCGTACGTCAGGACCTTTCTCATATCGCGCTTTCCGGAAGCGTATCCAAACATGGATACAAACTTGGCGATCTTCAGCACGCCTTGACCACATCTCTCGGCGCCGATGTGATCAGACACGCAGTGGTAATCGGAGCAGGCAATCTCGGCAAAGCCCTGGCCCTGCACGAGGAGTTCCCGCGGCGCGGATTTATCATTTGCGGCATATTCGATTCCGACCCGAAAAAAGCCGGCAAGAAAGCCGGAGCGTTGACCATCAAACCCATGTCAACATTGAAAGCTTTCATACACCAGAAGCCGGTGGATATCGGCATCATCGCCGTTCCGTCACATGCGGCTCAATCTGTCGCGGATATGCTGATACTGAACGGCGTCCCCGGCCTGCTGAATCTGGCGCCGGGCCATATTGTGGTCCCGAAAGGAATATGCGTGGTCAACTCGCGCATCGTCACAAGCTTAAGAGAACTCTCCCATAGAATCACGCTGACAAAGCGAAACATGAAATAACCGTCACTCAAGCACCGTTTTGACGGCAACAGAAACATATTCCGGCAATCGCTTCTCAAGCAGAGGTGATAAACGCGAATCCATTTCCAGCGATTCCGGCTGTATCGCCAGAACACGGATATCAGGAATATTACAGCCAAGCTGTTTGCCAAGCTCTATGATTTTCATAATATCACCTTCATGCGTTGAAATGCGGCCGGTAATCTTGTTAGACACAACATCATCAGGTCTGAATACTTTATATTCACCCGCCTGTATGTCCATCAGAGCACAATCAACAATAACAATCCGCTCTGTTTCAGGCTCAAAATACGTGAGAATCTTTATGCCGTCATTGCCGGCTTCTATCGCTTCAAATCCTTTATCAAGCGCGCCTGAAACGACCGCCTCAACAACACGGAGTCCTACTCCATCATCGTTTTTTGAATAGTTGCCGAGCCCTATAAGATATCTTCTGTTCCCGCCCATTTTATTCACCATTTTAACCCGCATTTTGCGATTGATCAATTTGCCACAGATGCGAGGCGTCGAGAGACGCCGCTGTGGTTAATTGTCAGGAAACAAACCGGAATCAGGCTTACTTCTTAAACGTGACATCAAGATAGTGTGTAGAGCACGATATGCACGGATCATACGCGCGCACGAGCATTTCCAGCATCAGCTCCATTTCCTTCTCTGACTTGCCGGCTTCGAGCATCTCGGGCACAAGTTTTTCCATGTCGAGCTGTATATTGCCATGATTCTGATTCGTCGGTATTATGCAGTTTCCGGCAACACAGAATCCATTCTTGTCATATTCATATTCATGGAAGAGAATTCCGCGCGGAACTTCCGAGGCGCCGGCGCCTTTGCTGAACTTCTCCGGAGCAACAGGCTTCTCGTCTTTAATGCCTGCCGCCATCAGTTTGTCAATATATCCAACTGCCATATAAGCCGAATGAACCGCTTCTATAAACTGAGCAACCGAATTCATGTAAGGATTGAAACAGGGCGTAGAAAATCCCAGACCTTTGGCTATTTTCTTCGCTTCAGGATGCAGGCGGTCAAAGTTCATGTTTATTCTTGCCAGCGCGCAGGCCATATAACTGCCCATCTTGTGCTTCGCGTACTTAGCGGTAGAAAGCGGACTAACATACTCATTCGTTACGGTTTTGTAATCAGCAACCTTTACTATTTCACGCTTACCGTCAGGCATTAGACACCCGATTTCACCATCATACAAACCGTACTCTTCGTCATCCACAAGCGCTACATACTCGGTCGGACGCGTAAACGATGGAATATTAGCGGCTAATGTCTGCAGAAGCTTGAACGTCTCAACAGCGTCTGGAACAACATCCAGTATCTTCTGCTTCAGCGCGATCATTTCCTTTTCAGCCTGCTTCACCGTATAGGCTTCGCCCGGCAGAGCAGAGAATCCGCCCGGAATCACTTTGGTAGGATGAGTCGTGCGCCCGCCGATAACACTGCCCCATTCATGACCAACCCGCTTCATTCGCAGAGCCCGTTTCACTACATCAGGATGTGTTGCCGCCAGCGGGAACACCGAAGGCGCTCCCACCAGATCGGGGGCCACCAGAAAATAGACATGCAGAACATGCGAATCGAAATTTTCGGCATGCTTCAGAATTCTGCGGAGAATCTTTGTCTGCTCCGACACTTTGATGCCGAGCGCGGCTTCTGTTGCCTTGACCGACGCGAGCGTATGCCCCACCGAACAGATTCCGCAAATTCTGCTGGTTATCCTTGCCACTTCGCTGTAATGCCTGCCGCGAACCATGGCTTCAAAAAATCTCGGCGCCTCCGGCACCTGCCACTCGCATTTTTCTATGGTGCCGTTCTTGACATTAACCACAATGTTCCCGTGTCCTTCAACACGAGTAACATGATGTACCTTGATATTTACGTTTTTTGTAGCTGGCATTTTGAATCACTCCTGAAGTTTGCCGTAAACATGCGCGTCTTTTCTTTTGCCCACTTATCACTCAATTTGCCGTTCTCCTTGAGCACCTTCTCCATGGCGGACTGATTGGCGTCTTTCACCATGCCGCGACATGCTTCACAGGGAATTCCATCCGCCGGACAGGGCGCTCCGCACCCGGCCATTGCTATGGGCCCCAGACAGTGGTCTCCTTCATCATAACGACACACAGTTTCACGCCGTTTACATTCAACACAGACCGGATAAGACGGCACATACACCTTTTCTGTTCCCTTAACCAGTTGCGTTACGACTCTCACAAATTCATCCCTGCTCATCGGACAACCGCGAATCAAATAATCAACCTTTATCACGGAAGAAACCGGCATTGCTTCGTGCGTGTCAAGATGCGGCATGTCGGCCTTGTCGCCATAAACCGCCTTTTTGTAATCACTCTTTTCCTGATGATTCTTAAGAGCATTAATGCCGGCGCTCGTGGCGCACGCGCCATAAGCAACAACTATCGCCGAGCGGCGCCGGATATCTTCCAGCCTCGCGCGATCCGCCTCCCTTGTGAACGACCCTTCAATAAAAGCCACATCTATCGGCTCATTTGTTGATTCCTTCATGACTTCCCGGAATTCCACAGGCTCCACGTGAGCAAGCAGTTGTAAAAACGGCAATCCGAAATTAGTCAATTCCACCTGACATCCTTCACAGCTGGCGAAATCAAACCATGCGCATCTTACTTTCTTGGCCATGTTATATCGCCTCCTCTAACTTTTCGATGTCGGAAAATCTGAACACAGGACCATCAAGACAGACATATTTATCGTTGATCTGACAATGCCCGCATTTGCCGATACCGCACTTCATTCTGCGCTCAAGATCAACAAACACATTGTTCATCGGAATCCCTATCTTTTTCAGCTCCATTATCACAAACTTGTACATTATCGGCGGACCGCAGATGATCACCCTTGTATCCTTGTTGACATCTTTGGCCTTCGGGAAAAGCGTTGTAATAACACCCACATTCCCTTTCCATGTTTCATCAGCCCTGTCAACAGTCTCCAGATAACTCACATCGCACGAACCGCGCCAGACCGCGAGATCATCTTTAAACAGAAGGTCCTTCGGCGTTTTGGTTCCGAAGAAAAGCGTGAACTTTTTAAAATCACTCCGCTTCGCCAGAATGTAGCGTATCATACTGCGGGTCGGACACAACCCTATGCCGCCGGCAACGATCAGAACATCATGCCCGTTGAATTCCTTCACCGGAAACCCGTTGCCCAAAGGTCCGCGAATTGTCATGGTGTCGCCCTTCTTCAATCCAACCAGAGCGCTCGATACCTTGCCTACTTTTCTGACAACAAGCTCAAAACAATCCGTTTGAGTCGGTGAACTTGATAAACCCAGCGGGATCTCACCATATCCGAATACACCCGCCTCGACTATCTGCCCCGGCTGAAAATCGAATGCTTTACCGTTCTTCAGCTTCAGGGAAAAATGCGTCTCTGTCTCGGTCATCTTCCGGGCTTCCAAAACTTCGGCATCCATCGGAAGAAACACGTTTTTATCGCCACCGGTACTTTGACAACGACAACTCATGTGTTTTGCTCCATTATCTTATTTATCACGGTAACAGGATTGGCAATATCTGCCGTACACGCGCCGGCACAACGACCACAGCCGACACACGCAGGACCACCCAATTGCTTGTTCAAATAGGCTATTTTTCTCATAAATCTGTGACGAAACCGCTCGGAGCGCTCCTCCCTGAAGTTTTCACAGCCACCCTGAACACTCACTTCCGAAAACTCACAGGTAAGACATCCATCCCATGTTCTATGCCGCACCGCCGACACACCGTCAAGGCCCCACTCATCCTGAACATCAAAACAGTAGCATGTGGGACATACCGTATTGCAACTGCCGCAGGAGAAACAATCTTCACTCAACTTCTCCCATATATCCGACTTGAAAGCGCCACGGACTTTTTCTTTTATTTTATCCGTACTGCTGTTCAATTTCTCCGGACAATTTTCATTCGCGGCCTTGTTGACATCAGCGGCAAGCTTCGTCTGGGCGTCTGTCGCGGCATTGAACTTGTCGGCCGCCGCCAGCGATTCGCCTTTCAACGTGAGAACTTCGGCAACATAACCGCCGCTTATCTTTGTCAAAAACACATCATGACCGGTCACCGGCATGTCATTATTGATAGACCCGAAAAACGCGTGCTTGTAATGCTTCTGTACGCTGGATCCAATAATAATTGTAGCTTCGCGGTTAGCCTGATAATTACGATCCTCGTAATTATCACGATAAAACTTATCCGACATGGCAATCGCCCTTATATCATGGGGATGCACGCCGAAAAGAATTTGCTCGCGCGGCGATATACAACTCTTTGACTGCTTTCCATCATAAGTCACCAGCAACTGCTTTGGAGGAAAGAAAACTTTCTTCGGCGGCAGAATTGTGGTGTCATAATCAAGGCGCAGATCTTCCGCTGACTCAAGCTCCGCGAAAACAAATCTCGACTTCTTTGCAACGGGAGCAATAACGGGGAATCGGCCCATGAGCCCTTCCACGAATCCTCGAAGTTGCCCCTCTTCAATGAAATAGCTCTTCATCGTTCAACCTATTTTATTATTCCAAAACAGTTTTACCATTTAGATCCGCACCGCAAACACGCATCAGCCATCTCTCCCGTCAAAGCGCGCTTACCGCCCGAACCCTTTCTGTTAAAGAATTAACAGATAGCAAAATACGGCTTCTCTCGTCAAGTCTGTTCCGTCCAAAATTAGAATTTTATTGCATCTGAATCTTGTAATGATACGGCGTAATATTCGCTTTTCGCCTGCGGCTAACCTGAATATTGCACCAGTTCAGAATGCAGCAGATGCGCGGCGCCGGGAGGTGAAGCTGTATAAACATACTGCGAACCTCCCGCAACAAAGCAGATACTGCATTATCAACCGGCCTTCCGGTGAGAATCAGCAATCTCTTTTTCCCAAAAAAACGCTCATGCAAGGTGTATATCCATATTCAGATAACTTTACAGTTATAAGGATTTGCAGATTAATCACTTCCCCAAAACACTTGCTGATTCTCATGTAATATTCAGGCTGAAGCGGTCGCTAGGGTTTATTTTACCTTTTTCTTCGCGAAAGAAACATAGCGGCGCCCGGAATAATAATAGATGCCGCGAAAGCCAGTAAAAACTGCCCTTTGCTCGCCGACATCTGCCCTATCAAGGCATATACCGCCGAAATACCCAGATTGGAAAGTGTGGATAATAGAAAGAAACGGCCCGCCGGCATTTTGGCAACACCCGCAAACAGAACCGACGCTTCAGCCAGCACCGGCACTGGCCGGCAAACCACAACAACCCAATGACCAAACCGTCCGCTAAGTTCCTCCAGCCGTGCCAATTCCGCCGCGCCAACCAGCCGGTTTGCCAGTGGCCGCCCATACCGTGTGCCAAGCAAATATCCAAGTACACAGCAGATTGTCATCCCGGCCAGAGACACGAGTGTGCCGCCCCAAAAACCCAGCAGACAGCCCGCCGACGTGCTTACAATGCTGGATGGTATGGGCAACAGAATATCGCCTGCCAACAGCATGCAAAGAACAAAAGCCGCAAGGATCGTGTGAGATTCCGCTGATGACACGAATTTTTCAATCCAGCCGTTTATCTGCTCCGCGAAGAGAAAGAACGGAACCAGAATGATCGCGGCGACAAGCGCCCAGAATACCAGCCATCGCATGTAACCGGACAAAGACATACAGGATGTTTAAAACAAAATGCGCCGGTTTTCCAGCACAAAATACCCGGCGCGTTCAATGATTATTTCTTAATTCTTGTCTTCTTTCCTGTTACTCCGCCTTAAACACCCCCTGCTATTTACCTGCGTTTGCGGACGTTATACCGGGAACGTGGCTCACGGATCTTGCCGGCACGCCCAATAAAATCCCCCATGCTCACAGCGATTGCGGGAAACTTCTTTTGCAGTTCACGGTCTTCCGTGACACACATTACATCCATTTCCACTGCCAGCGCGATAAAGTTCGCGTCATAGGCAGTAATTCTGTGGCGGGCTGACAGATCAAGTATATTCCAATAAGACGGCTCGTACTCATTATCCGCCATTCCAGTCATAACCGTCTGCCAAATATTAGAGGCGTCGTTCACCGTGAATTGCCGGACCCATATTCCCTTCGCCAGTATGTTCTGAAACTCGTACCGCCATACCGGCGGCACAATCCATAGAGAATCCATCTGTTCCACGCGTTGGGCAAGCGTGGTATGCTCGCTTGTCAAATTCCTGGCCGCCAATACGTTTGAATCCACAACAATCATGGACGCCCAGCCTTTTTGGCGTTATCAATAAAATCGGCAGTCAATATAGCGCGGGTTTTAAAGGGAGGAGGAAAATGCACAGGTTTGAACTTTCCCATTCTCTCTTCGAAAAGAACAATCACCTGCTGGGTCATAGAGCGGCGATGCGCCTCCGCTTCGCGCTTCAACCACTTATGAACATTTTCAGGTAAATCCTTGATCAGTAATGCCGGCATAAATCACCTCTGTTAGCGTTTTGGTATAATAATGCTAACTTCACACCCAACTGTCAAGCTCGCCGGACAAATAATTCACAGCTGCTGATTCCATCTCTTATATTGTCTTCTGCCTTTTAGAAAAACTGATTTTCTATACAGATATCCTGAACAATCTGTTTTAATTCTGTATTCATGTCATTTTACATGACATTTTCCATCAATTTCTCTCTGTTTTCAGGGTTAATCTTGACTTTCCGGAAACATAAAGTACCGTTTATGTCTGCAATATCAAAAGATTCATAAGGGAAACAATCTTCAGGGCATATAAAGAACCGAAAGGAAAAAGGGAATTATGAAATTGGATCCTACCAAAATGAAGGACTGGGAAATAGCAGAAGCCGCCGAAAAGAAAATGAAATCCTTTGCCTCTCTCGCAAAGGATCTTGGATTGAAAGACGATGAACTTATCCCCATGGGCAAACAAGTAGGCAAAATTGATTTCATCAAAGCCATCGAACGCCTCCGCAAACGGCCCCAAGGCAAGTATATTGACGTAACCGCAATAACCCCCACCCCGCTCGGCGAAGGCAAAACAACAACTTCCATGGGCCTGGTTGAAGGTCTCGGCAAACTCGGCAAGAACGTCGTCGGCGCAATACGCCAGCCAAGCGGCGGCCCAACATTCAATATCAAAGGCTCTGCCGCGGGCGGCGGTCTGGCTCAAACAATTCCGCTGACGGCTTTTTCAATCCGGCTCACCGGCGATATAGATTCCATCACCAACGCCCACAATCTTGCAATGGTGGCGCTCACCTCACGCATGCAGCATGAAAATAATTACGACAACACGCGCCTGGCCAAGTCGGGTTTGAAACGCCTCGATATAGATCCGTCCCGCGTGGAAATGAAATGGGCAATGGATTTCTGCGCTCAGGCCCTGCGGAACATCACCATCGGCAAAGGCGGCAAAATGAACGGCTTCGAAATGGAGTCCGGCTTCCAGATAACCGTGTCCAGCGAAATTATGGCCATTCTGGCAGTCGCGAAAGACCTCAAGGATATGCGGAAGCGCATGTCTAAAATAATCGTAGCCTACGACAAACAGGGCAACGAAGTTACTACCGCCGATCTCGGCGTTGACGGCGCAATGACCGCGTGGATGGTGGATGCCATCAACCCGAACCTACTCCAAACCATTGAAGGACAGCCTGTTTTCGTGCATGCCGGCCCGTTTGCTAACATCGCGATAGGGCAGAGTTCGATCATCGCCGATGAACTGGGTTCACGGCTTGGCGATTATCTCGTGACAGAAAGCGGGTTCGGTGCCGATATCGGATTTGAAAAATTCTGGAACCTCAAGTGCCGGTTCTCAGGCCTCACACCCAACGCGGTTGTGATCGTGGCCACCATCAGAGCACTCAAAATGCACGGCGGCGGACCAACCGTAAGACCCGGCATTCCGCTGGATGAAGTTTACAGAAAAGAAAACCTGAAACTGCTGGAAGCCGGATGCTCCAACCTCATCGCTCACATCGAAACAGTAAAAAAGAGCGGCGTGCGGCCTGTTGTCTGTATCAACAGTTTCTACACCGATACAAAAGCAGAAATAGCGCTTGTCAGAAAAATAGCTGAACAGAACGGCGCACTCTGCGCGTTGTCGGAACACTGGCTGAAGGGCGGCAAGGGCGCGATCGAACTGGCGGAAGCCGTGATAGACGCCTGCAAAGAGAAAAATAAATTTAAGTTCCTTTATAAACTGGAGGTGCCATTGCGGCAGAGAATTGAAATCATTGCCAAAGAAGTATACGGCGCAGACGGCGTTACATACACGGACAGGGCTCTCGAGAAGGCAAAGAAGTTTGAAGCGGATCCGGAATCGTCAAAACTCGGAACCTGCATGGTTAAAACCCATTTGAGCCTGTCTCACGATCCGGATGTTAAAGGACGCCCGAAAGGATGGACATTGCCCATCAACGATATTCTTATATATAAAGGCGCAGGATTTATAGTACCGGTAGCCGGCTCCATCAAGCTCATGCCCGGCACATGTTCAAACCCGGCTTTCAGGAATATCGATGTGGATGTCAAAACCGGCAAAGTAAAAGGGCTTTTCTAGGCATAAACAATGAAACCTGTGCTCCAATTGGCTTTAGATCATGAAATTCTGGACCGCGCGCTGAAAGTCGCAAAAGAAGCTGTCGCGGGCGGAGCGGACTGGCTTGAAGCTGGCACGCCGCTGATCAAAAGCGAAGGGCTCAATGCCGTAAGGGCCCTGAAACGCGAGTTTCCGTCTGCAACAATAGTTGCCGACATGAAAATCATGGATGCCGGCCGTCTTGAGACGGAATGCGCAAGCAAGGCTGGCGCCGGAGTCATTCACGTTCTGGCCCACGCTTCAGACTCTACAATAACTGAATGCGTGGAAGCCGCGCGGAAGTACGACGCGAAAATCGTTGTGGATCTGATAGGGATCGAAAGCGGCGAGAAGATGATAAGGCGCGCGAAAGAAGCACAGGCGCTTGGCGCGTTCGCGGTTTGCATTCACACGCCGATAGACATGCAGATGCGCGGGCAACTGCCTTTCGGCGATCTGAAAGCAGTGGCAGCGGCCATAAATATTCCCGTGGCGGTGGCTGGCGGCATTAACAGCGAAAATGTGGTTGATGCAATAAAGGCAGGTGCAAAAATAATTATTACCGGCGGAGCAATCACAAAAGCGCCCGACGCCTGCGCCGCTACCAAAGCGATGAAGAAAGCCATGAGCACCGGAATACCCGAACATACTGAAATGTTCAAGAGAACATCCGGCGATTCCATAAAGGAAATTTTATTGAAAGTTTCAACAGCCGATATAACCGGCGCAATGCATAACTCTGGAGCTGTTGAGGGAATCAGACCGGTTGTGGAAGGCGTCAAAATGGCAGGTCCCGCACTCACAGTGTGGACATATCCCGGCGACTGGAGCAAGCCTGTTCGCGCCATAGATGAGGCCAAGGAAGGACAGGTTATAGTGATAGATGCCGGCGGAAAACCGCCTGCCGTATGGGGAGAAATGGCCACAAAAAGCTGTATCCAGCGCAAAATCGCGGGCGTTGTTATCGACGGAGCCATACGCGACACTGCAAATATCAAGCAGATGAAATTCCCGGCTTTCGCAAGAATCATAACACCTGTCGCCGGCGAACCAAAAGGTCAAGGCATGATCAATGTCCCGATAAAGATAGGCGGTCAGCCGGTACGGACTGGTGACTGGATTGTGGGTGATGATGACGGAATAGTTGTCATACCTCAGGAAAAAATAGTGGAAGTAGCCAACCGCGCTCAAGCCATTGTGGAACAGGAAGCGCGCGAAATAGCAGAAATAGAAGCAGGCAGTACGCTTGGAACAGTATCGGAATTAATGCGATGGGAACAACTCCAACAAAAGTAACCAATAATAAAAAGTATCTTAATCTGACCAAAATGCTCGATGTCCACCTCAACGCGATCAAGCTGGCCGTGAGCAGGATCGAACAGAAAGCCACAGAAAAATTCGTGGACATGATTCTCGACGCGACTGAAGTGTTTATCACCGGTCAGGGACGTAGCGGTTTTATTGTCCGCTGTTTCGCCACACGGCTCACGCAAATGGGATTTCAAGTTCACATTCCGGGTCAGGCAACATGCAGAAAGATAGAACCGGACGATCTGCTCATCGCTATTTCATGCAGCGGCAGGACAACAACCACAACCGAACTTGCCCGCATATCCCGCGAAGTTGGCTCAAAAATAGCCGTCATCACAGCAGTAAACAATTCTCCGCTCGCCAAGATGGCCGATGAGACAATCATCATTCCGTCAAACAGCCCGGATATAAGAAAAGCATGCCCGTGCGTTGTGGGGCCCAACAACAATACAGTTTTTGAAGAAGCCGCGCTTGTATATTCCGACATCATGGTATATATGATTCTGGAAAAGAAGGGTCTGCCCAAAGACCTGATAAGAAAAAGCCATACCAATTTGGAATAGAACAGGCGTGAAGGGAGAGCAATATGTACAACAGTGCTCCTTTGTCAAAGTATCTGGATGATCTGGCGGGCAAACTGCCGGCACCCGGTGGCGGAAGCGCCGCGGCCGCGGCCGGCGCTCTTGGCGTTGCCGCTTTAAGCATGGTCGCTAATTTGACAATCGGCAAAGAAAAATACAAGGCTGTCGAAGCCGAAATGGCTGATATTCTTAAGGAAACAGAAGAAATCAGAGCAAATCTCCAGAAACTTGTTGATGAAGATGTAACCGCTTACAAACAGGTGTCGGCGGCTTATGGAATGCCTAAAAACACCGATGAGGAGAAAAAGGCGCGGTCATCAGCCATTCAGGCGGCGCTGAAAGAGGCAATGAAAGTCCCGCTGGCATCGTGCAGAAATCTGTTCAGCGCGATCCGCCTCTGCGAGCCGCTTCTGGAACGCGGCAATACTAATCTTGTAAGCGATGTGGGAGTGGGTGTTGAACTTATTGCGGCGGCATTTACGGCAAGCGTGCTGAACGTTCAGGTGAACCTGGTTCAAATTAAAGACGAACAGATGGTGAATGAAATAACGAAAGAACTTTATACGAGTCAGAGAACGGTTGAAATGATAAGGGAAAAAACAATTCAAAGCGTGAGGGGGAAAATAGGATGAGCGCATCATTATTGAAAGGCAATCAACTGGCTGCAGAAATCACCGAAAACGTAAAAAAAGAAGTGGAACAACTGAAAACAAAAGGCGTGATAACACGACTGGCCGCCATTCAGGCCGGTGATAATCCCGGCGCCAAAGTTTATATAGAACAGCAGAGAAAAACATGTTTGGAAGCAGGTATAGAATATGAAGTGAAACAACTGCCGGCAGACGCCACACAGGCTCAAGTGCTGGAGTATGTTGAAAAACTTAACGCCGACAGCAGTATCACCGGAATCATTCTCATGATGCCGCTCCCGAAAGGCGTTGACGCGCGGCAGGTGCAGAAAACCATCAGCCCCTCCAAAGACGTCGAGGCCATGCACCCGGCCAATCTTGGAAAACTCGTCTACGGCGACACAACACTCGCGCCATGCACGGCTCAGGCCGCCGTGGAACTTCTAAAATCGAGCGGCATTCAACTCAAGGGCAAAGAAATTGTAATAGTCGGGCATTCTGAAATAGTCGGCAAACCGATCGCGCTTATACTGCTTCAATCCCAGATGGAATCCCCCACCCCTACGGTATGCCACATAGCCACACAGGATCTCGCGTTTCATACAAAGAGAGCTGACATAATTTTTGTCGCCGCCGGCAAGCCCGGACTTATAAGAGCCGACATGGTAAAGCCCGGTGTAGTTGTGATAGACATCGGTATCAATCGCGTGCCTGTTCTGGATGAAAACGGCCAACCCGTGCTGGATGAAAAAGGCAAACCAAAGAAAAAGATTGTCGGCGATGCTGACTTTGACACTATCAAAGAAAAAGCTTCCATGATCACTCCTGTGCCGGGCGGCGTAGGACTGGTCACAACCGCGTTATTACTGCGTAACACAGTGAGACTCGCCAAAATGGCCTCATCATAATCAGGCGGTCCGGATAGCGTTTAAAAAAATATTCGGCTGGCTACTTATTCGCAATGGGTTCACATCCGGAGAATCTTTACGGTCTTAGAGCATATTAAATAAAACTGTAGCCGCAAGAGGCAAACCAATTAATCGCATTTTGACGTGTAATACTCCTCAAGGCCGAAGCGATAGCATCGGTCAATGCCTGTTGAGTACGCGCTTCTGCCGAACGGAGATCTGACTTTACCTTGCTCCACATCTTCTCTATAGGGTTTAGATCTGGAGAATATGCCGGCAAAAAAAGAGTTTCTGCCCCCGCTTCCTCTATCAATCGAAGCGATCTGCTCGCCTTGTGTGGCGAGAGGTTGTCCATAACGACTATATCTCCCGGCCGCAGCGTCGGACTCAAAACCTGACCAACATAAGCCTCAAATACCTCCGTATCTGTGGCACCATCAACGGTCATGCAGGCAGTAGAACCATCCACTCGAATAGAGGATATCATTGTGGTGGTTTGCCAGTGACCATGTGGACTGCTGGCGTAAACACGTTCGCCTCGTCTGGAACGACCACGCAAACGCGTCATATTGGTCTTCGCGCCTGATTCATCAATAAATACCAGTCTGGACGGATCAAAACTACGTTGCCGTTTGTACCATGCTTTGCGTTCACGGATTATGTCAGGACGATCTTGTTCGCTGGCACGAAGTGTCTTTT
>JBFZFB010000052.1:0-11248 GCA_041306605.1 Lentisphaerota bacterium | reverse complement strand
GTCAAGGTGGATGGTGTTTCCATTGGACCGACGAACAGTTACGCGTTTGCGAATGTTACGAATAATCACACGATACAAGCGCTGTTTTCTCTTAATGCATATACGCTGGCGGCCTCAACGGTGAGAGGCTCGGCGAGTCCAAGCGGAACCAATACATACAATCATGGATCCAATGTGGTGTGTTCACTTGGCGGTTCCCCGGTTACCATCGGGACTACCAACCGGTATGATTGTACCGGTTGGGTGGGTACCGGCAGTGTGACATCGGGTGTCGGGACGAACATGTCGTTTGTAATAACGAACAATTCCACGCTTGCGTGGCAATGGCGGACTAATTACTGGTTGAGTATTACGGCAGGAACGAATGGCAGTGTGAATACAACCAATGGGTGGCGTGATGCC
This sequence comes from Lentisphaerota bacterium, assembly GCA_041306605.1. Classification (GTDB taxonomy): domain Bacteria; phylum Verrucomicrobiota; class Kiritimatiellia; order UBA8416; family JAQBFJ01; genus JBFZFB01. The sequence goes on along the minus strand of JBFZFB010000052.1, from coordinate 10,846 downwards.
GGGTCGAATGTTGTTGTGACGGCGATACCCACCAATGGCTATACTTTTGACAGGTGGACTGGCGACATCAACTCTGCCAGCAATCCGCTGACGCTGGTGATGAACAAGGCGTATTCCATTACGAGTTCGTACATCAGCGGATTTACGATCGCGGCAACCGCGTATGCCGGTGGCACGATATCGCCCAGCGGCAATGTGGTTGTTATTAGTGGATCAGGCACCAATTTCGCGATAACGCCGAACGCGCACGCCAGCATATCGGACGTCAAGGTGGATAGTGTTTCCATTGGGCCGACGAACAGTTACACGTTTGCGGATGTTACGAACAATCACACGATAGAGGCCTGGTTTGCGTTGGACACGCACACGTTGGCGGTTTCAACGGTGAGAGGCTCGGCGGTTCCAAGCGGAACCAATACATACACTTACGGATCCAATGTGGTGTGTTCACTTGGCGGCTCGCCGGTTACCGTAGGGACGACCAACCGGTATGATTGTACCGGGTGGGTGGGTACCGGCAGTGTGACGTCGGGTGTTGGGACGAATATGTCGTTTGCAATAACGAACAATTCCACGCTGGCGTGGCAATGGCGGACTAATTACTGGTTGAGCCTTACCAATAGCGGTAGTGGAAGTGTTAACACGACCAGTAAGTGGGTTATAGCGGGCACGAATGTAAGCATTCTGGCTACGCCAAGTAATGGTTATCATTTCACGAGCTGGACGGGTGACACTAACACGACGAACAATCCTTTGGCGTTTACCATGAACAAAACATATTCCTTAACAGCCGGATTTGTGATTAACACATATACCATTTCCGTCAGTGTTGCGACGAATGGCACTATTGCGCCGAGCGGGACGGTGGTTGTTACTCACGGTTCCGGCACTAATTTCATAATCACGCCAAATCCGAGTTATCAGATAAAAGATATTCTTGTTGATGGAGGTTCTGTTGGAAAAACCAGTCCATACGCGTTTACGAATGTTGTTACCAATCATACCATATCTGCGCAGTTTGAGCTTGGAGTGACGAAGCAGGGAACTCCAATATGGTGGCTTGAAAAGTATGGAATTACGAACAACTATGATTATGCTGATACGAATGATCAGGATGCGGATGGCGGTCTGACGTGGAGGGAATATCTGGCAGGGACCATACCAACCAGCAAAATTTCCGTCTTTCAGGTTACAGGTTTTGGCAAGTCCGGTTCTTCTAATTATGTGAGATGGTATGCCACTACGAACAGTGGTGTTTATACAAAGTTCCTGATATACCGTGCGACTAATATTGTTGCCGGACCGTGGCTGTTGATAGACAGTAATTTATCCAGAAGCGGGACTGGCAGTAATGTCTGGTGGAACAGTCAAAATCCGCCGGCAGGCGGCGCCTTCTTTTACAGGCCGGCATTGCCGCCAACCAATCAATAAGCAGTAATGCCTATTATCGTGGAGATAGGGGCAAAAATTAAGCCATTTGCAGAAGGAGAGTTTGACGGGATAACGGGATATGGTCAGATAGGGAAGACAGGATTTATCATGTTAATCTTTTGGGGCAGAAAGCCAAAGTTATGGAATATAAAGATATAACTAAAAAGATCATAGGTTGTGCTTGCAAGGTCTATAATAAAATGGGCTTTGGCTTTCTGGAATCTGTATGCGAGAAATGTTTATTGCTGGAACTTCATAGGGCAGGACTGAAAACAGAGTTTCAGAAGGTTCTTTCGGTGAGTTGGCACTGTAGAAGTAGCGAAACATGGCAAATAAGATTGAACATTGAAAAATATTATCCTGTAATCTTGTCTTTAGACCCGGAGTATGCGAGGGTCTAAATATTTGAAATATTTTCTTCGGATAGCTAAATAGATATATAAACAGCAAAGCAGGAGGATGCATTATGAAGTTTTTTCAAACATGGTTATGTATTGCGGCGGGAATATTGTGCGGGGTTAACGCTTGTTTTTCTGGAGACGCTGACCCGGTTGCGTCAAGCTCTGTGGCGAGCAGACAGCTTGAAAAATACAAGAGGGTGTTGGGTCCGGTAGTTATTGATAAAGTGGAAAACAATGCGTCTGATCTTGTGTTTAGTTCAAAAACCAAGACGTTGTTTCTGGTTTTGAACAAACCAACAGTCGTCATGGAGCTGCAATTGACGGGTGCGGTAAAGCGTTCTATAGAGTTGAAAGATTTTGATGACACCGAAGGGATAACGTGGGTTGGTGACAACATGTTCGGAGTAGTGGAGGAGCGAAAGAGGAATCTTGTGCTGGTGCCTATAGACGCCAGTACATCGGTTGTTGATTACGCGCAATGCGAGAAGTTTCCGGTGGATCCTGAAGACGGGCAAAACACAGGGATTGAGGGGGTTGGGTATGATTCGTCTGAACAGTCTTTTTTGATTGTGAAGGAAAAAACGCCCAAGCGTATTTACAAGTTAAAGCGTGATTCCGCAAAACCGGGCGGGTGTGAGGTTACTCGTCCGTGGGATCCGGAGAAAGACGTCATGGCGTTGAAGGATCTTTCCGGGGTCTACTATGATCAGGGAACGAAGCATTGGCTGTTATTGAGCGATGAGTCAAAATGTCTCGTTGAGGTTACATTGGATGGTACGGAGGTTTCGAGGCTTTCTTTAGAGACAGGGAAGAGTGGTTTGGCGGAAAGCGTGCCTCAACCTGAAGGTATAACCATGGATGAGCAGGGAAATATATATATATGCAGTGAACCTAACTTGTTTTACGTTTTTTCTAAAGAAAATCAATGAGTATGGAATTGACAGAAGCGTGAAATAGGGCTAGAGTATTGACGATGGGGGCGATGCTTATGAAGTTTAATATGCACATATCACAAGAAAATAAGGGTTTTATTAATGGTTCAACAAGGGCGTTTACATTAATTGAGCTCTTGGTTGTAATATCGATAATAGGTGTTTTAGTTGGGATATCGGTGGGATTGGCTGGATATAGCAGGCGGAAGGCCATGGAAGGCAAGGCGCGTTCAGAGATAGAGAAAATAGAGTATGTTTTGCAGGATTACTTATTAAACAACGGAGCGTATCCTACTGGTTTGGTTGTAAATTCATTTCCTAGCGGGATAGATAAAAAAGATCCATGGGACAATGATTATGTATATGTAAGAACGTCAAAAAGCGGTTTCAGGTTATATTCGAAGGGTTATGATGGTGAGGAAGGTGATAAGGATAAGGATGCCGACAACATAGAGGCAGGAAAGTAAACTATGAAAATACGCAATATAATGGTTTCCCGGTTCCAGGGTTTTACGTTGATAGAACTGCTGGTGGTTATTGCCATAATAGGAATGCTGATGGGCATGTTGTTCCCTGCGGTTACAAAGGCCCGTTTACATGCCAGAAAAACAGCAGCCAAAGCGGAGATGAAGTCGATAGAGATGGGGCTTGACCGGTATTATTCAGAATACAAGTGCTGGCCTGATGTGTTTGGCGGGCGTAATCCGGAGGTAGATAAAGCGCGGGTGGAACTGAATCTGGATCAGGTGTTAAGGGGTGGAAATCCGATCCCTGATAATCCGAGTTTGCCCCCTACAAATCCGAAGAAATTCATGTTTGTAGATTTGAAAAAACGCAATAAAGATAATCTACCGGTAAGTCCTTTGGGCACCAACTACTGGGTGAAGCTTGATACTGATTTTGACAACAAAATAAGGCCGGGCAGGTTTGGGCCTCCTGCGGATCCTCCTGATAAAGAAGTTAACCGGAATGTAATTGTATGGACAGCGGTAGATCCGCCTGAATGTTCGCAGATAATTACAAGCTGGGAATAATAAAAGCAAAGCTGATTTTTGAAAGGCTGGTTATGGATATGAAGAAAAGTGTTTTCAACAGCAAAGGTGTAACCTTAATAGAGCTACTGGCTGTTATCGCTATCATCGGCCTTCTCATGGGCATGCTGTTCCCTGCGATTGCCGGCGCGAAACGTTCGGCTAAAATACGCAAGGCTAAATCGGAGCAGATGACGATTGTAAACGCGTTTAAGGCCTATAGAGTAGTTTACGGCAAATGGCCGGGTCAAACACAGGAAGCCAATGATGGATTTTATGATGAGACAACCGAGATAGTTCCGCTTATTACTGCTCTGGCGAGCAATATCAGGGATGAGGTTTTTATGGAATTGCCTTACGAATGGGATGTTAAGGGTTTAAATGATCCGTGGGGGGAGTCGTATCTTATAGCGATTGATGAAAATGGCGATAATAGCATAAAAATTTTAAATTTGTTGGGATTGAATATAACTATCACGAATGAAAATATTGTTGTGGTTTCGCATCCGACGAACAGCACTATATTAGTGAAGTCGTGGGAGAATTAATGAAGACTGTTAAGAAACAATGTGGTTTTACACTTTTGGAATTGCTGGTTGTCATAGCGATCATGGGTATCATGATGGCCATGGCAATGGGTGGTTTTATTGACTGGGGCAGAGGAATCGGAATGGATGGTGCGGTTAGAAACGTGAAGTCTTCGATGGCCTTGACACGGCAATGGGCCATAACGCACAGGAAGCTGACGGGTATTGTGTGTACGAACAATTATTACGTGGTCAGTTATACTAATGAAAGCGGCGTGCTGGAGCTTATTGGCGGTACGAACTTTTTGCCGGAAGGAATTGAGTTCAAGGGTGACGGAGGCCCTCATTTTTTCAAAGTAGATGGAAGTATCAAGGGAAGTCCTTTGGTTAGAAGCTTGATTATAAGGGAAGAGAAGGCAACGAATTATCTGGAGGAAGTTATTCAGATATATCCGCTGACAGGACGCGCAAGGGTCAGGAAATAGCAGGCGGGGGAATTTGTTATGAATAATATTGTTCAAACAGAGATGTCTGACGTTAAGAAAGATGTGGCGAAAAACCGTGAAAGTAATGGTTTTACCCTGCTTGAGGTGGTGTTGGCCATACTCGTTGTGGCGGTCGGCCTGCTGGCGGTGTTTGGTCTGATTACTTTCGGGCTGGATGCCAGTGAAAAGGCGGTTGGAGATACATTGGCAGGAATATTCGCCGACGATGTTTTCAACGGACTGCGTTCCTACAGTATTGCGGCGGCGGATCAAGGGAATTGGGGTAATTTCTGGTCGGCTTTTGCTGGAGGCAGTACATCCGTAACCTTCGCGGCTTGGCGTACCTGGGACGGAACATTGGAGAAGAAGGGAGCCTTGTCTGATTCGACATGGAGTTCTGACGGTCCTGTATATATAAAATGTTCAGTTGCCGGTGCGGCGGCTTACAAAGCGACGTTGGTATGCAAGTCTTTTGTAGGGCGTCCGATATCAACGCCGAATCTGGTTAATCACACTATAAGGTATTCTTTAAATGCCAAAGCGGCATCTGGCGGCAAGCAATGGTATGAAGTGACTCTGAAGGTTTGGCCGGGTGAATTTGGCTCCATGGTGGTGCAAAAACCGATAACTTTTTATTCGGAATTTGGCAATCCGGGCAATATGTAAAATCGGGTGTTTAGAATTTTGATAATAGAAAAAGGAATTTATGGCATGAAAAACAGCGCTAACAGTATCCATATTTGCAGGCGGCATGAGGCGGGCGGGTTCAGCCTTATTGAAATATTGTCGGCAATGGCGATTCTGGCGGTAATGGTTACGATGCTTACGAGGATTTTTTCCGAAAGCGAGCGGGCATGGCAGTTGGGTGTGGGCCGTGCGGAGCTTAATTCAGAAGGCCGTGCGGCGCTTACAATGCTGGCAAATGATCTGCAATACGCGGTGGCGGATCCTGTAATTACATTTGCCATGGGAACCGACAGGGATGGCTCTGCTTCTTATGGTTTTACAAATTCTGAAATATGTTTTGCTTCGCTTCAGCATGATTCATCCGGTGATGCTCCGCGAACGGTCCGGGAGGTGCATTACTGGGTACGCGAGATGACGGATAAAGATGATAAACCTTTGGGCAGGTATGAGCTTGTGAGGGGGTATTTTTCAGAGGCAATAGTTGGAAGTAATTACAAAAAACATTGTTATCATAACAGAGACTGGTGGAAAAGTGTTGCTAATGGCGGTGCCGGGAGGCCGTCAGCCAATGGAGTGGTGGCTGAGAATATTGCCGCGCTGGCGTTTTACGCTCCTAACACGAATGGATCAACCGCACGACTTTATATGTCGGCTGAAAATAAACCGCCGGATTATACCAACCGTATTCCCGAATATGTGGATGTTTATCTCGAAGTTATGAGTGAACATGACGCGGAAAAAGCCGGCTATATGGATTGGGTAGCGAAAAACAGACCTGCCTGGGGTGTAAAGGCAAATGATGTCACTTTGTTTATTGAGAAGCATGTGCGGCGTTATACGGCAAGGACATTTTCACACAACCGGTTTGGTTATCGGGACAGGTCACCGGCGAGATATAGATAACAGGTAATTGCAGTCAATTATGTTGCGGAACAAAAGACGGAAAAAGATAGTGTCAGAAATTGAATGAAAAGATGGGCATGATTAAAGAGAATTGAATGTCCAATATCCAAAAGAGAAGTAAGAAGAGAAGAAGTAAGAAGGCGGGAAGAGAAGCCCTTCTCCGTCTGGGGCTTCGAAAAGACCATTTCGCTGTAAGTTGTTGATAAAACGTTGATTAACCCCAAAATGGGGCGAAACTTTTGACAGAACTCGGAAAAATGGGGAGATGAAAAATATGAACATCTCGAATTGTAAAAAAAAGCGGTCTAATGACGGTGTGGCCCTTATCATTTCACTTGGGCTGTTGTCGGTTTTAACATTATTAACCGTGGCGTTCGCCATATCCATGCGAGTTGAAAGGCTGGCATCGCGCAGTTTTGCTGACAGCATACGAGCCAAGAATCTTATGGAGGTGGCATTTACAAGGGCCATGGACGCGGTTCAGGTTGGAATGACGGCACCGCACTGCCAGTATTATCCGGATTGGCCCAGCAGTGCGCTCGGATCATCTGCCGGAGGCGGCTCACTGCTTCTGCCGTCCATCTTCAGCGGAGAGGCAACTAATCTTGTTCCCGGTGTGCTTGCAACAGGGTGTCAGGCCGTTGCTTCTTCTGTAAAGTGGCAGGATATAACTGATTGTGACGACAAGAAAGTCGGACGCGTTGCTTATCTTATTGCTGATTGTTCCGGGCTGGCGGATATGAACTGGATCGGCGGCAAATACCGGTTCTGGAGTACAAACGTAAATGAAGTTGATATTACCGGGTTGTTCGGAAGCAGTAACAACGCGGCAACATTTTTGAGCAACAGGACCAATTTTGATATCAGATATGAAACAGTAGCGGAATTCAAGGCGATGAATTCAGCCTATAAAAGAGCGGCATCAAATCTTGTCGCGTTTTCTTACGACAGAAATCAGGATGTTTATCCGGATAGGGATGATCCGAACTACTTAACCAAGATGGGGACGAAAGATGTTCCGTTGAAGCCGAAGTTTCACATAAACGATATCACAAACTATCCCTGTTATTATGACGGGGGAAGCTTTTCTTATTCAGAAGCACTGAGTGCCAATCAGCCGAGTTATGACGGTACCAAAAAATTTAAAACCGACTATTGGGATAAACTTTGGGCATTGCTTCAGAAAACGATGCCTAATAGTGGGGGTACCGGTGGTACCCGGTATGATGATATCATGTATAACATTGTCAATTATCTTGATCCGGACCGGGTGCCGCAGGGCGTGAAACCTTTTCCATGGCGTCATACAGAAGGCAATGAACCGATACCGCTTATGAATGAAATAGTGTTTAAAAAAGTGGCAGGATGGCCGGATGATAATCATTACGCTTTTTATGTTGAACTGTGGTATCCGTACTCGCCGGTAGTTGTTAAACCGGGAGACGGTTTTTACCTGCATGTAGGTGTTTTTGGCAAGGGATTTACAGGGGCACCTGCGGAATGGAATGCTGATGGGGTTAATCATGTGCTGGGTCATACAATAGTCGGTTCAAGCAGGGAAAGAATCGGAGGGAGTCTGACTAATCTTAATTGGACGTACGCAAGTAATGCATGGTCGTTTGTGGTGGCTATAAGCAACATGGCCTATGCTTCTTCAAATGAGTTTGTTGTGATATCGTCGCCGACGAACCGTTATGTATATTTTCCGTATCAGGACTCTTCCAACGTTACACAGTTTGCTCCTATAGGCGGTACTAATTTTGTATACTTTCTGGCGAGAATGATGAAAGCGCAATCAAATACGGAAGCATACTATCCCGGTGTTCCTGTTGACGAATGTTTTGGATATGGCGCGGCCGAACAGGGGCAAGGGGTGGATGACGGGACAATAGATGGCACCAGAAGATATAAACTGAAATTGTTCAATAGTGAGAAGGGTTATTCATGTGCTGATCCGAGATCAAACGGGCAGATTAAATATTATATATCGGGTAGTCCAACATATGGCAAAAATTATCCGGCAGGAGATGCGTATGAAACGCTGGGAACCACAAACAGAAATACTGCGGAAAAGTTCCTGTGCGCAAACAGGCCTGTTCGCTTTCAGGGTGTGCCAATCTGGGCGAAAAACGGGCCGATGGAAACCATTGCCGAGTTAGGTCATATCTTCTTTTCCAATATGGACGATGAGGATGCTACTTATCCCTTCTGGCGGAATATAAATCTTATGCGGAAATCTGACGGTGCGCGGTTGGCGGATTATCTTACAACGCACGGTGCGCCGCGTGAAGCTTATGGGGCTATAAGCCCAAATTCCCCGCATCCTGAGGTTTTGAAATTGTTATTTCATAACCTCGAAATAGGACGTGATGCCACAAATGAATTTTATACTGCTACTACGAACTTAACTCCAACGCAGGTCAACAATATTGTGGCCGCGTTTCAGCAGAGAAGAAACGATTTGGGGCATCCGTTTACATCTTATGAAGACTTGTTTAATGATGACGGGGGTGGAACGGACGGCTGGACAGATGGCGGACAGATAGCCATTGCCATGCGTGACTGTGCTTCCAAAGCTAACAGAGACCCGGATATTCAGCAGGAAGCGGTATTCCGGAATATCATGAATCTCATTACCTTCCGTCAGAATCTGTTCACGATAGTTATGGCGTCACAGGCTTTGGATCCAACCGGCACTGAACCTGTGTCTGAAAGAAGAGCTGTGGCAACAGTGTGCAGAGACGCGTATACCGGCAGTTATTTTCTCCGGTCATTCAAATGGATGCTGGACATGGAAGAATAGAATATTCAGCTTGCAGAATGCCTTCAAAAATATAATCCTTCCCACGGTATTGTATTTAGTAAGCATTAAGCCATTTGCAGAAAGAATTTAAATTTGACAGGAGGACAGGTCAGAGGACAGACAGGATAACCCTCAGGGCCGGAGCTCTTCCGGGGCGAGGCGAGGACCTTCCGGGTCAGAGGACGGGTCCGAGGACAGGATATGATGATTAGATAGGGGAAACGGGACCAGTCATGTCGCATGACGTGATGATGGAAAATGTTTATTACTGGAACTTCATAGGGCAGGACTGAAAACAGAATGTTAACCCACATACCTGCAATATCCGGATTAAAAGGCTCTTTCGATGAGTTGGCGCTGTGAAAACTGCGAAACATGGTGAAAAAGATTGAACATTGAAAAAATATTATCCTGTAATCCTGTCTAAATATTTTCTTCGGATGGCTAAATAGATATTGTATTTACCGTTACTAATGATTTTATCCGGATGTGTGTTGTGCATATACGCGACTTATGAAAGGTGAAAAAATGTCCATTTCTTATGACAAGGCAGTTGGTTTGATGCGTGAACATGGTCAGGATCATGTTTTCAAGTTCTGGGACAGGCTCAACGAAAGTGAACGGGCGGGTTTGTTGTCCCAGATGGAATCTCTTGATTTTGCCGGGATAAAGCGAATGCGCGGGCTTTTATCCGCGAAGGAAGGCAAGGGCAGGGATGTTCCGATTGAACCCGCAAAGGTAGTCAGTGCCGGTGAGGTGTGCGGCGGTGAATTTGTACAGGCCGGTGAGGATGTTATAAGGTCGGGCCGTACCGGTGTACTGCTTGTAGCTGGCGGGCAGGGGTCAAGGCTGGGTTTTGACGGTCCAAAAGGCGCTTTCAAGCTGGCTCCGATTTCAAACGGCACGCTTTTTGAGATTCACTCGAAAAAAATTCTTGCTTTGGAACGCAAGTATGGATGTGCGATACCGTTTTACATTATGACAAGTGAAGCGAATGACTCCCCGACGAGGGATTTTTTCAGGAAGAATCAATATTTTGGATTATCCGGTGAAAGAGTGATGTTTTTCAAGCAGGGTATGTGGCCGGCCTTGTGGGCGGATGGCAGGATTGTAATGGACGGGCCGGCCCGCTTTTTCATGAGTCCGGACGGTCATGGCGGCATTCTGGCTGCGCTGAAAGTTAATGGAATGCTTGACGACATGGAGAAGCGGGGTTTGAAGTTTCTTTTCTATTTTCAGGTGGACAATCCGCTTGTCGAGATACTGGATCCTGCCTTTATGGGATTGCACGCGCGCGGGAATGCCGATGTATCCGTTAAGGTGTGCGCCAAGCGTGACGCTAATGAGGGGCTGGGCGTTGTTGTTGAGAGGGATGGCTGTAATGCCATTGTGGAGTACATAGATCTTACGAACGAGCAGAAGTCGGAAGTTCTGCCTGATGGGCGTTTGAAATTTCTGTATGGCAGTGTGGCAATACATGTGTTTTCCTTTGATTTTCTGAGGAAAGAAGCGGGGGCTGATCTGCCTCTGCATGTAGCGCACAAAAAGATACCTTATTGTGATGATGAAGGCAGGGTGGTTCAGCCGGATAAGCCTAACGCGTATAAATTCGAGAAGTTTATATTTGATGTTCTGCCTGACGCAAA
>JBFZFB010000051.1:0-6962 GCA_041306605.1 Lentisphaerota bacterium | reverse complement strand
TTTTTTTTATCATATCCAAATATTTCATTCTAGCCCCGACTAAATCACCTCTCATTCCCATTTCTTTTGCCGCCGCAAGCAGCAGAGATTGATCGCCCTGCGGTTCAACATTCACAGGAGTATTTTTCTTTGCCTCAACCGTTACGGTTTTAACGTTACGTGAATGTGCTGCTTCTACAGCTTTTTCGGGTATTTTTTCCTCAACAGATTTCACAAAAACGGGATTAGGATGAGGCTGATTACCCTTCCAATACCGGTAGAACATAAAGGCAGCAATAATTGCAAGTGCCAGTAATAACAACCATGGTCTGCGACTCGGCGCCTTAAACCTGTCCATCTGGGTTAAATTCATATTTTTTCAGCCTCCGTATAAGCAAAGCACATTAGCATGGAAAAACATGGCTGCACGGGTTACCGTCAAACTCAATATCAACACAGAAAACATGCATCTGGTTTTCTTTTACCCCATCACGAAACAGCACTATTTTATGATGAAAACGTCCGTTATTGAGATGATGATGTTGATCCAGTATAAGTCGCCGAAATACCATAAACATCAGCAGTAACACCATCGTTCTGCATCCAAGTGCCTCTTATGGTGCGATTCTTTAATTGACGCGCCGAAGCAGAATTACCTATTTCATTATAAGCGGTAAATGAACCAACTATCGTGACGGACGTATGCCCGTCTCCAGCTTTACCGGAAACCTCAAACTGCGCAATAACTTCACCGCTTATAGAACCATCCTCGTTTCCGCTTGTACTGCTGGCGCCTGTTAAACTCCCTGTGTATCTTCCGCCGCGATCATCAGTGATTGTAATACGATCGCCCTGTTGAGAGACAACAAAGCTATAAACACTCCCACCAGCCGTACTAGATTCCTCTTCTTGATTTTCCACAGCAACATTAATGTCTTCGTAAGAATAATTCAGCTTTATAGATGCAGAACCCAACGGGAAGCCTCCCGACTGTAAACTTAAATTCCATTTGCCTGTTTCATAAACAATATTACCTGCGCCTAAATTATCAAACGGAGAATCGGCCCCTGCAAGATTGTAATAACCCGTAAGCTTGCCACTGCCATCATCCACAAAACTTCCACCAGCACCACCGGATGTTTTCATAACAACGGTCAAACTACCGGGTACAACAGGCACCTTGTCTGTATCTCCGCTCACATCTGTTTGTAGTGCAGCCAATGTTCCATCTGACTCATTAACAACAGGTATCGTAGGGGCATCATTGCCGCCTCCACCTCCAGAACCGGAGCCTTCACCCGGAAGGGCAACCAAAGCACCGCTTGAAGGCGCATAAGTTCCTGCAACAACCACCCAATTGAAACGATCGTTCCAGGAGCTGTCGCCATCCGAACTTTCCCATTCGCAACCTAAGACCAAAGCAATAGCCATAACTAAACCGCACAGGCATATCTTCTGTTTCATATGAAAAATCCCCCTTAATTTCTCCACATAACATACTCGATTTTTGAAATATACAATAAGACTAAATATATGACAACCACTGATTTAAAAGATTATACCGTTAAAAACGCTTATTTTATCCCCTATACTGCACCTCAATATTCAATCGGTTCAGCGTATAATTAACGGCTACAAACCGAATGCTACAGTACCCGCATAACCAAAGCGTATTGTAGCAAAACCTGCAGAGCTCTGCATTAAAAACCATGATCCGGGAGCCATCCCAAGGCGTCCGACATCATCATAACAACCATAGTCATCCACACCATCCAAGTCGAAATCACCAACTATAGGAACTGTCCCGTCATACCCAAAAGTCTTCCGGGTAAATCCTGAAGAACTTTGCATGAGATACCATGAACCTTGAGGCTGACCAAAACGCCCGGCCGCGTCATAACACCCGTAATCATCTTTGCCGTCACCATCAAAATCACCTGCTATCGGCACCGTTCCGGCATAACCAAAGGTAGCGGTACGGAACCCATCTTTACTCATCATGAGATACCATGAACCTTGAGGCTGACCAAAACGCCCGGCCGCGTCATAACACCCGTAATCATCTTTGCCGTCACCATCAAAATCACCAACCACGGGTACCGTTCCGGCATAACCAAAGGTTGCAGTACGGAACCCATCTTTACTCATCATGAGATACCATGAACCTTGAGGCTGACCAAAACGCCCGGCCGCGTCATAACACCCGTAATCATCTTTGCCGTCACCATCAAAATCACCTACCACAGGTACCGTTCCGGCATAGCCAAAGGTCTTTGTGCGGAAACCATCCTTGCTTTGCATCAAATACCACATGCCGGAATCATCATCATAACAACCATAATCAACGATGCCGTCACCATCAAAATCACCGGTTATCGGCACCGTTCCGGCATAACCAAAGGTCTTCACTTCAACACCGTCATCAGGATCACGTATCAGATACCATGAACCGGCTGGTTGCCCGTAATGGCCTGCTGCATCATAACACCCCAAACCACTTGGACCATTATTATACCTGACCGTAGCAAACGGATTTGCATGTTCAGAACTGCCATTTACAAGTTCAAAGTTAATATTCTTAATAACCTGCGTTGATGTATACGCAACAACCGATAAAGGATTGACCTGTGACAAATACATGCCCCAAGGATCAGTCATTTTCGTGGCCTGAAGATCGAACTGCGGACCAGTTGCCATAACGGCGGCCAAGTAGTAAACACCTTTGTAAAGCTTGCCCAATGCATATTGGCCGGGAGCACTTATGTCGCAATATGACACAACACCGTTTTTCATGGACGCATCGGCAAAAGCTGCGATTCGCACAGGTCCTTTAACCAAATTTCCATTATAAGTAATATAGCCCTTTATCCTGACATCCCTGCCCAACGGATCTGTACCATTGGCTACTTCTTGAGCATCTATGATACCGTCATTATCTCCATCACCCAGAGGATTGAGGGAATCCAAACCATTGCTGATCTCATACGAGTCCGACAGCCCGTCACCATCCGAATCAGGATTATGAGTCATCAAACCATGTGTGATTTCATAACCATCAGTCAGGCCATCTCCATCTGTATCTGAAATCGAAGGATCAGAATCATAGGGTGTATCTTCATATTCAGTAATATTATCGGCACCGTCATTGTCCGGGTCATCAAAAGCGCCCCATCTTAAATTCCCGAAAGCCATATATTCCCACCCGTCTGATAGCTGATCATCATCAGTATCCCTGTCACGGATAACCACCCTGACTCCCTTTTCCGCCACATTACCAACTCCGGTAAGATCCATTTCACGAGCGGTATAATCCGTCTGATTAATCATATCTTTGGCAAATCCCATGGGCTCAAAATTATCAAGCTCCCGGTCACCATCCACGTCTATAAAAGCACGAACAAACATCTTCTCGTGGTGCAAGCCCATCAAATTGTAATCGCCCTTGTCTGGAGAAGGAATGTTTGTATTACAATTATATGTTACCTGTACCTGAGCATCCGGGTGACCACTGAATCCTTCGGAAGCAAAGGCCTGAACGATGGCAACCATACTCGTATTAGCATCCCCGTACCCCCTGAACACCTTGCCGAAATAATACACGTCACCAGCTATCATTGAACCGCCACCCTCCTCTGGCGTGGCCAGTCTGAGAACAAATGCGCTGGGTGACGACCAGTTTGAATCATATGTGGGAGTAGAGCATCTGATTCTTATCCAATACCTTCCGTTTTTCCAGGTTTGTCCCGGCGCATATGTGTCTCCTGTATAGAACGGGAAGCTCGACCTGTAAAACCCTGTACTGTCACGATAAGGAGTACGTTTTGTTACAGATACAATTGGTGTCGCAAAACCATTATCATCATCTATCTGCATTGTGTACGATCTGGCATTTTTATCCATCGTCCATGTAATTTCATTATATGCATAAGAGAATGTAACATCATGTATTCCGGACACATCAGGGGCGGTAAGAGTCGTATTATTGGTCACAATCATGATCTCCAGCCCATGGAAGTTTTCGTACTGATAGCCCAGAATATTCTTCGTCTTGTATATAAGGAACACATAAGCTTGAGAACTGCCACCTAATCCATATTTATCAGAGAATAAATAATCACCGTCATGGAAATAATTTCTAGGCGCTTTTATGAAGCGATTCAGCTGTAAAGACGGGTGATCCACTTTAACAATGTATCCATCAGCGTCTGCCGCCGGAGCCCACGAGAACCTGTTGTAACCGGAAGATTTGTCCGTCAGCCCTATTTCCACATTGTTTATAGCTCCCCACCCCACGGTTACAGGACTAACCTCGGTAATGCCGGCAGGTTCGTTGGCGGGATTGTAAGCTCCATCACCATTCATATCCAGATATCCAAACACATAATTGGTGCCCTCAACAACATGCCCGCTATTCAATACCCTGGTTTCCACAAAAACATTGGATATATTCAGCGTTCCTATCGGGAAGCCATCCATTGAAGCCTCTTTGTAAAAATTGAGACGCACCAGCATGTTCGTATCTATAATAGTATCCAAGCTGTTACCGTACGCACCATAATAACGCGCGTGAACATGCAGTAAGGGTTGCGGATAACTATTTACATTAAGCGGATCCGTGCTCTTTACGAGATTACCATTGGCATCTAATTTTTCGCCCATGTATTCCCCGTAATTACTCCATCCGTCCTTATCCGGATCTTTATTCGCATCATAATATGCTGGCTCCAATCCGCGCTGTCCGGTATTAGGAGCTATCCCGTCATAAAGAACTTCCCATGCATCGGGAATGCCATCACCGTCATCATATAATTCACCCCATGTTCTCACGCCTGAACTCATGCCCGGCTCGTTGCGACTATCGTAATCGCCAAAACCATCACCATCGCTATCATAAGACTTGGGATTCAATGCCGCGCCGAATTCCGGATCAAAATCTCTGGACGCGAGATACTCGTACGTATTTATCAACCCATCACCATCCGGATCTCCATATCCGCCATTAACACCTTCCGGATCGTTCGGATCCAATCCATTGGCATCCTCCCATTCATCCAGCAACCAGTCGCCGTCATTATCCTCGTCTACCGAGTATTTGGGGAGACGCACAGGAATCCGGGTCTGGTCGGGCTGACCCGTCATGTCTTGGACATTGTTGGTAGGACCAAGAGCCAGACTATCGAGCTTTCCAACCCCCGGTCTTTGACCAAGTGTAATAATAAAATGCGAATTTATTGATTCCCAACTGCTGTCATTTATGACTGTCGGGCCGACAGCCCCAAATCCCCAAACACGAGTAGGAACCTGACTTTGACTGATATTATAATATGACGCGTAACCTTCCCAAGTAACGGCATCCAGATATTTAACAATCGTTAAATTGTTCAAAGTAAGCGTTGAAACATTCATTTCATTATTAAAAAGTATTTCAACCTCATCACCCTCGCTGTAGTCCCCGTCATCATCCTTGTCATACCACCTGATTCTGGCCAAACGCAGAGTTTTGGGAACAAGCTCAACCAGAACATTCGTAACCGGATCCTGCCTGCCATCAACATAAGCAACCATTACAGCGTTTGTTCCATTCAACCCTGACTTAGCCCTGATCGTGCCTGACGCGTAAGTCTCACCTGCGGAAAACATCACAGATCCCGGTATAGTGAAGACATTTGTTCCCGGCACGCCCAGATTTGTAACCGAAGAAACTGACGCAAGGGCAACTTCCAGTGAACCATATGATTCATCTTCACTGCGGTTCAGGGTAAAATCAACAGTCTTGTTGTACTCCGAATAATAAGGACTTTCTGAAAACCACAATGTGGGGGGAACAACAGAAACCGTCAGTGTGCCGGGCTGAATCCCGCCGCTCGCGGCAGATGCGGTAATCACCACATTGCCTCTGACACGTTTTGCAGTCACATCGAAACTTATATTCTGCTGGCCCGGCAGGATTGTTATTGTTTCTGTTGATAACTCAAGCGCGTTTTCATCGCTTACCGACAAATTCACAACAACACCTGTCGCGCCTGAACCTGAAAGCTGGGCAGACAGATTTATGGCAACTTTGTTACCAATGGCAACCTGGCTTGGCCCGCTTAACAACAGCCCGGACTGAACCATAATCATTGCCGACGCCACGGGTATAGAGCCAAGCTTCACATATAGAATATTCGTCCCGGCATTCAAGCCTTGAACTGTAAACGTGGATGCGTTCACTCCTGCGTTCATCGTGACGCTGGCTGGTGTAACGCCAAATGTGTTAGCGATATAAGACTCCGTGTCCGGACCCGGTGCTAGCGCGAACGTGATAGCGCCGCCTGCATGATTTTCATCGCGAACCAATGAAAGAACAACCTCTTCATCCGGGACCAACACAAGATCAGGAGTTGTTGCGCTTAGCGGCGGCAATCCGGGTGCCTCAACGATCTGGACGGTAGGAGTCAATACTGCTACTGCGATATTCGTCGGCGCATAACCTGTAGCGCTGGCGCTAACCCTATTACTGCCGGGCGACACACCAACCGCATCAAAAGTCATACTGCCTTGACCGGAGGGAATGAGTACCGTGACTGGCACTGTGAGCTGGTCAGGTTTGGTCGTGCCGGTTGTCACGCTTAAACTGTTGGATACACCTGCAACATAATTTGTGCCAGGCCGGCGTCTTATACGCATTGTCATAACATCACCGGCAACAACTGACGGCAACCCGCCGCTGTACTCGGCATCGTCAACTGTCAGTAGAAGCGTATTTTCACCAAACGCTGACCCGATAAGAGTCGGTGATCCGCTCGCGAAAGCCGCCCCGCCCGCAAGAGTACCAGCGTAAATTCTGCCGCGGAAAAAGCTCTGCCACGAATTTGTGGCTGATGTCATTGAATGCACAAAATCTTCAACACCCGCTCCGCCATCATCAAATCTGTAGTATCTGGCAAGTTCTGAAACAAATCCAATTTCTATTTCTTTCCGGCCTATTACCCTGTTGTAAT
>JBFZFB010000050.1:0-13854 GCA_041306605.1 Lentisphaerota bacterium | reverse complement strand
TTGTCTATTCCGAATAAGTCAACAGATATAGCTATGCAAACTGTTAACTCAAGCAACGAGTCTCCTGTTGTAGCAGAAATAAAGATTGAATCCACAGCTCCCTCCAAAATGCAACAGCCGGTAAAACAGGAAAAAATGGATCAGCCCAAAACTCAAGAACCTGCCAAAACAGCTAAAACAGAAAAACAAGACGGCATTGGCACGGTAACCATTGTTCGGGGAAACGCATTTGCGGTAAACAGCGGAGAGCAACGCCGTCAGCTCGTTGAAAATTCACGAGTTTTTATCAACGAAAAAATAGAAACCGAAAGCGGGGCCAGAATCCAAATTCAATTTGACGATAACTCCAAGATTTTACAGGGCGAAAATTCTGTAATTGTTATCAATGAATATGTTTATAATCCCGAGCAAAAGGATAACGCTTGCTTCGGCATGCGGTTCATTAAGGGCGCATGCCGTATAGTAACAGGATTGATTACGGATCTTAATCCAAACAGATTCCATGTGCGAACAAGAATGGCCTCCATAGGCATTCGCGGTTGCGATCTCAGTTTCCGCACTTCAGATGATCAAGACGATATATACGTGCTCGACTTGTCAGGTCAGAAAACCGTGAGAATAGACACCACATCCAACGGAAGCCCTATGTTCAACGCGTTGACCGGAGCCGAGCTTTCCGTTGATCCGGCCGTCAGGAAAACGATAGACGTGACAGAGCCGCAGAAGTCTGTATCTGTGATAAAGGGACAGGGTGTGACAGAGAAGCCCATTGGTCCGGAGGAAATACGCGGAATTATAAGCGCAACTTCTCACATGGCCCCTGTCGGTTATGATTTTCAGCAAACGCCAAATAAAGTTCACTTTACCCTTCGGCCGCCAGGCGAAGAAGGAAACAATCCGGATCAGACGAAGTGAACAAACTTTTATTGACAATACTTCTTATCTCGCTTTCCACCTTCCCCTTAACGGCGCAGGACTCTAGCGAAAAAAAGGACGATTCTGCTCAAATTACAGATCAGGGCCCGGAGAAAAAAGAATACACCATTCAAGTCACAGCAAAGGAATCTGAAAAGAAGGATGAATCAATCGAAATGGATCTCCTTGGCGCGAGTGACGCGGTCCGTACGATGCCATTGTCTGACATACCCGTCAAAAGTCTGTACATGAAAGAGGATGAAGAGAATACAAAGCGTTACGGATTCTCAAAAAGCGCCCGTGTGTGGTACCGCGATATTTACCCCGCCATAGACCTCGCCTGCTATAGCGATGAGTATATGTTTGAATATATATTCATTCTGCATACGGGCGCTGATCCTGACAATATACGCATGCGGATGAAGGATGTTGCCACGCCTGAATTCGGACACGGAGGTGACCTCATATTCCGGATGAATAATGCGGAAATTGTTCAAAAAGCGCCTGTTGTTTTTATGCACGATGAAAAATCCAAACGCCGCATCAGCGGGCAATACAATGTTGACCGCCAGAACCGGGTTAACCTTGTTATAGATGAATTCCTGAAAAAACAAGAAGCGCTTAACAATACACAGCTAAACATAATTCCCGGCAAAGGCCAGCCGTGCGGCCCGGAATACGACTTTTACATGTCCAAATTCGAAGTTTCAAACGAGCAGTTTCTCAAGTTTCTTAACGATGCTCAGGCTAACATTAAAGATGTAAAGGGGCGCAATATGTTTTTCGACGCGAAAGGAAACATATGGTTTGACCCCGACATGAAAAAAGAGACTCATAGACTTTTTGATATATCACAAAGCCGTTTTGTCTATAAGCCTCAGAAACCGGTCGGACAGCGATATGAGCACCAGCGCGATGCGCATGGAAATACCCTTTATTTGCGTCATCCCGTCACGGGGATGTCGTGGTATGGTGCTTTAAAGTACTGTAATTGGCTGACGATTGAATCAGGGCGCAGCATAGCCGAATGTTGTTACACGGAGGGTTTAAGACCTTCAGATTGGGCACCTGTTACCGCCACAAACTGGGCTGCCGGCCTCTTTGGTGATGCGGAACGAACCCTATGGCTTTCGCTCAAAGGCTTCCGGCTTCCCATGATCAACTGTCTTGCGACCATGCTGACAACGAACAATTTTAGTGAGTTTCAAAAAGCAGGAAGCTGGCATGCAAACACAAACCGTCTCTTCGGGTACGGCAGAGACACATTTGACGGGACCGACGCCAATACGGTCAGTACGTTAGGCAAACCCAAGCCCGGCACAATGCCAGTCGGTTATTTTGAAGGGAATAATTTTCTTGGCACACGTTTAACGCATGATAATGAAAATTACTACGGATTATTTGACCTTACCGGCAACGCGGCCGAATGGATGAACGATCACGGCAGGAAAGGATATCCCAACAGCAGGGCTCTTTGCGGCGGAACCTTTCAGGAAAAACCTATCCCCATATACCAAGGGAAAATAGTGGCTCCCAATAATGTAAGCATGGCGGCCGGGATACGGCCTACGACAACATACGCTCCGGAAGAAACAATGTTTATTCATGTGCTTTACACTTTCTTTATGGAGCCAGCCACGCAAGTGGTAAAGGAAATTCCTGAACAGAAAGTAGAATTAACAGAGATTGAAAAAATCGAGGCTCCAGAGGAAGCTTATCCGGAAAAAATAAAGCCGGAAGAAATTTCTGAAAAAACCGCCGGTCTGGTTTATAAGGAAACTCCGGAAGAAGTTGTTCCCGGCGAACAACCTGCCGAAGGCGGAGGTGGAGGCCCTCCTCCCAAACTGACTACAAATATGCTTACCGTCACATCAGTAAATCCTGATCAGGATGTTCTTATACAGGTTTCTCCTGATGATATATCCATGAATGGCGACGGTTCCACACCATTCACCAGAACATATATGTCGCAATCTGGTGTAGTTCTGACCGCTCCGCGTTCCGCGCTTGGAACCAACGCATTTACCAGATGGCTGAGAAATGGAGAGACTTATGGTTTGAACACCAAGGTGAGTTTCTTGATAACCGGTGCTTTCACCATGACCGCTGAATATTTGCCAGCCCGCTCTCTGACAGTGACATCCACACCTTATCCCGGAGTTCGCGTATCTACATCACCTGATATCAATTTAAATATATCCAGTCTTACCTCTTTTACTAATTTTTACCCTCGAAACGCTTTAGTAACACTCGTAGTGCCTAAATATCATAATGAGACAAATACATTTGGAGGATGGCTGCAGGACGGCGTTGTTATCGGTACAAGTGAACAGTTAAGCGTTAACATGGACCGTGATATTGCGCTGGAAGCTTCATACATACCACCCAGAAGCCTGACAATTGAATCCATCCCTGAAAGTGGCATTACAATCACAACAACACCCGATCTGAATTCAGCATCATCCGGCAGTACAACTTTCACAAACATCTACCTGTATAATTCAACTGTTACAGTTTCTGCGCCGGCAGATGCCGGCACGAACAATTTTATAAGATGGTTACGCGACGGTGTGGAGATTGGGAGGAACACGAATCTGACGCTGGTCATGGATACAAATATTACCATTATAGCAGATTATATTCCGCCGAAGGAACTTATTGTGAAATCAACGCCAGACAGCGGAATTACAATCACAACAACACCGGATGTGTATTCAAGGTCATCCGGTGATACTACATTTACCAATATATATCTGATCAACGCTTCGATAACTGTATCCGCTCCTTTAATTTCGGGGATAAATGCATTTGCCCGATGGACTCAAGACGGCGTTGTTCTCGGGATCAGTACCAATCTGGATCTCGTAATGAGTTCGAATATAACCATCACGGCGGAATATGAAACGCCACGCACATTAACTGTTATGTCAATTCCTGACACCGGTCTGACAATAACAACAACGCCGGATGTAAACTTGAATACTTTTGGTCTTACAATTTTTACAAATCGTTATATCTACAACTCCATCGCGACCGTAACCGCCCCGGATGCATCCGGTTCAAATGCTTTTGTTCAATGGACCCGCGACGGTGTCGTCATAGGTGTAAATACCAGTATTGACCTGCTCATGGACACCAATATGACTATAATTGCGGAGTACGTTCCGCCGCGACTGCTTGTTGTTCAGTCAACGCCCGTCAGCGGCATTACAATCACAACAACACCGGATGTTAATTCAACTAATTCCGGCAGTACAACTTTTACGAATCGTTATATGCATGGCACGCCAATAACAGCAACAGCTCCTGCTACCGTCGAAACAAATACTTTTTTCCGGTGGACCCGGGACGGTGTAGTCATCAGCACAAATACCAGTGTGGACCTGATCATGGATGCAAACATTACGATAACGGCGGAATACCTGCCTCCGCAATTGTTGATTGTTAAATCAGCACCAGTCGATAACATCACGATTTCAACAACACCGGATGTAAATTCCACCAATTCCGGCAGTACTACCTTTACAAATCGCTATATGTACAACACCCCGGTAACGGTAACGGCACCCGCTGTTTCAGGTTCAAACACTTTTTCTCAGTGGCTTCAAGATGGTGTTTCCATCAGCACAAATACCAGCGTTGATTTGGTGATGAATTCCAACATAACCATAACCGCTGAATACACGCTTCCAAAACTGCTTACCGTACAATCAACACCTGTAAACGGAATCACGATAACCACAACACCTGACGTGAATTCCACCAACTCCGGAAACACAATATTCACAAACACTTATCTGCATAACACCCCTATAACGGTAACCGCTCCCGACATCTCCGGCACAAACACATTCTTCCGGTGGAACCGTGGCGGTGTGATCATCAGCTCCAACACCACTATCGATTTGATTATGGATGTGGATATCACCGTAACAGCTGAATACATTCCCCCTCAGAGACTGATCGTGAGATCCACACCGGCTAACGGTATAACCATTACAAACACAATTGATGTGAATTCAAACAGTTACGGACGCACAACATACACAAATTATTATATGTATAACGCCCCGGTAACGGTAACAGCACCCCCCG
The DNA here is from genome assembly GCA_041306605.1 of Lentisphaerota bacterium. Taxonomy (GTDB): domain Bacteria; phylum Verrucomicrobiota; class Kiritimatiellia; order UBA8416; family JAQBFJ01; genus JBFZFB01. The sequence goes on along the minus strand of JBFZFB010000050.1, from coordinate 8,844 downwards.
TCTCCGGCACCAACACGTTTTTACACTGGATGCACGATGGCGTTATTATCAGCACAAACACCAGCATTGACCTGATCATGGACAGTGAAATCACTGTTTGGGCTGAATATATCCCGCCCAAACAGCTTGCTATTAGATCAACGCCCGTCAGCGGAATTACGATAACGACAACACCTGACGTGAACTCTGTATTTTTCGGTAGAACGAGTTTTACCAATCGCTATATGTATAATACCATAGCGACTGCTACAGCCCCTGCTGTCTCCGGCACGAATACTTTTGTTCAATGGACTCGCGACGGTGTTGTTATCAGCACCAACACCAGCGTCAGCCTTCTTATGGATACCAATATTACCATAGTCGCGGAATATATTCTACCCCAACAACTTGTTGTTAAATCAACTCCATTCAGTGGTGTGCTCATAACAACAACACGCGATATCAATAACACACTCTTTGGAAACACAACATTCACCAATCGCTATATCTACAATACAACTATTACGGTATCGGCCCCTCTTGTGGCCGGTTCCAATTCCTTTGTCATGTGGACCAGAGACGGTATTATTATTGGCACCAACACCAGTGTGAGCCTTGTGATGAACACGAATATCACAATAACGGCTGAATACGAAAAACCCCGCTATTTGACCGTGCAATCCCTGCCAGACAGCGGCATCACCATGACAACAACACCTGATCTTAACGCCAACACTTCCGGTAGTACAACTTTTACTAACGCTTATCCGTTTAATTGGCCCGTCACGGTTTCAGCACCATTTCTAGTGGGATCAAATGTTTTCATAAGGTGGATGCGCGACGGATCCACAGTCGGCACCGACACCAATCTGTCCCTTGTCATGAGTACTAATATCATCGTGACGGCGATCTATGAACCGCCCCGCTTTTTAACAGTAAAATCCCTACCCGACAGCGGTATCACTATCACAACAACGCCTGATGTTAATTTTGTCACATCAGGCAATACTACTTTCACGAACACATATCCATACAACTGGCCGGTTACCATATCGGCGCCGCTTGTTGTAGGTTCAAATTCCTTTCTCAGATGGATGCGGGATGGCATTGAAATCGGCACCAGCACCAATCTGTCTCTGGTAATGAACACCAATATCACCGTAACGGCAGAATATGAGCCGCCCCGCTTTTTAACCGTAAAATCCCTGCCCGACAGCGGTGTCACTATCACAACAACACCGGATGTAAATACAGTTGCGTCAGGCGACACAACTTTTACGAATACATATCCATACAACTGGCCGGTGACCATATCAGCGCCGCTTGTAGTAGGTTCAAATTCCTTTGTCAGATGGATACGGGATGGCATCGAAATCGGCACCAGCACCAATCTGTCTCTGGTAATGAACACCAATATCACCGTAACGGCAGAATATGAGCCGCCCCGCTTTTTAACCGTAAAATCCCTGCCCGACAGCGGCATCACCATGACAACAACACCTGATGTAAATGCCGTCGTCTCTGGCAATACTACTTTTACGAATACATATCTATTCAATCAGCCTGTTACCATATCGGCGCCAGCCATAGTTGGTTCAAATATTTTCATAAGGTGGATCCGCGACGGTATCGAAATCGGCACCAATACCGCCTTGTCTCTTGTTATGAGCACCAATATTACAGTAACGGCAGAATATGAACTGCCCCGCTATTTAACCGTGCAATCCCTGCCCGACAGTGGTGTTACTATCACAACAACACCGGATATAAATTCTGTTGCGTCAGACGATACAACCTTCACAAATACATATTTTTTCAATACGCCGGTTTCCATATCGGCGCCACCAATAGTAGGTTCAAATAGTTTCATAAGATGGACAATCAATGGAATCGAGGTTGGAACAACAACCAACCTGTCGCTGGTCATGGACACCAATATCACCGTGACGGCGTTTTATGAGCCGTCACGCCAGTTAATCGTAAAATCATTTCCCGATAGTGGCATCAGAATCACAACCACACCTGACCTGAATTTAGTCACATCCGGCAATACTACTTTCACAAATACCTACCTGTATAATACACCGGTCTCTATATCGGCACCTGCCATAGTAGGCTCAAATGTTTTCACGCTGTGGACGATAGACGGTCTTGAAGTTGGGGCAACCACCAATCTGTCTCTTGTCATGGACACCAATATTACAGTAACGGCGGTGTATGAGTCACCCAAAAGGCTGATAGTATTATCCACAAATCCCGTTAGCGGTGTGGATATACAGGTTAGCGCAACCGACATTTTCGGTCATGGCAACGGAACAACTGCTTTTACAAATATATATTCGTACGGAACGGCAGTATCTGTAACAGCCCCGGCAACCAATACCGGAGGCTTCAGGCTCTTCGCTCGGTGGTTAAGAGACAATGTGTTCGAAACTGAAAATCAGACCGCAAATGTTATTATGGACACAAATATAACAATGACAGCAGTTTACACAAACCCAACACTCAAGGTTTCGCTCCAGTTCATTCCAACTGTGATAGGATTGGGAGACTTCAGCACACTTACATCCTCACCGTCAGGCGGTAGCGGTAATTATATTAACTACCAGTATGAATATGATATGCATTTTATCTCCCGGGGATTTACGGTCTGGACGTCTTCAATCATCACAACCATATCTTATACTTTCGATTGGGATCATTACATAAAATATCATGTCAAAGTACAGGACGATACGTTGATCTGGAGTGAATGGAGCAATGAGGCGTACCTCTATGTGACAAACGGCCCTCCCGAGTTCCCTCCATGGAAAAGCGAAAGCGGTCTATTGTGAGCATGAACACTAAAAAACATGTTGTTATTTCTTTTGCCGGACTTCTGATCCCGATACTTCTATTCTCAATATGGTGTGGCGGAATATTCGCCTTTACAGTCTATATCGCCGGGTTTATCACATGTTCAGCTGCGGCCCTCCTTTTACGCCAATCTTCCGGTGTAGATTGCTCCGGCAAAATACAGGTTCCGGCAGTTGCCGTATGCTGGGCGTGCGCGATATTACTGCTTGCCCTGTCAGCGCTTCCTCTGCCGGGGAAGCTGGATAAATTGACGGGTAGCAGACGTTATTCGCAAAATAACATTGTTCGCACTCATGTTACTGCTGCCGCGCAAACAGGATGTATTAAGAAGTATCCACTGAATTTTTCAATCACACGCAATAGAGCCGGAACTTTACGCATACTCCTTCTGGCTATAGCAATGTTAGGCACGGCAACATTAAGCGCGTCTATGCCTGTATCTATGAAAAAACGTTATCTGACTGTACTTATAGTGTTTTTTACGGTTGTAGCCGCAGTCGGATTCGTTCACCAATGGATACTGCCGAAAGAAAAAACCATCTGGTGGATATTCAAGGCTGAACATGGACAGCCCGTAGCAAGTTTTATCAATAGAACTCATTATGCCGGCTTCATAGCAATGGGCTGTTCCATGGCTCTGGTTTTCTTTCTCCATGCGCTTGCAAATGGAAAATGGCTGAAAGCATTGTTCTTTGGCTTGGCAGTTCTGGTGACAGGATTCGCGGTTTCCGCATCGCTGGCACGCGGCGCTCTGCTGGCAGGCTTTGTATCGGTCGTTATTATCACGGTAACCAGCCTGTTCAGAGGCCGTATCCTTGTAAGTCTGCCTGTATTCCTTACCGCATGCCTGCTTGTCACATCCATCGCTACCGGTATCATGATAATGCCTAAAAACAAATTTAAGAACACTGTTCTGCCCAGAATAGAATCACTTAGACATCCCATTCAGACAGACAGCGCCCAGTCTCGACTTGGCGCGTGGCGCGCGGCTGTCAGGATATGGCGCGATTATCCTGTTATCGGTGTCGGCTTAAATGGCTTCAGAATGCTTTTTCCTCAGTATAGATTGGAATCCGACCGGAAATCATTTTCACATACAGAAAATGAATACGTTGAATTGCTTGTTGATTCAGGATTAACAGGCATGGCTCTGATGCTCTTGCTGTTTGCCGCCTTTGTCTATAGATGGCGCATTAACGCCAAGAATAATATCCTGCCTGACGACATCTCTCTTGCCGTCCTTGGCGCTACAATTGTCGCTATGATACATAACGCTGTTGATTTTCCCATGCACGAACCGCTTTATGCTGTTGTTTTCGCATCCATCATGGGGCTCGTGCTGAATTTTCATGAAAATGAAAATGCACAGCCGGCACACTGCGTTGATATGTTCAACATTCCCGCGAAGATGCCACGGTATTTCTTGATAACTTGTGCTTTTTTCTGTCTTTTTTCACTTGTTGTATCTGGCACAACCCCTTCTAAACTTGATTACGCGGAATTTATTGAAAGAGCCGGAGAAAAAGATATGGTGTCGGCACTTTCTTCATCCCCCACAGCATGGTATGTGTGGACCCGCTTCGGTTCTTATGTTTTCCAGAAAGACACATTTGATTCCATGCGTATCGGAGAACAATGTTTCTCGCGTGCCGCCGATTATGATCCCAATAATTACCTCTTATGGGAATCCGTCGGGCGCACCAGACTTCTAATGGGAGATGAAGAATCGGCAAACGCGGCCTATTCCCGCATGAAAGAGTTGAGAGTGTGGAAAGAGCCCAAAAAGACAAGAAAGGATAAGTACTGATCATGAATCAGATTCTGCTGGGCATGTCGTTTCCTCTATCTCTATTCTTTATCATATACCTTGCAAGAAATTGCCGCGCGCCTTTCTGGATGCTTGTATGGGGCCCCTTTTTTATGTGTATTTCAGCATTATGGGCGATCGCCCCTGATCTACCGCGGTTATGGGGCAACCACAGACTGTACAGCCGCCTTGCAACGGACCCGCGATGCAATATCTTCTTCTGGCACTATACAATCGACATAACAGAGATAGATTCACCATGGTTTACGGCCGTGTTCATGATATTCCTGACAGCCTTGCTGTTTATCGCATGGCGTGAATTATATATCACGGAGAAATCATAATGGCTCACTCAAGTTTGCATTTCTTTATAGGACAACTTGCAGGAATGGTAATATTCATGCCGCGACTTGTTCGCAGTTTCAGACGTCAACAGCAGCTGGCTTTTGCATTCCGGTCGTGGCTGATTCTTTCATACAGCCTTGCCGTATTCGCAATTATCCCTAATATCTTGCGGCGCATAGGCGTTCCTGAAAATATCTGCAATGGATGGTGGATGAATATATTCATGTTCCACAGCATATTAGACCAAATAAGACATGGCGGCATGCTTATAGGACAAGCCGGCATAATCGCGTGTTTTTCCTTTCAATATGTGTTTTTATTAACCACTCTTTATCACGTATTACGCAAACAAACCGTTACTTGATCCATTTTTAATAGCCTTGTAATATCTGGTGAAAAACTGATATATGTTGCATGCGTATCATGACTACTACTATAAATACTAATACTTTACGCCGTTACATACCGCTTATAGTGATGGCTCTTGTCGTAGGCACATGCATTGTCATCCCTCTGAGTATCATCGGCCAGGGATTTATCCCTACCGATGACGCACTTCGTCATGTGGCAAAAGCTATTTCCGGCAAGGCATGGCAGGATATAATTATAATGCGGCCCGGCATAACAACGGATCACAGTATTGGCTGGCACGTCATACTCCGGTCCCTTTACACATTTACCGGCTTGAGCAAGGACTCGCTTACCGTATTCTCAGTCGTGAGCCTGTTTTTCCTTTTCGCAGTAAGCGCTCTGCCGTGGACAAGAAGACCCGAAGCATGGCTCCTGTCATTTCTTGTCGTTAACCTGGCCTCCAATATTTTTGTTTTCCGCCTTTCTTTGGGAAGACCATTAATCTTCTCCATGTCGTCACTGATCATGATCCTTGCCATGTGGACTGAACACAGACCTTTTAATTATATTGCACGGCTCATTTTTACAACTTTACTGATAATGCTTTCAACATGGATTCACGGAAGCTGGTATCTCTTTATATTGCCGGCAATAGCTTTTTTCCTGTCCGGGCGCAAGCATGATGCCATAAGCATAACCACATGCTGGATAACAGGTTCTATAATGGGTGCGTGCCTAACAGGAGAACCACTGCGTTATTTATTTGAACAAGTGTTTCACGCTAAAAGTGCACTGGGACAAAGTCTCCCGCCCAAACTGCTAGTCAGTGAATTTCAGCCGTGCGCAGGAGAATACCAGATTCTTACCATCATAGCCCTTATTCTTGTATGGAAAACAGCACGTGGCAAAAAAAACATGATCATGAATGATCCAATATTCATTATGCTGACACTTGCCTGGATTCTAGGGCTCAGGGTAACCCGTTCATGGATCGACTGGGGTGTGCCGGCTTTGATGCTGTGGATGTGCAGAGAATTTACGGACGCATTCCGTGAACACATGCAGAATACATCATTCCGTCGACTGGCAGCCACTGCTTTGATCTGTCTGGTAATGTTTATTTCCACAACAAGTGACCTGAATGGAAGATGGACAGACAATCTCTCATCCATACCACTGCTTACCGCGGAAGAATCGGAAATTAAACCGTTTATGCCCGCCCCAGGTGGAACAATCTACTCTCCGCACATGCAGATATTTTACCGCTCTTTCTACAGATTTCCAAATGAGGACTGGCGTTATATGGTTGCCTTTGAACCGACACTTATGCCACTTGAAGATTTTCAAACATATTTAACGATATGGTTGCATGGCTGTTCGTCTGAAACAGCCATGCCATGGATGGAAAAAATGAAGCCGGAAGACCGTTTTATCATTTTAACACAGGACAAACCCGGAATTCCGGAGCTTGTCTGGCATCAGTTGGTGCCGGGAACATGGATCGGCCAATTACCAGCCAAATAGAACCTGCCAGTAATCCGGTCAATAAGAAAACACCTGGTCATGTATATGCCAAGCCGGGAGAAGCGTAATAACATTCTTAATGCTTAATGGCGTGTTGCCCAGATCGTAAAATTACATCCCCGATGTTTGCCGGTTTCCCTAATTCGGCGCAAAGTTACCGATCGGGAATATTAACGGCCAAACGCTTGATTATAAAGGAATTGTTCCCGATCGGTAACTTATGCATTGACTTAGCCTTCCTGTTGTGTGATATTACCAATCAATAACTATGAAGATAAAAAATGCAGAACAACTTGGGGCACTGGTCAGAACACGACGCAAACAGCTGGGAATCACCCAGAAGGAACTGGCGATGACCTGCGGCAATGGCTTGCGGTTCATCGTAGATATGGAAAGAGGAAAGTCCACCTGCCAGATTGGCAAGACCCTTCAGGTCCTGCAAGCTTTGGGGATTGCCATAGAAGCAACCATGCTTGGCAGTGATCTGGCCGGAGGAAAGAAGCCATGAACCGGCTGATTGTCTACCTGCACGGTGAACCGGCCGGAACTCTCAATGCGGACGACGGCGGACTTTTAGAGTTTCAATACACGACGGAGTGGATGAACAAGCCGGATGCCATACCTCTCTCACGGTCACTGCCCCTGCAGGGCGGGCCGTTCCGTGGTAAGCATGCACGCCCGTTTTTTGCCGGAATACTTCCTGACGAAGGGCCGAGACGACAAATCGCTGCCATTCTCGGAATCAGTGAGCGCAACGATTTTGCCATGTTGGAACGTATAGGAGGCGAGTGCGCGGGCGCAGTCAGCCTGCTGCCGGAAGGCGCGTTGCCGCCGATGCCGGGTGAAACGCGCATGCGTGAACTTAACGAGAAGGAGATGGTGGATATTGTCGCAGAGCTGCCACGTCGTCCGCTGATGGCAGGCCGTGAAGGGTTACGCCTCTCGCTGGCCGGATCGCAGGCTAAACTGCCGATAATTATCAGGGGGTCCACCATTGCATTGCCGCTCGGTAACACCCCTAGCACACATATCATCAAACCAGAGACGGAACAGTTCCCCGGACTGGTGGCAACCGAAGCTTTGTGCATGATATTGGCAAAAGCAGTCGGACTCAATGTTCCCCCGGTTGCGACGCGCTCAATCGGCGGAATACCCTGCATTGTAGTTGAACGGTATGACCGGATCATCAGCCCGGACGGTACTGTTACGCGTGTTCATCAGGAAGATTTCTGCCAGGCTCTGGGCTTTCCGCCGGAACGTAAATACCAGCAGGAAGGGGGTCCACTGCTCAAGGATTGCATCGGTTTACTCCGCGAATGGTCAACCTTAGCGGCGTTGGATATCAGGGATTTCCTTGATGGATTGATCTTTAATGTGCTGATCGGAAATGCCGACGCGCATGGCAAGAACTACTCAATTCTCTACCGGAAGTCCGAACGGCGACTTGCTCCGTTCTATGATCTGGTCTGCACACTGGCCTGGCCGGAACTGTCCAGAACGCCAGCCATGAAGATCGGGAAAAGCGACTCCATTGAGGTGATCACGCCTTTACATTGGCAAAAGATGGCCCGGGAATCCAATATCGGTTGGCCCATGCTGCGTGAGCGTATTGTTGATCTTTGTCGCAAGGTGAGAAACAGTCTTTGCCGTGCCGACATCCGTGGTGTGGCGGACGACACCACTACGGTTGACCGCGTTGCTGGCATCATCGAGGAGCGTGCATCTTCACTGCTTCAGTGCCTGGAATAAAGATAGGGCGTACTGCGGCAGGGTCTTGGATAATCACGTCGCGACATGTGATAATTCATCAAGTCTCTCATTGAGAAGTTGATTTTTAAATCCATTTTCCATTCTAACCTAGCTAGAGCCTGTCCCACCGTCGGTAACACATTGAAGATCAGCGAGTTACTATGGAAGAAATTCGGGCATAAGGAGCCGATTTGGCTCCAAAGCCCGAAATAAGTGTGTTATAATTCCTGAAA
>JBFZFB010000049.1:0-5703 GCA_041306605.1 Lentisphaerota bacterium | reverse complement strand
CCCCTCTTTGATGAACTCCTGAACAAAAAGCTCTTGTTTTGTTCTTTTGAGTGGCTCGGAACCTAACTCAGAGCAAGGCGTTTGTTCGGTTTTGTTTTCTGTTGTTGCTAATTCGTCAATTTTTGTCCATTTCATAATGCAAATATGTAATCTATTAGCGGCAGAAAGTCAAGCTAAATAAGACAAAAAGCCTCTCGAAAACAGTGCTCTCAATCGCCGGAGAAAGGCCAGCCCCCCCGCAGGAATAGCATTGCAACGGGGTGCCCTTTGGGGTAGATAAAGAGATTGTGAGTGTCGGACACGGAACCCTGATCTTTTGGTCTGTTACGCAGGTTTAAACAGGAGGAAAAATGAGTGATTTTGAATTCAACTGCCCACACTGCAAGCAGTTGCTTGAAGCCCCTGAGGATATGCGCGGTCGGGCCATTGAATGTCCGGCATGTCAAGGTTCAATACAGATCCCCATCGATCCATTGAATGTCCCCACCCAAGGAACCATCGAAAGTCATCGAGAACTTTCAACCGTATGGTTCAAACGCAATCCTGGACGAGTTAGAGGGATTACATTTGTTGTCGCGGGTGGCATCTTAGCGGTTCTTATAGCGTGTCTGACGTGGCGGTCTATTGCACCACCTACATGGGTTACCATCAGTTATGGTGAATTGTTGGATAGAGACGCAATCATTAGGACCGGACAGGATCTCGGCTCGGCATTACGCGACGGCAACCTGAGAAATGCTATTCAGCCCTTCGTTGACGGTTATTCGCAATTGCTTCCTGTTGCCATCGAGTTCACCAAAGGGCCGGATCAGACACCTTGCCACAGTATACTAGACTTTTTTCCTTCGGGGGAACGCCAGCCTGCTTGGGTTGCTATTTTTCGGGGGGGACGTATACACATTGTGACTGACGATAAAAATCATGCAAAGGTCTTTCTTTTAGGGGTCGATCCGAAGCAGGCATACTTCCAAAACTATTCGGTGGTTCGCCATTGTCTGGGCATGCTTAGTCGGCTGGCAAATGGAAGCGTTAATGTTGATGTTTTCGCTTATCACAACGACTATACAAACTCGGAATTGAGACTCAACACGAAGCCGTATTCCTTTCGATCCAATGCCTTTGGACCTCGGAAACCCGTTGTGGATTTAGATGCCCTGTCTGTTTTTTTTGCAGAGGGACCAGAAATTCAAGGGGCAACACTCAATGAGGATCAGGGACTAGTATTGTATGGAAGTGAATGCCCGAAGCAAACACTGGCTGGACATCCAATAGAATTATCTGATCTGGCTGTAGCTTATAGAGCAGTATTTCACGCTGGTGACAATGATGCTTTCATCAGCCTTGATCCCAACAAAGACCCAACAAAAGTTACAGTCAATTTCGGAGGGTTCCTGGAGAACACTCGCATTGGCTCTGTAGTTCTCGAAGCCGACAAACGCTTCAAGACTATCACAAGCGGGCTTGACCCAAATACCTTTCTCGATATCCGCAATTATACTCGCAAACATGTGCCATCGTTTCTGTCTAGCGCGGAATACGATCTCCTGACCCGTGAACAGTCTACTAAGGGTCAATGGATAGGAACACGATTTTGGTATTATCCTGATGCCATTGGAGTCGATTCGGATCTGAATTGGGAATATGCCGTGCTTGCCAATCCGCGTTTCACGGCGGACGCCGAAAGAAGCAGGGAGGACTTTGCCTCACTAGAGGAGTTTGAACGAAAGAAGCGCAACACGCTTTCCCCCAGCATTCGCGAAAACATTGACGATTTGAACCGAAACTACGTTCAGTACGCACAGGCGTTTTCGGAAATCTCGGAACTGACAACAGTGGCGCGCTTGATGGGTATTTGCAGTTGGCTCATCAAAGCAAAACCGGACGGGATCGATCTCGATGCACTGCTTGAAGTCGAGTTGCCGCCATGTACAACAGAGGTTGAGAGAACGCAGTTAATCGCCGCAACCTTCTTCTCTTATCCGAAGGCAGAAATGCCGGACCGGGATCGGATTGTCGCGGATTCAACGGTTGTTTTCCTCACCCCCATTCTGGATCAAACTGTGGACGAGTTTTTTCAGACTCCCGATAACATCGTGAAGTATTTAAGCGGTGAGAAGCAACCCACTGCCGCCAACCACGCGAAGTTCGATTCGGAGGCTACTCTTCTGTTCAGCCAATATCAGAATCGCAAGGTGCGCGATATACTTCATTCCCAACTAGAAGTGATGCTGCTTGCCGCCTATGCGGCAACGGCACGAACAGTTGACGTTCCTCTTCCTCCAATGGCTATCAATCTCGAAGCTCGGATCACCACCGACAAGACTGCTCTAGCGAGTCTGGAATCTTCTTTAGCGAGTCTGGAATCCTCACGAGAGAATCTTGATTCCTCCATTACGCAGATAAAGATAAGAATGCTTGCGTCCCCGGAGGCCCACAACGCCTTGGTTGACAGACATAACGAGCTCGTTGAACAAAAGAACGCGGTTGTTGAACAATACAACGCGGTTGTTGAACAATACAACGCGGTTGTTGAACAAAAGAAAACGGTTGTTGAACAATACAAGGCGCTTGATGTTCAGTATCCGTATATCTTACAGATCACAGGCGGGATTAACCTCGAACCGTCCAAGTTCGCCATTCGTCAGAATGCTTCGAGTCCGAGTCTAATTGATTTCAAGAGTCGCACTACTAAAATCCGATCGCGATGGACTAATATCGGCGAATCCAAGAAATGGATAAGGAGCGACAGTATGGCGCAAGGAACCTTGCCCGTCGGGCTACGAGCGAAGTTGAAAGATTTGACGGTAACTGCAAGTCAAATTAAACGCTGGATAAAAACGGACGCCAGAGATGGTTCATGGAAAACTGCTATACGACTGGATGCAAGTCGTGCCCGGGAAAAGTCCTACGATGCACAGCAGCAAGCCTTGCAGGTCGCAGAATTTACAGCTGGTCAATTGCAGTCTTTGATCATTGCACAAAGAGACGCAAAGGGACGGATCGTGTTCAGGAGATCCGAGCGCTTGGATGTTTTAGCACCACAGACCCCTCCTATATGGGCATTGCCTAACACTCGCACAGCTATTGGGGAGTAGCTATTTGGGACGTATCTTCACATTGGATTCCGCTGCCCCCCCCCTCGTTGTGGATATGGTAAACTGAGGCCCTTTGCCGGGTTACTTTTGACCAACAATGAATGGATTGATTGGTCTCTCTCTATCTATCAGCCCAGGGTTATGGTTATGGGGGATGACTCGGCCTCTATAGGCACGACTGTTGAGAGGGGTTGCCATGTTACATTGAGATTATGGTCTTGATTGAATATCTCTTTTGCCTTGCCTTCAGTCCGGTCGATTAACTCTCTTATCGCGCTAATATTGCCGGCAAGTGCCTTTAAGATTAAGGTCGCTATTATGCTGTGATAGAAGTTCCTCTCGGTTGTAAGGCTTATTTCTTTCTGCTGACTGTCGGTCTTGTACTTTAAGCAAATGGCCTGAGCGGAAAGAAGTTCTCTGGCAATATCGGAGAATGTATGTTCTTTGCGCGGTCTGCCTTTGGGGTTGAGGTTGCCGGCGATCACCATCCCGTGCCTATTCCTGACAACAGGCCTCAATCCGGGGTGGGGTATCCGTTTTTCACCAGTTTTAATGGATAGATGCCTCATGTTGTTTTCCCTTTGTTAAATGTTCTGTTAAGCTGTGGTGGAAACGGGTACAACACACATTGCTTCTTACACCCTTAAGCTGTGGTGGAAACGGGTACCCAATACCACCTAGTTTGTTATCGTGATTGGTTTTTTGTTGTGGTTTGTGTTGATTTGTTTGTATTTTGATTTTCAAACCCATTTCCAGCGCAACCTGTTCTAGTGTGTCTTCAACCATTTGGGCTTTATCTGCCGGAAGAATCGCATATATCGCGTCGTGCATGGGGATGACGATGTTGATCGTTTTCAACAACCGCATACAAGCGCCGTTTATAATGTCGGCAACTGTACCCTGAATGCGCCAATTCATTATCATGCCTGGATGTAATCGCTTGTGTTTTTCTGCATTTATTCGGCGGCCCGATAGGGTAGTGGTGCTTCTGGTTTGGCGTGCTTCATTGAATAGGCCTTTTTTGTAGTCTGTCAACTTCTGAACATAATCAGATAAAGCGGCCTTTGCCGGTTCAGGCCAATGCTCGAAGCATGCTAACGAATTGCGACAATAGGCAAGGATGTTGATCTGCTTCTTGGCAGTCGGTTTGTCGCATCCAGTCGCTTGCATGAATTCCTGATATAAATCACGGTCTAGTGAAATATTCAAAAGGTGCTTTATCAGGGTCGGCTCGGCCTGCTTTATGTCTGCATGGACAAGCACTTGATCTTGTTTTAATCCGGTGATCAAGCCAGATATCCTCTCTTTGCCATTCATGCCTTGAACATTTGGCTTAGACGAACACACCCGGCCGGTGCAGCCAACGTTCCAATTTGGGGTTATGGTTTTATTTTCAAAAACAAACTGCTTGTTTGATAGGGCAATGGCGAGACGCTTGCAATCATCATCCGGCAATGTGGAGAGTGAATATGCCTTAATTTCGTCAAGATTTTTACGCCTGATGGCCGTTGCCTGTTTCTTTGTCTTTATTGGAGATCCAAAAGTAACTTCCATAAGGCCTTGCAGTTGCAGTTCTTGAAGTGCTTTTTTTACGCTCTTAATATCGATTCTTGCATTTTGTGCAAGTTCGCGGTACCCGACAAATACTTTCTTACATAATCCTGATAGCTGTCTTTCATGGCAACGCATTGAAAGATATAGATGGTGCGCTATTGGTGACAAGGACGGAGAATATTTCTTGATGAAATAACTTTCCAGAGAATCAGCTTGTTCTGATTGGTAGTGCATGGAGTTCCCTTTGGCCGCTTATGGCATTGGTATTGATTGTTGAAAGTTCACGTTTTGTAACAAATGGCTGCCCTTTTCGACAGGCCCGGCATACGGAACAGCAATTTCCTGTATGGCCGGATGATAGGGGGATATAGACTGTATCAGTCATTTCTCTACACATATGACAATATGCTTTTTTCATCAGTTTGCCCGCTCCTCTTGATACGGCCTATATTCATAAAGTGGACAGGCTGGGGCCCCGCAATCTTTGACGGCGGCAACCTCGAAACCTATACATTCTAAGCAGTGTGCCCTGATAGCTTCTCTCGGCGATGCCTTGCCGGAATAAACGCGCAAAAACAGCTTAACAAAGCGGGGGGCATCCTCTGCTATGTCTGCCACCCGTTCGGCGCGTTTGCGGGCCTCAAAGTCGCTGTCTCGGCGAGTTTGAAGGGTACTCATGCGCACCGCCTTCCATTGGTTGCAAGGTTTTCGACTTCATTCAGATCCCAACGTATTTTTCTGGGGCTGATACGTATAGGATGAAGTAAGCCGTCTTTTGCATAACGCTGAATAGTTCTAGGGTGAGAGCCTAGTATTTCAGCGGCCTGCCGGACAGTGCCGGGTCTTGGTTTGTTGTTTGCTGTTCCACGAGCAACGGCGAGAATGGCTTCCATCCTGTCATCCGGTGCTTGCAGAACAATGTCAATAAGAGTTGCTCTATCTGTCATTTTTTTCCCTTTCGTCTTTATATGTTCTAACTAGAGCCTGTCCCAAACCGGGGTTTTTGAGCGAAGCGGTGGTGGCAAAGATTTTTCGGCATTTCATTTCGGCGTAA
>JBFZFB010000048.1:0-4711 GCA_041306605.1 Lentisphaerota bacterium | reverse complement strand
ATCATGGCTTATGCCCTCCTTAATTGTAGGAGAACTTACCATAATCTTCTTTCCTCTTAAACTATAATCAGTCATTAATTCGATTTGGGCAACACGCCGTTGGTGCCTGACCCCTCTATCCTCAATGATGCAAAATAATATAATTATTAGGAATCTTGACTTGATTGCCTCCCGATTATTCTCAATAATTTATCCAGTTATTAAGATATTGTAACGTATTACACATATAACGTTCGACAGAGAGAATGAATACCACAAAAGATAGGAAATGGATGTTCTGGATGGCCATCTTTGCGGCGATTCCCGCAAACATCATCGTGTGGATTTGCGTTGCCGCCATCTTCTCCAAAACGGATCTTGTAGCGGCCCTTTTCATAGTTGCACACAACGTTGTTGTCTGCACCCGCATCGGAGCCATCACCCTTACAGTTTTGGCCGCGTTTCTCCTTCCCACGATTTTCTGCACGCAGCTCTCCCGACAGAGAGCTGCGTGGTTGTTTTTTCTAAGTGTTCCGGTCATTCTAGTCTTGGCATATTCTTGGTGGTTTCGATTGACCGGTCAAGAGGTAGTGTGGCCGTAAAGACAATGATGAATTGTCGAACAACGGCGTCGTGGCTATCGGCGCTAGCGCGCCGAAACGTCAAGGTGAACATTGCACTGAAAAGACATGATGAAGAAATTATTGATTTATTTCGCGATCATGGTTCCTCTACTGGCCTTTCTCGCTTGGTGGGCTCCAAGGCATTTTATGCAAAACACTCCATTCAAAGGCGACCAAATGAAGTGCGCCATGGGTCTTCGCATGATTGCAGAGGCCAAACAAGCATACTTAGTCCAGCATCCAGAAGCCAAAGGACAAACCATCCCACTGTCGGAATTGCAGAAGTACGTTGGCATCCCGGACATCACCGTTTGCACGAACTGCCCCACAGGTGGATCGGTTCGCGTAAATCCAATTGGTGAACTGCCTACTTGTTCCATTGCAATGCATCAGAAAGCAATCGAGAAACTCGAAGCAGAATTCAAAAAAGAAAGTGCCAACCATCCATCGGAGCGTTGGCCTGATGAGAATGAAATATAGATCACAAGCGATTGATCTTCTCGGTGGTCAGGCGGAAACCGTGATCCGCAAACCATCGGACCACCGTGTTGACGGGATTGTGACGGGCGTAATTGTGAATGTACTCGCCTTCCCACTTCTGATTGGTGCCATTGCGCTGGGATTGTGGATGCTCTATGTCGCGGCAACGGAGGGAGCACCGATCATAATTGTCGTAATGGGCATTGGTTTTGTCTTCGGCGGTCTAGGTCTGATTCGCCTGTTTGCGGTTTCGCAAATGGCATTCTTCCCAGTCAAGTGGACGATACGGCGACTTCCCGACGGATTATGGTCCCTGAAAAAGCATATAGCAGGTATTCGAGTCTTCAAACGGCAGAGCCATTCGTGGGCACTTCAATGCTGTCCCAGTTACTCAAGGGGTGATTGGGGGTACTACTTCATAGTGAATTGTGGGGCGAAGCGTATTCGGTTCTCCCCGCCAGCGGTATTCACAGATTCAAAGACCGATGCCCGCAGGCTTGCGGAAGAAGACGCGAAAGCGCTTCGGGCGCATTTCGGGATCAAATGTGAACTGATAAAATGGGAATGAAAGGCCAACAACGGCCTGCTGCCTATCACCGCTAACGCGGCTCAGGCAGAGACCCAAGACGTTGGCCAAGCGCGGGAGATAAGATTATTATTTCTTTTCGCGTTTTGCTTTTTTGGCGGTGGCGGGTTTCGCTGATTTCTTGGGCGCTTTACTTGCGGATGGCGCAGGCTGAGGTTGTGCCGTGGCAGGTTTTGCGATAGGCCCACGGGGCATGGCCGCGGGTGATGTCTGAACAGGCATATCCGGCTTGCCCGCAAGATTGGACGATCCGGATTTGCGCTTGGCGAAACATTCCTTACAATAAACCGCCCTGTCTTGCGTAGGCCTGAAAGGCACTTTGCATGCTTTGTTGCATTCCGCACAAACGGCCTCATAAAGAACTCTGTCGTGGCGCTCCTGTGGATGGCTGTCATGTACATGGACCTGTCTAGGCGCCTCATGGCTTCCGGAAATGCTCCTCGCTATCTGCGAAATAACCATATCCATTTTTTTCTCCAGGCTGACCAGCCTATCTAAAAGCTTACCCATTAGCCCCTCAAGATAGGGGTCCACCATCGGCACCGTCGGCGATTTCGCTTTGCTCTTCATAATTCTCCTCTGCTTTCCATTTTATAGCGAGACATTCGGATTAGATATTCACTATTTAAACTTTTCTCCGCGCTTTTCCAATATGATAATATGTATTTCGCTAATTTTTATCAGAGGGTATCAATCGCACCGGGGTATAAGGTTTCGCCCGTGGTGGGAAATACATCTGAATTCCTGCGCAGGCATTTGCAACATGATGAACATGAAACATTTCTTATAGTGTCTTGGTGCCTGCCCGCTCTATCCGAAAGGTCAACGTATTTGATTCAAGCGTGCAGTGTTCCAGTGTAATACAACGGCAGGAAGACCAATTGATTCTCATGTAATTCCGCATATGGTGCGCATGAGATAATATAACCGGTTTTGCAATTCGGGTAGGTGTCCAATAGGAGACGCATACTTCGCAGTCGTCCCGTTGCTCCACTCTTTACTTCAATAGGACATATCCGGCCATCCACGACGGCAAGAAAATCCGATGCCATTCCGGGTGCTTCTCCAGGTCAATAATATGAACAGATCCTTTGAAATGGTTCTTTCCAAAATCAGTTACCGCCCATGTTTTTCCAACTTGGCGTGCACCACGCAGGATAAGCGGCTTACGCCGTGCCTGCATTTTCCATGTTAAAAATTGTTGTGTAATGTTTCTTTTCACTAGCTGATTACCCAATTAAACATTTCAAAACACAAGGTAAAATCGTCATAATTCTATTTTTTGGGGATAATTGTGTTTTTTGGACCATACCCAGTAGCGGACAGGGTCGCGTCTCGTCATCCCGTCATCACATCATTCGACATGACTGGTTCGATAGGACACTGGTTCGACAGGACAGGTCCTTGGCCATTGTACGTACAGATCGTGTATACGGCGGTTCGGCTGACGTTGACAATAATCTATCCAAGTAAAACAAGCCCGAGTTGTAGGCAATTAGGGTCACCCATGAAAGCCAGCGGCAAGAGAAAAAACACTCCACCCGTTCCCTAGAACGGGAAGCGCGTTGTCGCCTTGACGTCGTTACCGTCAGCATCACCGATTCTGTAGTTAAGCCTTCTTTTCCAGTTTCCTTCGGATCTGCTTGAACTGCTCGATCTCGCCTTCGCCTTTTGACCAGCGCTCAATTTCTTTAAGATTAATGGCGTTGTGTTTGGTGACGAGAATGGCCTGACGGAGACATTCAATGTCGCCATCATGATAGTACCAAGTGAGTCGATCTTTGACGCAATCTGTTGGGGAAATGATACGGAGAATACCTGTCTTTGTTTTGATTTCATCAACCTGTTTTACTGGTTCCTCGCCGACTCCGAGAGGTCCGGGAGGAAACTCAATAAGGAGATTGGTGTCAAGATGGCAGAAGTATCGGTTTTCTTCTTTGAATCCTAATGATTCCATAACGCTTTTGATTCGATTTCGCTTTGTAAACATTGCGTTCACGAAATTGAGATCCATTGATACATATTGCTCATCGCTATAGATCGATACGCAGGAACCTCCTGAAAGAACCACGTCAATATCTGCCTTTTGAAACGCCGAAGAAATAAAACCCGCAAGTTCCAGCCGTGTCATCTCTGAAATGGATTTCACAGGGGTTTATCCTTTCGTCTTGGGCGTCGACGGACAACAAGAAGATTTTCTTGATCGCCCTGCGGGTAGAATGACAGAGCTTTGTTTAGTAAGGCCTTAAATTCCTTGAGAAAAGAATATCGAGGGTTGAAGCGATAAATCCTTGTTTTGCCTGCCGATTTGCTGTCCAGAATGCCGCCGCGCTCAAGTCTTACCAGTTGTTTCTGTACAGAATCAGGGTCCGCCCCCCAGAACCTTGCTATTTCTCTTGTGTATCCTTGGTTGCGTGCCAATAAGTATAACAGTACTCTTTCTGCATTCTTTGAGCCTAGTATGGGTTCGATCATGATAAAACTCCCAGTTTCTATGTCAGATAAGTTCTGACATATGTCAGTTGTATTCTGACAATATATCAACTCAGTTATATGATGCAAGGAATAAATCTAGAAGCATAATAGCGGGCCATGATGCACTGAGAAAGCCGCTCTCTACTACAACTCGTCGTGCGGAGACAGGGCCTGCCCTTAAGTGGCTGTTGAAAAACTTGGAAATATCTCTCGCAAAGACGCAAAGACCGCCAAGAGCGGTGGTCTTTACCCCGGCTGTTTTTTTACTGCTGTTTTATCTTGAATGTATCAAGCCTCCAGCCATAATATTCTCAAATAGAAGATGATATTGAACCCGGAATATTTTCCGCGTTTTACTGTCCAATATCGTGATATCATAGAAAAAAGTCAGAATAATAAATGGTTCGCATAAGGAATTAAATTTATGATTACGAGAAAAGGATTATTTCTGATTCTTATCGTAACATTAGTTGGTTTTGCTCTTGTTCGATGGGCACAAGTCGCTGGCCCAGCACCTCGACAAATAGCAAGACTATCCCAAGCACAGGTTCATGCAGATAAATACCAA
>JBFZFB010000047.1:0-29939 GCA_041306605.1 Lentisphaerota bacterium | reverse complement strand
GGCAGGTTAAGTGTTTGCATGAAAAGCAATCAGCGTCGCCCCAAATTGATTCGCAGTTTATTCGAACACCCAAGGGTGAAATATGCGGCTGCGTGACACTATTTAATGGCCGGAGTAATATATAAGCAACGGTGGTTGCATAATGATATCAGGGAAATGGCGTACTTGTATACCTACAAAGCGTTTGACGCAATGGTAAAAGAAGGAGACTTAGAATGAAAAAGATTTGTTTAATCATCACAGTGTCTATTTATTTTCTTGCATCAATTGGATTCGGCCAAGATGTGCATAAAGGGACTCCTGAACACGCAAAGTATTTACGAGATGGAGCGCAGGCCAAGCTGACATTAAAGATTGTTGACGAAAACGGGACACCAGTGAGTGGTGCAAAAGTTGGAGCGCATTTTGAAATGCAGGACCGAAAAGGAATTGAAGGCACTTCGAACACCAACGGACTTTTTACAATGGAAGATAAATCCCAATGGAAGATGCATTATGGGGTCGAGAAGGAAGGATACTATAAGACAGTTGGTGAATATATGTTCGGTAATGATGGAGATTTGGTCGTCCAAGACGGCAAATGGCAGCCGTGGGATCCGGAAGTTAGGGTTGTTTTAAGGCCTGTTGTAAACCCGATTCCAATGTATGCAAAGAGAGTTGAAACAAGGATTCCGGTGCTTGATCAGTTTGTAGGTTTCGATTTGGAGAAGGCCGATTGGGTTGTTCCATATGGCGAAGGGCAACGTCCGGATGCCTGGTTCAATGTTGAGCGCATTGTTGCGAGTGAAGATGATTTTGAAATCCTTCTTACAGTTGCGTTTACGAATTCATATGACGGCATTGTGGCAATAGAATCGTATCCAGCTAACGTCTTACAGATGGCTAGGCATGCGCCGGTTGGCGGGTACAAGGCGGTCTATGAGAGGAGATTGGGTTGTAAGCCCGGATCTGGTTTCTTTAACACTGATCCAAAGCAAGAAGAGTATAGCGCTTTCAGAGTGAGAACAGTGGTAGATGATAAGGGCGCAATACAGTCATCTTATTATGGGAAGTTTTCCGATGGTTTTAGGATTGCTGGTTATCTTGCAGAAAAAATAACTATTCAATTCACCTATTACCTCAACCCTACCCCGAATGATCGGAATCTGGAATTTGATCCAAAGCGGAATCTGTTTAAGGATTTAAAATCCACGGAACAAGTCACCGCCCCGTAAGGTGATAACCGCTGACAGATGCCAAGCTATGGCGGACAGACGCGGTAAAACTGGGCTGGATAGTTTGTCCATTGCTGATCGCTGAAATAGAACGACCCGTCGGTAAGATTTGTGGACATCAGCGTAACCCAAGCATCAAGCAGTAAATTTGTGCAAGCTTTAACGACCACGGGTATATTAGTGGTTCCGGTAATGCTAAAGCCAAAGCAGTTATTTGATACACCAAAACAGCCGTCACCACCTTGAAACGTCGGATTCCATAATAATGCCGGCCGGTCAGCAAATGTCGCCCCCCACCCCGAGGGGGCATTGGGGTCAGCCCTTAAAACAAGCAATAAATGGTTGACGAGTGGAGGGTGAAAGTTGTAAATTGCGGGTATGGCAAGGAATCTAAGAGTTGAGTATCCGGGAGCGATCTATCATGTTGCATGTAGGATGATAGGCGATGGCCGACTGTCGCGACGCAGGGCTTCCGGAACCGGAATTTCGCCAAAGCGGACCGCACTTTGTGACAACGATCTGGCGCGATTGGCTGACCGATGCGGTGCTGGCGAAGATCGGTTTGAATGAACGGCAAAAGGTCGGCATGAACATTATACGCAGAGAAGGACGATTAACCAGTGGTCTGTATCAGGAAGAAACCGGAACAAGTCGCCAGACAGCATCCCGAGATCTTGAGGAGCTGGTAGAATACAAAATTCTTGAACGTCATGGTGAACGCAAAGCAACATTTTATACCAAGGTAAGGAGTATGCCTCAGATATGACCCATACGCCCCGCCAGCATTCCATGATTTATGCCTCATTTATGCCTCATTTGCCTCAAACGATGAAATGGTTCATAAACGGCTCAATTGTGCTCATCGAAGCGAATCGGCCGATAAGCTATCGATGGGTTTGGCGGAATCGATGGAATTCGGAAGAAGGAACAGCACCATGCTGATTACTAATATAAACGAAGAAAATAGCCTGCTGAAGCGACTGGATAATCTGATCGCCGAGAGCGAAGAGATGCGGAAGCTGCCTGGCCGTATTAAGACATTGTAATGCAAGGCACCCACAGGCACCTATCTTTTTGCGCGCAAAGGGATGACTTTCTTTGCATTGCGCCAGAGGAACACAACCGATGCAGAACCTGAACCTATACACCTTTCGATTCAGGACGCGATCGGCGAGGTTAGATGTCCGTTTAACACAAAACGAAGCAAGGCCTTTTTAGACAGCTTCTGGCGGGATTACGAGTTGCTTCAAAAAGCTTTGTCAGAGCGTCGGCACACGACTCCTCCCGGTGTTACGTCCCTCATCTCGAAAGCACGCCCCACCCGTTTCCTTGAATGACATTGGTCGGCCACGGATTATCAGGTGATTTTCTTGCGCGAAAACCCGTTTTTAAACAGCTCGACATTGGGAATTATTTTGTGTTACAATTCATAATATCAGGTTGTTAGTTTTTCGGGGTGTTAAGATGAAAAAAATGGCCTTGTTTATTCTTTTTGCGGCGATGATCAGCTGTTGGCATATAACAGCAATTGCAGGGCCTGTATTCTTTAAAACACCATCCACTGTAGGCCGGTATCAGCTGGCGGATGGCCCCAAAAGTCTTGCCGGCCCGAATCAGAACAATTTTTCCGGCTGCTGCATTGCTTCTTCGAACCAGGAACTTTTCGTGATCCTGAACAGTCCGGAATATATACAGGTGTATGATCTGAACGGAAACTACAAAAGAGCAATTTCTCTTACCGGTGTTGACGATACCGAAGGAATATGCATGCGCGATTCTGTCAGCAACAAGATTGCCATTGTCGAAGAAGGCAATGGGCACATTGTCATTGTGACAATTGCAACCAATACAACAACCGTGGATGTATCAGCAGGAGAGCTTTTGGATTTGGGTTTGGTAAATATGTTTAACGACGGGTTGGAAGGTGTGACATGGGACCCGTCGCGGAATCGCTTCTACGCCAATGAAGAGTATGACAATATGACAATTTATTCCGTAAGCGGAACAGTAGGTTCTGTTGCCACAGAGGTTATGATTGACGCTGAAACTCTTTTTCCCAGCGTCTGCTCGGATCTATCAGACCTGTATTATGATCAGTATCTGGATCATCTGTTTGTGCTTAGTGATGAGAGTAATTGCGTTATAGAGTGTGAAATAAACGGGACAATTATCGGGGTGCTTCCTGTTCTGGGCGGCCAGCCGGAAGGCATTACAATTACCGGTGACGGCAATAACATGTATATTATCAGCGAGCCGAATGAATATTTCCGGTACAGCCTGGCAAAGCCTTCGGCCAGCGGGATTGAGGGGACAACCGGAACATTGAACGTGGCAATGTTTTCCGCATCCGCTTCAACTGTCACGGTTGAATTTGTTGTTTCCAGTACAAACGCTGTTTTAGGGGATGATTATACTTTTACGCCGACTAACTGTACGCTCACGTTTGCGCCCGGATCGACTTCTGAAACAATTTCCATCAGTTTTATTGAAGATGGTCTTGTTGAAGGTGACGAGCTGTTGATCATCACGCTGACCAACGCGTCAAATGCTGAATTGGTGCGCGACACGGTTTTTGAATATACTATTACAGGGAATCCGGTTGAGATGGTTGTCAAATCCGACCGCGGTACCGGCAGTCCGCCGGTTGGCACAAATATATTTTCGTATAATAGCGTTACAAACTGTCAGATGCAGTCGTTTGTTTCAACCGGGACGGGAATGGGATACGCGTGTACTGGCTGGACCGGTACGGCATGCGTTCCGGTGTCGGGTATAGGCACAAACACAGGTTTATTCA
This sequence comes from Lentisphaerota bacterium, assembly GCA_041306605.1. Classification (GTDB taxonomy): domain Bacteria; phylum Verrucomicrobiota; class Kiritimatiellia; order UBA8416; family JAQBFJ01; genus JBFZFB01. Next base: position 25,928 of record JBFZFB010000047.1, on the reverse strand, counting down.
CGTTGACAAATCATTCCAGTGTTACATGGCTCTGGGAATACAGAACAATGGATATATCGTTTAGCAATTCGGTTCTACCGGAAAATGGCGGAGTGCTTACCAACTGGGGGCTTATTACCGTGCAGGCGCCTCTTGCGACGAATCTTACCGTGTCTTTGACATCATCTGACACCACAGAGCTGGCGGTGGCGTCATCTGTTGTGATCCCGACGGGGGCGCAATCGGCGTATTTCAACGTGACGTTAAAACCTGACAACCGGCATGACGGTGATCAGTACGCCACGATTCAGGCGCAAGCGGCGAATTATCCTGTTGCTTCAACATTAGTAGAGGTTCTGGATGCGGGTATGGATCATATGATGCTGGTATCCACCGGGTCGGTGTGGAGATATCTTGATAATGGTTCCAATCAAAGCAATGCATGGCGCAGTGTCAGTTTTAACGACAGCAGTTGGTCAAACGGTGTTGCCGAGCTCGGATATGGAGACGGCGGAGAGTCAACAGTGGTGAAATATGGGGGCATTCCGTCCAGTAAATACGTAACCACTTATTTCCGGCGCAGTTTTCAGGGGTGCACATCGTGGAACATCGGGCAGTATCGTATGGGGCTTCTGCGTGATGACGGCGGCTTGGTGTATTTGAACAATACTGAGATGATGCGGGTGAATATAACGACCGGTACCGTAACATATACCACCTTTGCATCCTCGTCGGTGGATGATGCTGTGGTGTGGAGCACGGTCAACGGGTCAGGGCTTGTTACGAACGGAACGAATGTTGTGGCTGTTGAAATGCACCAGAATTCGGTTTCAAGCGATGATTTGAGTTTTGATATAATGATGGACGGTGTCACGTATCCGCGCGCGTCTTATCTGACAGGACAGGTGGCCGGCAGATTCGTGCCGGAAACTTCTTACATGAATCTGGATGGGCCCGCGCAGACTAATTTTTCCGGATGCTGTCTGGCGCCGGACACGAATGAAATCTATGTTACGGTGAGTGATCCGCCGGCAATCCAGGTATATGATTTAAACGGCGCCTATAAAACCAATATAACACTTACTGGTTTCACGAATGTTACCGGGATAAGTGTGTATGATGTTCCAAGCAGGCGTTTTTGCATTGTGGAGGGAATCAGCAATACGATAGTTGTGGTGCCGATTGCCGCAGGAACAACAAATGTGAACAAATATGTTAACAGTCAGATAATTCAAACAGGTCTTGGTGTTTCCAGTCCCGGTGAAGGCCTGCAGGGTGTGGCGTATGACGGGATGAATGGCTGGTTTTATGTTGTAAAAGGGCGTAATCCCATGGCTGTTTACCGAGTTGTTGATTTGGGCTCAAGTATTTGGGTTGGCGAACTGTTTGATACTGAAACGGCGTTAAGCGGGTTGTGCACAAACCTGTCGGATGTGGTCTATGATCCATACACAGCTCATTTGTTTTTGCTAAGCGGTGCAGACCATTTAGTTGTGGAGTGCGATATAATAGGGAGAGTCAAGGGGACGGTTCCGGTTGACGGCGGATTGCCGCAGGGGCTTGCCATGTCGGGCGACTGGAGAGATTTGTACACGGTAGGTTCAGGTAATGAGAGTCATGTGTATGGCCTGCAAATGTTGTCAAAAGAAGTGCGCGCGGGTTCCAATGTTCAGTTTGAAGTGGTTTTGAGTTCCCCATGGTCCCAGACAGTGACGGTGAATTATTACGTGTGGAGCGACACTGCGATTTCGAACGTAGATTACACTCCTGCGACGGGAGTGCTGTCGTTTACTGCAGGAACAATATCGAAAACATTCACAATCAATATTAACACAAATTCCGAAGGGGAAGGGCTCGAAGTTGTAAATGTGAGTTTGACCAACACAGTCAGAGCGGTTCTGGCTGGCGATACGACGTATGAAATTTATGTATTGGCGGATAAAGTTGCCATGCAGGTTAATTCGGATCATGGCACGTGTAATCCCGGCCCGGGTCTTTACACTAATAATTGCGACACGATGGTAACGTTGAGTGTTACGAACGATTTTGTGCTCGGCGGACCCGGAGTGGGATATGAATGTTTGGGCTGGACCGGCACAGGAAATGTTCCTTCTTCCGGAACAGGAACAAATACGGGATCCATTCTGCATAGAAGAGATTCTTCAATAACATGGCAGTGGGCGACCAATTATTATCTGGATACCGGTACGAACGGGAACGGACAGGTTAATGTTGGAGACAACTGGTACAGGGCGGGAACGGATGTGGTTATAACCGCGACGGCTGGTGATTATTATCATTTTCTGGAATGGAGCGGCAACACTGGCGGGTGTGATGTGGCGGGTAATCAGATCACAGTGCCGATGAGTGAAGCGCGGTCAATAGAAGCGAATTTCGTGGGAAATCTGGCTACAAATGATGTGCCGGAATGGTGGCTTGAGGATTATTATCCGGGCACGAATGATTTTGACGCGGCGGCGATGAGCGATACTGATGAGGATGGCATGCCGGCTTGGGAGGAATATCTGGCCGGGACCAATCCGACAAATGGGCTTTCAGTGTTCAAGATTGACTGTTTGATGCCGGATGTCGAGGGGTTCGTGATAAGGTGGTTAAGTGTGCCGGGTAAGATGTATTCTGTGTACAAGTCGACTAATCTTACGCAGGCATGGCCGGAAACAGCGGTTACGAATGATGTCATGGGTGATTCATCCGGGACCAACGCTTACATTGATGACGGTTTATCTGACAGGGGTTTTTACCGTATCAAGGTTGAGTAAGCCCACCGGAATGACTCTTTCTTGTGAAAATGTTCGACTATGACAAGCCGGGCTTTTATTATGCTTAACTATGTCACTTAAAGTATGTGTATTATCCAGTGGTAGTTCCGGCAATTGCGCGTATGTAGCGTCGGATACTACCGGTATTCTTATAGACGCCGGGTTGAGCTGTAAAGAAACTGCGGCGCGGCTGGCTGCCATTGGTGTTGAACTGCAAAGCATATCCGCGATTTGTCTTACCCATGAGCACGATGATCATAAATCATCACTTGGCATATTGCATCGTAAGACAGGTGCCGCTCTTTATGCCAACAGCGGCACAATCGATGCTTTGGGACAGGATGACAAACTCAAAGATTTGAAATGGAATATGTTTTCGACAGGAAGCGCGTTTCAAATAGGGGATATCAGGATAGAGCCTTTTTCTGTTCCGCATGATTCTTATGATCCGGTTGGTTTTGCTTTGTCTGACGGTTCATCGCGTGTGGGTGTTGTGACCGATATGGGTATTGTTACGGATCTGATCAGGGAACGGTTGAAAGGATGTCAGGTGATAGTGTTGGAATCGAATCATGATACGGACATGCTGAAAGCATCTCAGCGGCCGTGGAGTTTGAAGCAGAGAATAGCGGGGAGACAGGGGCATCTTTCAAACAAAGATGCCGCTGAACTGCTGGCTGAAGTGGCGGGTGACACGCTGACGGTGGTGTTTCTGGCTCATTTAAGTTCCGACTGCAACAAACCGGATGTGGCGGTCAAGACGGTTCAGAAAATACTCGCCGGACACAAGCGGAGCGATATTGCGGTTAAGCTGACATATCCGGACAGAGCCAGTGAATTTATTCAGATCGGGAAATAAACGGCAGGATAAGATGCAACTTCTGTTATTCCCGGTTTGAGATTGCCTGAACAACGCTTTCTGCGGCGCGTTTGGCGGCGCCGGGCTTGCCGAGCGCGGAATTAACTTCTTCCATCTGTTTGATCATAAGCTCGCGTTGCGGAGAATCGTGCAATAGCTGTTCCATGGCGGCGGCTAGTGCTTCCGGCTTTACCGCGTACTGAATAAATTCAGGACATATTATCTTGCCCGCTATTATGTTGACCATACCGATATTTTTAACTTTAACCAGAGCTTTGGCCATTATGTAGGTGAGCAACGCAGTCTTGTAGCAGATGATCATCGGACAGAGCATGAGAGAGCTTTCGATTGTGGCTGTTCCTGATGTGATCATGGCAGTCTTGGCGGTTTTCAGTATATGCCGTGTTTTTCCGGACACGACAGAGCATTTGGACGGGCCGCCGGTGAGTTTGCCGAGGCAACGGTTGACCATTTGTTCTTCTGAAGGTGACGGCACTGGTATTATGAAGCTAGCGTCAGGATGTTTCTTTTCGATTATGGCGGCGGTGGCCCACATGGCAGGCAAAAGGCGTTCAATCTCGTGCTGACGACTGCCGGGTAAAAGCGCGATACGCAGGGGACCCTGCCAGGGTAATGCTGGCTCTGGTTCCTTCCATGTCTTTGATGCTTCGTCAACCAGCGGATGACCGGCAAAATCAACCTGAAGGTTCGTTTCGCTGAAGCAGTCTTTTTCAAATGGGAAAATTGATATCAGTCTGTCAACGAATTGCGCCATACGCGGGATACGCGACGAGTTCCATGCCCATACTTGAGGGCAGATATAATATATTATTTTCAAGCCGTGCGCATGCGCCTTGGCGGCGAATCTTAAATTGAAGCCGGGATAATCCACCAGAATAACCGCGTCCGGTTTTTCCTGCAGAGCGATGGCCAGCATATGATTAAACACACGTCTAAAAAATCCGTATTTGCGCAATACTTCGGTAAGTCCCATAACAGCCATTTGGTCAACATCATAAAATGTTTTTACACCCGCGGCTCTCATGTCCTTGCCGCCTATACCGAAAAAAGACGCGTCGGGTATTTTTTCCTTTATTGCGCTGACAATTCCGGCGGCGTGCATATCGCCCGATACTTCACCGGCTATTATCATTAGTTTTATTTTGCTGTTCATGTGTTTTGTCGGGGGGTTCGTTTAAGAAGGGTTTTCTCTTATACAACGGCAGATTTCAACTGCCAGTTCAAGCGCTTTGGAGGCGTGCCGTCCTGTGACAACAGGGTTTTTCCTGTGCATGACACATTCCACGAAAGAAGCCAGCTCGGCATCGAGCGGCGCTTTCTTTTCCAGCGGCACGGGGATTGTTTCTATGCCGGTCTGTGTTTTTCTGCACAATTGTCCATTCTGCAGCATATAATCCAGAGAGAGATAAGTGTCATCCTGGAAGACGCGTATTTTTCTGAGTTGTTCCCTGCTTATGCGGCTGGCTGTCACGTTGGCGACGCATCCGTTGTCGAAAGTGAGTCGCGCGTTGGCGATATCTTCAGATGGACTTAACACAGCCACGCCTGTCGCGTGGATGGTTTTAACCGGGGATTTGACAAGATGGAGAATGATATCGAGGTCATGTATCATAAGATCCAGCACAACGCTGACCTCGGTGCCGCGCGGGGCGGCGCCTTCGCGGGGCGGCGGGAAAGATGACAGGCGTGTGGCTTCAATAAAACGCGGCCGGGTCAGATTGCTTTCCAGAAATGTCATTACCGGATTGAAGCGTTCCACATGGCCGACCTGAAGTATGGTGTTTTTTTCGCTGGCTATTCTTACCATTTGTTCAGCCTGACCGGTTGTGTCGGCTATCGGTTTTTCAACGAGTATATGCAGATTATATTTTGCCAGTTGTGAAAACACGTCGAAATGTTTATTTGCAGGCACCACGATGCTGGCGGCGTCTATTTGCCCGGCAAGCTCGTCTATGTTATTGAAGGCTTTTGTTTTGTATTTGGATGCGATCTCTGCGGCGCGTTCAGCGTTTATATCGTAAACACCGGCCAGATCGGCGGTTTCCAGTTCTGAATAAATGCGGGCATGCCACTGGCCCAGACTGCCTACTCCGAAAACACCGACGCGGATTTTGTTCATCGTAATTCTTCCTGTTTTAAGATTCCCGGGGCAAGACTATCAGGCTGAGTCCGATTCTGTTTGCCTCCTCGATTATCAGATCCTGTTCCAGCAGGATGGAGCGGCCGGCTTCGATGGCTAGGACTGAAGCCTTTGCTTTCCGGAGTATTTTCATTGTATGAGTTCCTATTACGGGGATATCGAAGCGCATATCATGTCCACGCTTGGCGAGTTTGACAACTACAGAGCCGGGGCCCCCGAGTTTGCCGGCGCGGCGTATTGTTTCGTCGGTGCCGTCGAATGCTTCCACAGCCAGAATGGTTCCGTTTTTGATGACGACGGTTTGGCCTATATCGAGGGAGCTGGTGGCATTGGCGGCTTTGATGCCGAGTTCTATATCCAGTTTTTCTGATTCCGTTGGTTCTCTTTTGGAGAGGAGCCCTGCTTGAGGCATATATGTTTCCATGAACATTGAGGCGGGCATTAGTTCGATGCCTATTGATTTAAGTTCATTGGCGACGGCTGAGAAAATTGTTTCCGCGTTTTTGGCGGCGAGATTTTTGAGAAGAGTCAGCATGCGTTTATCCATGCGTATGGTAAAGAGGTGGGTGGGGGTGATCTGGCCGGCCATGACGGCGTGTTTTATTCCGCTCTGCTGTAGAGTGTCGAGCAGAGCTTGAAGCTGGCCGAGCCGCACCCATTTGACTTCGTCGGCGTATTTTTCGATATCGCGTTCAGTTTCTTTTACGAATGCGGCGGCAAACACGCGTTTGACGGACTGTTTTTTTGCTGACTGCGCGAGCAGGATCGGGTATGCGCCTTTACCTGCTATAATGGCCAGAGATTCTATTGCTGGTGTTGTTTTATTCATAACTTGTTGAACTTTATTAAAAAGGTGGGAAAAAGTGAAGACATTAGTGCGGATGAAATTTATCCGGTGGCGGGCGGGTTAAATTGCCCATATTCAAATATTTAGATTTATGCGGATTGGATGGATATTTGACGGAAAATGAAAAATATTTTGAGTATTCTAACCTGAATATTGCACCAGTTCAGAATGCAGCAGATGCGAGGCGCCGGGAAGTGAAGCTGTATAAACATACTGCGAACCTCCCGCAACAAAGCAGATACTGCATTATCAACTGGCCTTCCGGTGAGAATCGGCAATCTCTTTTTTTCAAAAAACGCTCATGCAAGATGTATATCCATATGCAGATAACTTTACAGTTATAAGGATTTGCAGATTAATCACTTCCCCAAAACACTTGCTGATTCTCATGCAATATTCAGGCTAAGGTGCTGGTTTGTACAACTCATTATAAAATTTATTCATAGAAGCCTGGAAAAGCCTTTGTACGCGGCAGACTTGTCTTGTCTTTTATCTTTACCACATAATTGTGTCGCGTACTGATTTTGATTTAACACTCTTGGCATCCAATTCAGACAAGTCCGGTCTTCTCTCTCTGATTAATATGCGCATAATCAGATGCTTTCTTATTGACCGGATTGTTGGCGGGTTTTATTGTCTATGGCAGGGTTAAAATGGATAAAGACGTTAAACTGTCAAGGAATGCATAAAGGATAAACACAGAAATGAATGATACTCGCAATCTTCCGGCATCCGACGGTATTTCTCCATTTGAGAGGATTCGGCGCATCAATGACGCGGGCGCGGAACATTGGTCCAGCCGGGATTTCTCGGGAGTACTCGGATATACTGACTACCGTAATTTCGAGCAGGTCGTCGGCAAGGCGCAGTTGGCCTGTTTCAACAGCGGCCATCGCATCGAGGATCATTTCGTTGATATCACCGAAATGATCGAAATCGGCAAAGGTGGTCAGAGGGAAGTAAAGACAGTATTGCTCTCCCGGTATGCCTGCTACCTGATTGTTCAGAATGCGGATCCGTCAAAAAAGATTGTTGCGCTTGGTCAAACATATTTTGCCGTTCAAACACGACGCCAGGAACTTTCGGACAAGGCGACAGAAGAAGAAAAGCGTTTGCTCCTGCGCGAAGAAATGAAAATGCACAACGTCCGGCTTGCCGGAGTTGCCAAAACAGCGGGTGTAATCGAGCCGCAAGACTACGCCATTTTTCAGGATCACGGCTATCACGGTTTATACGGCGGACTGGGCGCAAAGGATATTCAGCGGCGAAAGGGCTTGAAAAAACACCAGCAGATACTTGATTACATGGGAAGTACGGAGCTTGCCGCAAATCTGTTTCGCGCAACTCAAACGGAAGAAAAACTGAAACGCGACAATGTGAAAGATAAGCAAAAGGCAAATCGTACCCATTTTGAAGTTGGCGCAAAAGTCCGCAAGACCATTCAAGAACTTGGAGGGACCTTGCCGGAGAAATTGCCGCCTGTTGAAAGTGTAAAAAAACTAAAGACTAAAAAGAAGAAGCAACCCGAGCCGCTTAAAGAATAGGGTATCTTCACATTGACACAGTAGTTGACGTGGTGAATGTTTGTATGCCCGTCAAGGAGTGAATTGATGAATTGCAGAACGCGACATGACCCTTCGAGACTCTTTAAGTTTGTGATTCTCTTTGGGTTGATGGTGGCTTTGCTTGTTACGGAATTGTGTTGTACTCCATACGTTCTAGATAGTGCAGATTTTGTGATTCAACCGGGGCTTGGGATTCCAGGAATCTGCGAGGTAGGCATGACACCGCGTGATTTGAAACGACGAAATAGAGATCTGAAAACTGTGGATTATGGGGTTTGCTGGCGACAACGACTGTGGTCAAGATGGAAATATGGCCGGTATTTTGCAGTGATTCCATCGCTGGGTGCGATAGCGGTTATTGAACGGAGACATGTATACAGTATCAGCTTCTACTTTAGGTCTTTCCATCATCCGTATCTCTCCGGTCTTCGGATTGACAACCCCTTTCAAGGGAGGGTGAAAGGTCGGAATCAAAACATCTCTGTTGGCGAATTGTATAAGGAACAAATTGAAGCCGAATTTGGTGTTCCGGAATACCGCTATTATGGAATAAGAAGTTTTGAAGAGCTTATGTACTTCGATAAAGGGATAAATTTTTCTTTGTCTTCAAATGTAATCGAAAATATATATGTAAGTGCTCCGAAGACGGTGTCAGTTAGCGGAATACCAACTTTATAGGTGGAGCTAGAGTTATGCCGGGGGAAAGAATGAATATTGCCAGTTATATTGACCACACGTTGTTAAAGTCGGATGCGACAGCGTCCATGCTGGACCGGCATTGTGATGAAGCTGTGGAATATGGGTTTTTTGCGGTTTGTGTCATGCCTGTGTGGGTCAGCCGCTGTTCAGCAAGACTTGCCGGGAAAGGCGTTAAGGTTTGCACGGTCGCGGGTTTTCCATTCGGCACATCCGAGAGTGTTGTGAAAGCTTTTGAGGCGCGCCGCGCAATAGAGCAGGGTGCCGATGAAATAGATATGGTGATAAATATTGGCGCTTTAAAGGACGGGCAACTGGATGTTGTTGAGCATGACATAAGATGTGTGGTTGAAGAATGCAAGCCGGGCAGATTATGCAAAGTTATCATCGAAACATGTCTGCTCACTAACGATGAAAAAACGGCCGCCTGTCGCGCGGCAATGAAGGCGGGGGCTGATTTTGTGAAGACGTCCACAGGGCTTGCCGGCGGCGGCGCTACGGTGGAAGACATTGTTCTTATGCGGAAAACAGTTGGTGTTCATGCCGGTGTGAAAGCGGCCGGCGGCATCAAAACATACGAAACAGCGCGCGCGATGATAGATGCCGGGGCTAATCGTATCGGCACAAGCTCCGGGCTGGCAATTGTCGCCGGAGTATCTATTTAGCCATCCGAAGAAAAAATTTCAAATATTCAGACAGGATGACAGGATAATGTTTTTCAATGTTCAATTTTCTTTGCCATGTTTCGTAACTTTTACAGCGTCAACTCGCCGAAAGAACGTTTTGATCCGGATATTGCAGTACGGCGCAATATCCGCCCACAGGGCCGATCTTTCGGCGCAAAGCGCTGAAAATCGGGATTAACCCCGAGGCTGCGCTTTACCTGCAATATGCAGGTTAATATTCTGTATTCAGTCCTGCCCGGTGAAGTCCCCGCAATAAACATTTCCAGCATGCAGATCCCAGAAAGCCAAAGCCCATTTCATTATAGACCTTGTGAGCATAACCAATGATCTTTTCAGTTATATCTTTCATTTTAAATAACTTTGGCTTTCTGTCCCAAAAGATTAACATGATAAGGCTGGTCATGTCAGTTCTCACGTCATCACGTCATCACGTCATTCGACATGACTGGTTCGACATGACAGGTCCTATCAAATTCTTTCTGTAAATGGCTTGATTAATACTAGCGGTGTAAACATGCCGTGGCGTGCCAAATTAAACCTGTTTTACAGCTACAAGCGCCTGATTTTTTTCTACGGCTTGACCGTGTTCCGCAAGGAACTTGACGATCTGGCAGTCAAAAGGAGCCTTGATCTGGTTGAACAGTTTCATGGCTTCCACGATACATACCGGGTCACCTGTTTTCACCGTATCGCCTTCGTTGACGAATTTCGGTTTGCCGGGGCCTGCTGATGAATAGAATGTACCGTTAAGAGGGGCGTTGATAGTTGGTCCATCGTGTTGTGCGGCAGGTTTCTTTTCTGATGGAGCTGATGTTTCCTTTTTTGCCGGCTGAGCTGTCTGCTTGTTATCTGACGGTTTGGATTCAGCGCCTGACGGCTTGAGCTGAATATCCTTGTTGTCTTTCCGGATTATCAATTCGGAAATGCCGAGCTGGCTGATTTTATCCAGCAGATTGGTAAGTTCGGTTGAATCTTCCGGCGTGAGATAAGGTGCCGGTTGTTCAGGGGCAGCGGTGTTCTTTTCAAGATCAGCCGGTATTGGCGGTCTGTCTTTTTCCGGCATGTTACGCCACTTGAAATATTCGATTGCCTGTTCAGGGAACAGGCAATATGAAATTATATCTTCTTCATTTTTAATCAAATTGGCATCTATGCCATGGGTGGCTTTTGGAAGCATTGGTTCAAGCAGGTCGGCGGGTCGGCCGGTTATCGGTTTTTCGTCGCCGAGGATAAGTTTGCTTATTTTAGGATCGATAGGCGCTGGAGATTTTCCATACAGGCCCTTGACGTAACTTTTTGTTTCCTGAGGAACCATTGAGTAACGTTCGCCGGACAGAACATTCATTGCGGCTTGTACTCCGACTATCTGGCTTGTGGGTGTTACGAGCGGAGGATATCCGAGATCGGCGCGGACCCGCGGCAGTTCTTCCAGAACTTCATTCAATCTGTCGAGCGCGCCTTGTTGTTCGAGCTGTGAGCGCAGGTTTGAGATCATGCCGCCGGGTATATGGTGTACGAGGATTTCCGGATCTATGGTATTGGTCGGGTGATGGCTGAGCTGGCGTTTCGGGGCCAGAGATGTGAAATATTTGCATATTTTTCTAAGGGCTTCGATATCGAGGTTGGCGTGGTATGTTGTTTCGTCGAAGATAGAAAGCATGGTTTCGACGGGCGGCAGTGATGAAAAGCCGGACATGACGGAAATGGCGCAGTCTATGGCGCCGGCGCCTGCTCTTACGCCTTCCACGTAAGTTGCGGTTGCCATTCCGCTGGTGGTATGGCAATGCATCTGTATTGGAACATTGATCTCTTTGGCGAGGGCGGAGATCAGTTTTTCAGAAGAAATAGGGGACAGTATGCCTGCCATATCTTTTATGGCCAGAGAGTCTATGCCCATTGCCACCTGTTCTTTGGCTATACGGACATATTCCTTTACAGTGTGAACCGGGCTGATGGTATAAGAAAGGGTGCCCTGTGCATGTCCTCCGTGGGCTTTGACGGACTTGATTGCGTATTCAAGATTCCGTGTATCATTAAGGGCGTCAAAGATTCGGAATATATCTATTCCGTTATCGCAGGCCAATCCTACAAAATGGTCGAGCAGATCGTCGGAATAGTGTTTGTAGCCCAGAATATTCTGACCGCGTAACAGCATTTGAAGGGGGGTCTTTTTGGCTTTGGCCTTGATTTGGCGGAGCCGTTCCCAGGGGTTTTCTTTCAAGAACCGCAGGCAGACATCGAAGGTGGCGCCGCCCCATACTTCGAGGGAATAGTAACCGGCGGAATCGATGGTATCTATTATTTTGATGATATCTTCAGTGCGCATTCTTGTGGCCCATAGAGATTGATGGGCGTCGCGCAGAGTGGTGTCTGTTATACGCAGAGGTATGCGCTTGGTTTTCTTTAGAGGTGTTGTCTGGTTTTGTTGATCTGTATTTTTTTCCACCATAGTTTCCCTTTTCTTATGTTTTAAAAGCTATCAATCAATGGCTACTGTGTTTGCGTTTGTCAAACTTGCCTATCTTGGCGTATTTTTCAAGACGTTTATCAATAAGTTTTCCAGTAGAAATATGTTTCAACTTCTTGATATGTTTTAGCAGAGCTTTTTTAACATTTGCAAATGTATTTTCATGATCGCGATGCGCGCCGCCAATCGGTTCGGTGATAATTTCGTCAATAACGTGCAGTTTTAATAGTGAGTTGGCTGTTACTTTTAGAGCTTGAGCGGCATCGGGTGCTTTTGCGGAATCGCGCCATAATATTGCGGCGCATCCTTCCGGCGGAATCACGGAATAAATGGCATTTGACAGCATCATTACAACATCACCAACGGCAATTCCGAGAGCGCCGCCACTTCCGCCTTCTCCCGTGATCAGGACGATAATTGGGGTTTTTATCATTGCCATTTCGGTTAGATTACGCGCGATGGCTTCAGCTTGTCCGCGTTCTTCAGCTTCTTTTCCGGGATAAGCGGCAGGGGTGTCAACGAGGCAGACAACGGGAATGTTGTATTTTTCCGCAAGGCGCATGAGGCGGATGGCTTTCCGGTATCCTTCGGGATTGGCCATGCCGAAGTTGGCCTTGATTTTTTCTTCCACGTTTTTCCCTTTTTCCATACCGATCAGCATGACCTTGTGTTTTTCGATGGTTGCGAATCCTGCAATCATGGCGCGGTCATCGCCGAAACATCTGTCGCCGTGCAGTTCTATGAATTCCGAAAAAATACCGGTGATATAATCCTGCAGGATGGGGCGGTTGGGATGGCGTGAAACCACAACAGTCTGCCATGGCGTTAATTTTGAATAGACATCTTCCATTTGTGTTTTCAGTTTCCGTTTGAGTTCCGCTATTTCGGTGTCGAATTGCACATTAGGAGCCTCGTTTAATTTTACGAGTTCGGCAATCTTATTTTCCATATCAATCAAAGGTTGTTCGAAATCTGTTTCCATATTTTTCTTTATCTGAATTTGATGTTAAAAGGTTAAAGCGCTGTTTTTGCCTGTGACTTGTTCAGTTTTAAGTTTCATGCTGAACCATCGCTTTAAACGGGCGAAGATGCCGGTGGGCTGGCCGAAGAATTTTCCGGCCATAGCGTCTTTCTTCATTTTTATATGCTCTTCGAGTTCTTCATTGGACAATGGTTCTCTGCATATATTCAGATCAGATTGGATATCAAGAGCAGTCATGCTGTTAAACTGGATATTCAATTTCAAGACGGGTACGCGGATGATGCCAAGATTGCGGCAGGCCTGGAGGCGCCTTTCGCCGGATATCAGCACATTATCACGATCGACTATTAGAGGGCAGAGGATGCCTAATTTTCTTATGGAATTTTCAAGCATGCCGAGGTCGCCGTAATTTTTACGCAGGCGTATTTTAACGATGATACTGTCTGTATCTATTTCCATGAATTCTGAATGCATTTTCATCTCCTTGATTTAGGGCCAGAATTATCTGGGATTCCAATATTGCAGTGCATTGTGAAGGAAGGATTTTATCTTTGTGCGTTCGACTATACTGTCTATAAATCCATGAGCAAGAAGGTATTCTGCTGTCTGGAAATTATCCGGCAATTTTTGTTTAATAGTTTGTTCTATTACTCTGCGGCCCGCGAAGCCTATCAGCGCGCCGGGTTCGGCTATATTTATATCGCCGACCATTGCGAAGCTGGCGGAGACGCCGCCGTAGGTGGGGTGGGTCAAGACGGAGATGTAGGGGATGCATGCTTCATTGAGGCGGGCAACGCCTGCGCAGGTCTTGGCCATCTGCATGAGCGAAATGATACCTTCCTGCATTCTGGCGCCGCCTGAAGCTGAGAAAACGATATAAGGCAACTTGTGTCTGAGTGCGTAATCTGAAGCGAGGTAGATTTTTTCACCGGCGCCGCTTCCGAGGCTTCCGCCGAAAAACCTGAAATCCATGATAGCCACCACAACTTTGGTTCCGTGTATTTTGCCGCGTCCTGTGATAACAGCTTCGTTCAGGCCTGTTTCAGCCTTGGTTTCCTTGATTTTCTCGGAATAGGAGCCTTTTGCGTCAACAAATTTAAGGGGATCGGAGGCGGTGATATCGGCATCGAGTTCCATAAAGGAACCTTCATCCAAAATGAGTTGTATTCTTTGTTCGACGGTTATTTTATCGTGAAAATTGCATTTGGGGCAGACATAAAGGTTTTTCTGCCATTCCTCCTTGTATACATGAGCACTGCATGATGGGCATACAGTCCAGAGCTCTTCCTTCTTTTTGATTACAGAAGGTTCGATTTTCTTCTTTCTTTTGAACCAACCCATGTCTTTTTGGCCTTTCTAATTTGAGGTAAACAACCATTATTGGGGATAAGGATTGTATTTTTCAAGCAAAAAGAAATGCATACTCGCCGGTGCAGATGGAATTCTGCTGTTTGATATGCATTTATCCGGTATATTACAGATCAATTTACAGATAATGGCTATTATTTAATCTGCATTTGCTTTAATTGATAAGTTTTTTTATATTTTCCTTTATATGCGGATTACAGGAGGAATATTAAGGGGACGGCAGGTACGTGTTCCGGGAAGCGGAGTCAGGCCAACGCAAGACATGGTTCGGCAGGCGCTTTTTTCGATACTTGGCGCGAAAGTGGCAGAGTGCAGGTTTTTGGACCTGTTTGCCGGTTCGGGGGTTGTCGGCATGGAGGCGTTCAGTCGCGGAGCTGAGCAGGTTTGCTGGGTGGAATCAGGCAGAAGTGTATTGACGATACTTGAGAAAAACGTTCATGATCTTTGCGGTGGCGAAGGTAAGATAGTCCGGATGGATGTTTTACGGTTTTTAGGTAAGCGCGGGTTTGTCGGCAGTTTTGATGTTATTTTTGCTGATCCGCCTTATGGCGCTATGGGACGGGGGGCGGGGGCTTATAATAAAAAGTCAAAGCCGGTGGAGGCGGAGAACTGGCAGGTCAGGCTTTTGAATGTATTGAGCGGGTCTGATATATTAGCGCCGGACGGAGTGTTTGTTCTGGAGCGTGATGCCACGGAAGAATTGATAGAGGTTGCGGGATGGGTTATGATAAGCGAAAAACGATACGGTGGCTCGAAGTTGTGTTTTTTCATGAAAGGGAGTGGTGAATGAAAGAATTGGCGATATATGCCGGAACATTTGATCCGCTTACTTTTGGGCATTTGGACATTATTGAGCGGGCCACGCATGTTTTCGGCAGGCTCATAGTGGCAATTGCTGTTGATACTCCCAAGAAAACTCTTTTCACTGTTGAAGAAAGAATGAATATGGCGCGTGAAACGGTCAAAGACATGGCTAATGTTGAGGTTGTTTGTTTTGATCATCTTCTTGTTGATTATGCCAAATCCAGAGGAGTAAAGGTGTTGATACGCGGTTTAAGGACGAGTTCTGATTTTGAGTATGAATTTCAAATGGCGCTGATGAACAGAAAGATGACTCCGGAAGTGGAAACTCTTTTTATGACGCCTAAAGAGACGCATAATTATATTAGTTCCAGCACAGTCAAGGATGTGGCCAGACTTGGTGGAGATGTTACGCAGTTTGTTCCTCCGGTAGTGGCCGGGGAGCTGATCCGGAAGTTCAGGGCGTGAAAACGGTGTAAAGGGCGGGGTGGCATGGAAAAAAGCGATACAAAGGTTCCTGAAGGTGTAATTATTGAATTGGCAGGCATGCCTTCTGAAGGAAAAAAAATCAGCGGCGAACTGCCGTCGTCTCTGCTGGATATAGCTGATGAGAGTTTTTTCAAGATTGGCAGGGTGTTTTATTATAATTTAACGGTGCAGACGGTGCCGGGTGAGCTGATTGTTATGGGCAGGCTTGGGCTGGATGTTGAGTATGTATGTTCGATGTGTTCCGAGCGTTTTGAGATGCGGGTTGAGGAAAATGCCTTTAGTGCGGTTTGTGAAATAAAAGCAGGTGATGAATCTGTTGACTTGACCGCGGATGTTCGTGAAGCTATTCTCCTTGCTTTTTCAGCTTATCCGGTTTGCAAGCCTGATTGCAAAGGGATTTGTGTTCAATGCGGCAAGAATTTGAATGAGGGTAGTTGTGGTTGTAAAGCTTCCGAAACAGATGACAGGTGGGGGAAGCTGGATATTTTGAAAAAATAATTTCATTGCTTAAGGCGAATGCTGCCGATGCATGAGATAAGGAGGAAAGATGGGTGTCCCAAAAAGGAAAACGTCAAAAAGCAGGATCAGGTCCCGCAAGCGGGCGCATATACAAAAAGTGACGGCGTCGAAGAAGTGTCCGCAGTGCGGAGCGGCGCAGGAGTCGCATCGTGTTTGTTCTTCATGCGGGTATTACCGCGGCAGGCAGGTAATTACGGTCAAGGCGGATTGAGTATATGCGAATAGCCGTTGATGCCATGGGTGGAGATTTTGCTCCTCGCGAAATAGTGCGCGGAGCTGTTGACGCCGCTTTAAAACTACCGGTGGTGACTAAGATATATCTTGTCGGGCAATCGGAAGCAATCAAGCGTGAGCTGGATTTGTATCCTTGTAATTCCAGCAAGCTGGAACTGCGCCATGCGTCAGAGATGGTTGACATGGACGAATCGCCGGCAATGGCGGTAAGGAGAAAGAAAGATTCTTCGATAGGCCGTGCGGTTGACATGGTGAAAGATGGTGAGGCTGACGCTGTTGTGTCGGCCGGTAATACCGGTGCGGTTGTGGTTGCTTCCATGTTGAAACTAAGGATGCTGGAAGGGGTGATTCGTCCGGCGATAGCTACGGTGATTCCGACCCGGGATCGTCCTTTTGTATTAATAGATGCCGGTGCCAATATTGACAGTAATGCCACCATTCTCACGCAGTTTGGTGTTATGGGGAGTGTTTATTCCTCTTCGGTTTTAAATCAGCCTTCTCCTGTCGTGGGTTTGTTGAGCATAGGCGGTGAAGATATTAAGGGCAATGAAATAACAAAGGAAGCCTTTGGCATGCTGGATAAATCCTTTTTGAATTTCAGAGGCAATGTTGAAGGGCATGATCTATTTGAGGGGGAGACGGATGTTGTGGTTTGTGATGGATTTGTGGGCAATGTAGTGCTGAAGACGGTTGAAAGCACGGCGCATGCCATAGGTTATTGGATGAAGAAGGAGTTTACAAAGAATCCGATACGGATGCTGGGCGCCAGCATGTTAAAGGGGGCGATGAAGGCGATGAAGGCAAAGATGGATCCTGAGATGTATGGAGGAGCTTTGCTGTTGGGGGTGAACGGTGTATGCATTATTACGCACGGCGCGTCTTCATCCCGTGCTATTTTTCACGCGATCAGAGTGGCCTGCGATTCGATAGGTCATCATTTGAACGATGTGATAATTGAAAAGGTAAAGGGGTTAGGCGTCAAGTGAGTAATATCAAGGGTAAAAAAAGATCGGCTTGCATTGCGGGAACAGGTTCCTATCTGCCTGAGCGTGTTTTGACCAATGATGATCTTGCCAAAATGGTGGACACATCGGATGAGTGGATCAAGACGAGGACAGGAATTTGCGAACGGCGTATGGCAAGGGAGGACGAGGCGACTTCGGATATGGCGGCAGTTGCCAGCCGGATGGCTTTGGAAAGTGCAGGGGTCACGGCTCTGGATGTTGACATTATAATTCTGGCCACATGTACGCCGGACATGGTTCTGCCGAATACGGCTTGTTTTGTTCAGGAAAAGATAGGCGCAAAAAAAGCTTTCTGTATGGACATTGAAGCGGCCTGTTCCGGGTTTGTTTATGGCATGGAAATTGCACGGAATGGCATAGAGGCTGGAGCTTATGATACGGCGCTGGTTATAGGCGCGGAAAAGTTAAGTTGTATTGTTGACTGGGAAGACAGGGGAACATGTGTTTTATTTGGTGATGGCGCAGGGGCTGTGGTTTTAAAGGCCATGGATGAGCCGGGAATATTGGCGAGCGCGCTGGGGTCGGATGGATCTTTGGCGTCTCTTCTTAATGTGCCGGGTGGTGGTAGCCGCTGTCCGGCATCTGAAAGGACGCTGAATGAAAAGCTTCATTTTCTGAAGATGGAGGGGAATCAGGTTTTCAAGCATGCCGTACGGTGCATGAGTGAGGCCGGGAAACAGGCATTAGAGCGTGCAAACCTGACAATGGCGGATGTTAACTGGGTAATACCGCATCAGGCTAATATGAGAATCATACAGGCGATATCAGATAAAGTAGGGGTTTCAATTGATAGATTTGTAATCAATCTGCACAAGGTGGGCAATATTTCGGCGGCTTCGATACCGGTGGCGATGGATGAAGCGGTAAGGGCCGGCAAGATAAAGAAAGATGATATTCTGTTGTTTGTTGTTTTCGGCAGTGGTTTCACCTGGGGCGCGTCTGTTCTCAAATGGGTATTGTAGAAAGAGGAGGGTGGGTCATGGGAAATAAAGCTTTGGTGTTTGCCGGACAAGGTGCCCAATTTGTAGGTATGGGAAAAGATCTGGCGGAAGCAAGTGCCGGATGCAAGGCTCTTTTCGATAAAGCTGATGAAGTGCTGGGTTGTAAATTATCCAAGATATGTTTTGAAGGGCCTGTGGAGGATTTGACAAAGTCGAGCAATTGTCAGCCGGCTATTTTCGTTACAAGTGTTGCGTGTTACAAGGCTTTTTGTGAAAAGGCTGGCGATGCTGCTTTTTCCGGTATGGCTGGTTTGAGTTTGGGTGAATGGACGGCGCTTCACATTGCGGGTGCGTTGACATTTGAAGACACTTTAAAGGTTCTGGAAGCTCGCGGGCGTTTCATGCAGGAAGCTTGTGAACAGTGTGAAGGCGGGATGGTGAGCATCATTGGTCTTTCCGGCGATAAACTGCGTGAAATTTGCGGGGCGACCGGTGTAGAGATTGCCAATCTGAATTCTGATGAACAGACAGTTTTGTCGGGGCCCCGAGACGGGATCGGCCGGGCTGAGCAGATGGCGAAAGATGCCGGTGCCAAGAGGGCTATAGTTCTGAATGTTGCCGGGGCGTTTCATTCATCATTGATGGAACCTGCGGCGAAGCGTCTGAAGGAATTTCTGGGCGGAATAAATATATTAAAACCGCGTGTTCCGGTTGTGGCAAATGTGACAGGTTTGCCTCATGGTGATGGTGTGGAAATACGCGAAGCGATGATAAAGCAGGTGACCTGTTCCGTGCGCTGGCTGGAATGCGTAAAATGGCTGAAAGCCAATGGTGCCGGCGGATATTTGGAATGCGGGCCGGGAAAAGTGTTATCTGGTTTGATAAAGCGTATTGACGCGGATGCGGCTCTCTGTAATATTCAGGATGTATTGACGCTGGATAAAGCTGTGGAGAGCGTTAAAGCATGGGGGTGAGATTATGGGATGTCTTGATGGTAAAACGGCTATTGTAACTGGTGCGGCCCGGGGAATAGGCAGAGCTATTGCCGAAGAATTGGCGCGTAACGGCGCGAATTTGGCGTTATGTGATCTGGATGCGGACTGGTTAAAGGATGTTGTGGCGTCAGTGACGCAAATAGGAGTGCGTTCTCAGGCGGTTGCGGTGAATGTGAGTGACGGCAAGCAGGTGGGAGATGCCATTGAATCCATTGCCAAAACGTTCGGAAGTATTGATATTCTTGTAAATAATGCGGGAATAACGAAGGACGGGCTGTTGGTCCGTATGTCGGAAGAGGACTGGGATGCGGTGATTTCTGTCAATTTAAAAGGGGCTTTTCTCTTTTCCAAGGGTGTCGCGAAGGTTATGATGAAGCAGAGGAGCGGGGCGATTGTTAATATGGCCTCAATTATTGGCTTGATTGGCAATTCCGGACAGTGTAATTATGCGGCGTCAAAAGCAGGAATGATAGCTTTGACGAAATCTACGGCTAAAGAGTTGGCGTCCCGTAATGTAAGGGTGAATGCTATAGCGCCGGGTTTTATTGAGTCGAAGATGACAGAGGTGTTACCGGAGGCTGTTCGGCAGAAGATGCTGGAAGCGATTCCGTTGGGGCGTTTCGGGTTGCCCGATGATATAGCTAAAGCGGTTATGTTTCTGGTTAGTGATGCTTCTTCTTATATAACGGGGCACGTTTTGACGATTAGCGGCGGGATGGTGATGTAGTGTTGAATCTTGCGGGTGAGTGGATGGAAGGATTCAGGAGTTTGAAGTTTTAAAAAAGGAGAATGGGATATGGCACTGGAAGATAAAGTAAAAGAAATAATTGTAGAACAGTTGGGTGTTAACGCGGAACAGGTCACTCCGGAAGCTTCTTTTATAGAAGATTTGGGGGCTGACTCTCTTGACACAGTGGAATTGGTAATGGCTTTTGAAGAAGAATTCGGGGCCGAAATTCCTGATGAAGATGCTGAGAAACTCAAGACCGTTGGCGGTGTTATTGAGTACTTGAAGAGCAAGGGATTAAACGCTTAAGAGTCAGGTGTAATTTTAACGACCGGGCTTGAGGCGTGCAGTACGTCTCCTCGGTCGTTTATGTCATTACAGAAGGAGAGCAGATGAAGAGAGTGGTGATAACCGGTATGGGCGTTGTTTCGCCGCTGGGTTGTGATCTGGTCTCATTCTGGGATAATATCAAGGCAGGCCGTTCCGGCATAAGAAGAATAACCAGATTTGAAGCCGGCGATGAATATCCTGCCAAGATAGCTGGGGAAGTAGCTGGCTTTGACGCAGATTCGTTTGTTCCTGCCAAAGAACAGCGTAGAATGGACAGATTTACGCTGTTTGCCATTGCGGCCAGTGATATGGCTTTGAAAGATTCCGGAATCAACATGAGCGGTGAAAATCCTGAAAGGGCAGGTGTTGTTATAGGTTCCGGTATCGGCGGGCTGGAGCTTCTTCAGACGCAGCATTGTGTACTCCGGGAAAAAGGGCCATCGCGATGTTCGCCGTTTATGATTCCCGGCATGATTTCCAATATGGCCGGCGGGCTGGTGGCAATAAAGCAAAACATGCAGGGGCCTAATTTTTGCGTGGTAACAGCCTGTGCCAGCGCGGCGCATTCGATTGGTGAAGCTATGCGCGTGATTCAGCGGGGAGAAGCCGATATTATGCTAAGCGGCGGTTCCGAAGCTTCGGTCTGCGAGCTAGGCGTAGCCGGTTTCTGCGCGTTGCGCGCTTTAAGCACAAGAAATGATGAACCGGAAAAAGCCAGCAGACCGTTTGAAGCCAACCGTGACGGGTTTGTTATGTCAGAAGGCTCTGCAATCCTCGTTCTTGAAGAGTTGGAACACGCCAGGCAGAGAGGTGCCCGGATTTATTCTGAGTTGAGTGGGTTCGGTATGACCTGTGACGCGTTTCATATGACGGCGCCGACAGAGGATGGCGCCGGAGCGGCGCGAGCGATGAAAATGGCGGTGTCGGATGCTCATCTTAATATGGATCAGGTTGATTATCTAAACGCGCATGGAACCAGTACGCAATTGAATGATAAAATGGAAACCAAGGCTGTTAAGCTGGCGTTTGGCGAAGAATTGTCCGGGAAAATCATGATAAGTTCTTCCAAATCAATGTTGGGCCACACTCTTGGAGCCGCCGGAGGTATGGAGCTGGCTATATGCATACTTGCGATGAGGGATGGTGTTGTTCCGCCGACAATTAATTACGAAACACCAGACCCTGAATGTGATTTGGATTATGTGCCAAATACGTCAAGGGACAAGAAACTCAATGTTTGCATCAGCAATTCACTTGGATTTGGCGGGCATAACGCTTGTTTGCTTGTGAAAACTTTTAAATAGGTGTTCAGGATCGAGCGTAACCGGAAAAATGCGGTGGAGGTAAAACCACTGCAGAAAGGAATGGTCACATGTCTAATCGTTTAAATCTCATGTCTCTGGTTGTGGTTGTCGTTTCTATGCTTTTCGCGGGATGTCAGGGCCCCACATTGAACAGAAGCGATGCAAAAGCGCAGACAGGCGCTCCGGAAGTTGCCGAAGTTGCTATTACGCAAATTCCGTATGACGCTAATTTTCCGAAATATATCATTTATGTTGAAGATCTTGAATATGGCGCGTCCGGCACAACATCGGGCGGGTCGGAGCAGTCTTGGGAGGGCCCAAACAGGCAGGTTGGTACAGGCATGGCCGCGCAATTGGGAACAGCTTTGGGTAACAGCGGAAATATAGAACTTATAGAGAAGGAAGCTCTGCAGAAAAATGCTGACGGCACATATACATGCAAGCTGGAAAAAGGTGAAGTTGGTCCGTTCGTCGTCAGGGGGGCAGTGACGGAATTCAATGAAACAGCCGATTTGTCTGAAAAGAAAAAAGGCGGTTCGTTTGGATTTGTTGGCATGATTGCCGCGTTTGTGGGGTTATTCACGGATAACAAAGCATGTGTTTATGGTGGTGCCGGTGTTGCCGCGGCTAATCCTACTTTTGAGAACAAGGAGATGAAGCGCAGCGGCATGGTAGCCATGGACCTGAAAGTTGTAAAAGGCTGGGACAACCGCAGAATAGCATCCTTTAGATCCGCCGGCGCGTTTACAACAATGAGCGCCAGCAGTGGAATGAGTCTCTTTGGCATTGGCAAGGGTGGCACTGAATTTGCGGCGAGTGCTCTAGGTCAGGCTACGCGCGCGGCGATGAATGACGCTGTTGAGAAAATCACCAAGCAGTTGAAAGACCGTCAGCCGAAGGCTGAAGATAAAGCTCAATAATCTTTATAGAGCTGCTGAATAAAGCGGGTTGATTTTTACGATAATACGCGTGTCACTACATCAGTAAGTGATTGTGTTAATCGGGCGGTTAATTCTTCAGTGGGGCCTTCAACCATTATTCTGCACAGCGGCTGTGTGCCGGAATAGCGTATTAAAACGCGGCCGGCATTACCGAGTCTAGATTCGGCCTCTTTTATAGCTTTATTCAGCTCGGGAATATTTTCCAGTGGCGGTTTCTTGTTTACCGTCACATTCACAAGTTTCTGTGGCATGACCTTCATTACATCAGCCAGCTCTGAAAGTTTTTTGCCTGATTTTTTCATGACCGCTGTGAGTTGCAGGGCTGATATTATTCCGTCACCGGTAGTGTGATGGTTCAGGAATATTAAGTGACCGGACTGTTCTCCGCCTATCGTACAGCCGGTTTTCTGCATGGTCTCCAGAACATTTCTGTCGCCTACTTCGGCTTCAATATATTTGATGTTCATTTCACGGAGCGCCACTCGCATGCCGAAATTACTCATTGGAGTGGTTACTACAACATTGCTTGTATTCATGTTGTTTTCCTTGGCGAATTTCGCGCATATCACAAGAATATGATCGCCTGTCAGTTCATTGCCGTTCTCATCCACGGTGATAAGCCTGTCACCGTCGCCGTCGAACGCCAGGCCGATATGCGACTTTGTTTCTCTGACTTTTGCGGCAAGGTCACTGGTGAATTGGGATCCGCAATCCGCGTTGATGTTTGTGCCGTCGGGCGTGTTATGGATGGTGGTGACTTCAGCTCCGAGTTCGCTGAAGATTATCGGGGCGGCTTTATACGAGGCGCCATTGGCGCAGTCGAGAACTATTTTCATGCCGGCAAGCGACATGTCTGAAGGGAAAGTATTTTTGCAGAAAACTATGTAGCGTCCGAGCGCGTCGTCAATGCGGTATGCCTTACCGATTTCATCGGCGGTGGGGCGTATGTGGTTTATCTGGTCTGTTATCAGGATGTTTTCGATTTCCTTTTCAAGGTTGTAGGACAGTTTGATTCCGTCGGCGGAAAAGATTTTGATGCCGTTATCCTGATACGGGTTGTGAGAAGCTGAGATTACTATTCCGGCGTCCGCCCGCATGTTTTGAGTGATGAAAGCAATGCCGGGTGTGGGCATTGGGCCTACGAGCAGGACATCCACGCCCATTGAGCAGATACCGGCGGTTAACGCGTTTTCGAGCATATATCCGCTTAATCTTGTATCTTTGCCGATAACGATGCGATGGCGGTTTTTATGGCGTTTGCATATATAAGCGGTTGCCCGTCCTACAGCTAAAGCCATTTCTGCTGTTAACGGAGCAATATTTGCCATGCCCCTTATGCCGTCGGTCCCGAAGAGTTTTTCCATTTTTTGCATTCCTCTAATCTATCATTTATTTTGCCGGTTCATGTAAACATTTCATTCCACGGTTACCGATTTAGCCAGATTACGCGGTTGATCAATTGGACAGCCGCGCCATTTCGCCGTGTAATAAGCAAAAAGTTGTTCCGCAATCACAACGGGAATGGGAGAGAGAAAGTCCGGACATTCAGGCACGAAGATGGTGTCGTCGCAATGCCTGCTGATGCTGGTGTCGCCTTCGGTGGTTATTGCTATTACCGGCGCTTTGCGTGCTTTGCATTCTTTTATGTTGGCGAGTGTTTTGTCTTTACTGGAAACATCGGCGGCCGCGGCTATGACCGGCAGAGAGCTGTCCAGCAGTGCGATCGGTCCGTGCTTTAATTCGGCGGCGTGATAGCCTTCAGCGTGGATGTAGGATATTTCCTTTAACTTGAGAGCACCTTCCAGCGCGGCGGGGAACATGTAGCCTCGGCCGATGTAGAAAAAGTTGCCGGCTTTTGCGTATTTTTCAGCGATGGCTTTTATATTATCAGATTGCGCGATGACTTTTTCCGCTATTTCAGGAAGGGTTGCCAATTCAGCCACCATGCGCCGGCCTGCATCGGGTGATAGGCGGCGTGTTCTTCCGAATGCTATTGCCAGCATTGCAAGCACCGCTACCTGACATGAAAAAGCTTTGGTGGATGCCACGCTGATTTCGGGGCCGGCGTGCAGATACACGCCGCGGTTTGTTTCACGCGCGATGGATGAGCCTACAACGTTGCAGATGCTGAGAACAGTGGCTTTCTTGGACATGCCTTCTTTTACAGCGGCTAGAGTGTCGGCGGTTTCTCCTGACTGGCTGATTGCCAGCATGCAGGTGTTTTTCTCGATAATAGGGTTGCGGTAGCGGAATTCGGCGGCCTGCTGGATGTCTGTGGGTATGCCGGCGATATCTTCAAAAAGATATTTTCCGACCATACCGGCGTAATAAGATGTTCCGCAGGCGGCGATGATTACGCGGTCTATTCCGGTCATTTCCTCATGTGTAAGACGGGTGCCGCTGAGTTTTGTTGATCCTTCGTCGGGTAGAAGCCGTCCGCGCAGGGTGTTTTGTAGAGAGGAAGGTTGTTCGTGGATTTCCTTGAGCATGAAATGGTCGTAACCTTCTTTTTCGATCTGATTCATATCCCAGTTGATATGGGTTAATTCTCTGGTTACGGGGATATTGCCGACGGATGTTATATCCAGACCTTCCGGTGTAGCCGTAAGAATATCGCCGTCATTGAGGAATACGACCTGCTTTGTATGGTTGATGATTGCGCTGACGTCCGATGCTATGATGGTTTCGTTCTGACAAATGCCTGCCACTATGGGGCTTCCTTTCCGCGCGGCGATTATTGTGTCAGGGTGCTCGCTTGATATAACGGCGATTCCGTATGTGCCTGTCAATTGTTCTACTGACGCGGCAACGGCGGCGCGGAGATCGCCTTCGTAGCATTCCTGAATGAGGTGCGCTATGACCTCGGTATCGGTATCGCTTAAGAATTTATACCCTTTTTTGATAAGTCTATCTTTGATGGCTGTGTAATTATCGATAATTCCGTTATGAACGACGGCGAAACGTTTATCCTGACTCAGGTGCGGGTGCGCGTTGGCCTGAGTGGGTTCGCCATGTGTTGCCCATCTGGTGTGACCAATGCCTAGCGACTTATTTTCCTGTGGTATATCGGTTGTATTTTGTTTCAGGCAGAGTTCCAGGTTTGAGATTTTGCCTGTTGTTTTGATTGCGGACAAACTGCCTTGCTGGTTTATGAATGCCAGTCCGGCGGAATCATAGCCGCGGTATTCCAGTCTATGTAATGCAGAGACGATTACATTCAGAATGTTTTTTT
>JBFZFB010000046.1:0-10109 GCA_041306605.1 Lentisphaerota bacterium | reverse complement strand
AATATTGACAGGTTGTACAGGTATGTCCTGCATTATTTGAACCATTCTGGTTCCTATGGGGGTTGATTCCCGACTGATGATGCCCATGCGGAGATTTGGCGCCATTTGTATGAGCTCCGGTGCCATTGCCCGTGCGTCGGCAGTGAATGTTCTTATTTCCACGATGTTATTACTGGTCATTTGCTGTTTCGGGGGCAATTCCTTGAATTGGCTCAGGATTTTCAGCTTGTTTTCATCCGGCATGGAGAGGAGCGAGAATTCCTGGCCCAGCTGGATGCCAGTTGATGTTATGGTTAATATTATGCGGAATGTTTCGTGCAGAAATACAGGGCTGGAGCTTGGCCTGAGAGAGATGGCGATGTTCGGTTCAGCCGGTTGGGATTGGGGTTGAGGTTGGGGTGATTGCGCGACAGAGTTGAAGCTCAAGAGAACTGTCAGAATTGAAATGTTGAATATTAACACTGTATTTTTCATAAATTGTAAAATATTACGGGTTTGTGTTCTGCGTCGAAATATTATTCATGATTTCTTTTTGTATGATTTCTGATTTCCGGTCAAGGTCTTCGCGGTGCATGGACGTTATACTGCTGGATCCGAAAATGACAAAAACAGCGACAGCAAGTACCTGTATGGATTTAAGAGTTTTTTTGAGGCCAAACGCGGCGGGAATCAGCATGAGCCAGAAAATATTGAACGCGGCTATGGTGATGATGGTTCTTGCCGGTGTTGAAAGCTGATAATGCCAGAACAGCGGCACGCGATGCCATGGAAGGGAAACGCGCGCGTTTTTATCACCGCGTGCCAGCGCAATCAGCATGTTTCGTTTTATATCCCATGATGTGCCTGTATAACGTTCGGAGCGGAGCAGGAAAGTTATTGCTTCGTCGTACTGGCCGGCCATCAGGCATGCGGTGCCCAGATTGTAAAACAGGCGCCCGTTTCTTACGCCGGCGTTGACCAGATTGCGATATGTTTGAGCGGCGTTCATGAAATCAGTTTCAGTTCTCGCGGAAGCCATTTGCGCGTTTGCCTGGTTCCACGCGAATTCATATTCATTGAATTTGTTTTGAGCTGAAGCATAAACGCAGAGCGGGATGGCGATCAGAAACAGAAATAAGGCAGTAAAGCCGCCGGTATTGTTTTTATTTTGCATTTTTATCCTGAAGGCTTGTTCGATGTCTCTGATGAGTTGAGCGGATGCTCTGCAGTCAGACTGCAGATCTCCGGTTTGCTGACGGGCCGGATGTGAAAATCCGGCGTTAAAATTACGTTCAAGAACAGAAAGGAAACCGGTTGTCAGATTATCATTGATGGAATCTCTTTTAAAAAGGTTGTGTATGTCAGACGGCGTCAGTCCTGATTCCGGGGTGTTAAATCTGGCGCCGGCGTATTTTTTGAGCGCAGAGCAAAGAATACGGCGTGCGGTTTCAGGGTCGGAAGAAGATATTTTTCCGGCATGTTCTATTTGTTTTATTGAGTCGGTTACTGTTGAGCGCAGGAAGTTTTTTTGCGCGTTGCGTGAACGGATTTTAATCAGCGCGTGGCTGGTAATGGCGATCAGGTATAAGAAAGGTCCGAATAAAACCGCGGCGGCGTGCGGTTTGCCAGGGTTTATGTTTTGAGGCATGGCACCGGCCGGGTTTATATCAATTGGCGCCGGCGGCAATACCTGCGGGTTGTTAATGCCGTCTGTTTTTGAAGTCAGATTGGTGGCTGTTTCAATTATGATGTCGGTGGCGATTTCTTCGGATTCGTCGGCTCTTATCGGTATGGGTTGTGTTTGAATGGTTTTGTAACATCGTTCGTTAATGTTGAAATAGGAGATATTTATGGGGGGAAATTCAAGAGTACCGGCGGTTATTGGCCGGATGGTGTAGATGAATTCCTTGCTGGTGGTGTTGTCACCGCCGGTTTTTATCGTGTCTTCGTATATTTTAAAATTACGAGTCAAGTTTGGCTGTTCGTTCAATGTTGGAGGATAAATGTTGTTCAGTCTGATATCGCCGGAAATGGCAAGTGTCAAGGTTAGCGGATCGCCTACTTTGCATATTTGAGCGTCAAGAGAAGCGGTTGCATCCAAAGATGACCCGATGGCTCCGATATATGATTCCGGTCTGTCTTCTTCAGATGGCGGTACAACGCGGACGGTGCAGGCCGGTCCGACGGCGAAGACCGGCTGGCCGGTCATTCTGCCGGCTGGATCGGCGGATATTCCTATGGTGCCCTTGAATATTACCGGACCGAAAATATAAGAACCTTCCTCCTGTGGAACGTATTTCATCTTTATTGTGTATTCAAAAAACGGCTGGTTATCTTTCTGAATCAGGCGGCGGACGAACATGAATTTGGCGATAATTTCCTGTGGAAAGAAAAGATTGCCAGCTTGTGCTTTATAGTCGTTTATTGAAAATCCCGGCATATTGCTTTGGTTTACGAAGGCTTTTTGCAGAAGACCGGCGACATCAGGATTTTCCAGCCCGGGAATAGGCTGTTGCATGTTGAGATAGGGGATCTTCAGATTAGGTGGATTGTTGGGGTCAATAGGGTCCGCATTGGCATAGGAGCCCTGCATCTGCCTTATCAGGATATACAAGGTGATTTCAAATGGTTCGTCAACCATTACAGATTGGCGGGATGCCTCCACGCTTATCCTGACAAAATTCTGTTTTTCGATACCGACTACATCTATGGTGGGGCCCTGCTGAGACAATGTTTGACCGTTTGCTGTCAGCAGAATTGGGCCGGTGATGAATGGTCCGGTTTGTTCAGGTGTGATTTCGTAAACAAATTTGCGGCCGCTGAATCCGCTTTTGGTGACTACGCCGTTGACAATTGTTATGTTATGCCTGCTTTCGCTCTGACTGCCGAGATACTTGATATTGCAGTTGATGATTTTTGATGTGTCTGGTTCGGGCGGGTTGTCCATGCCGGAAACCATGACTGTGAGAATGATGGATTCGCCCTGATATATTAGTGACCGGTCAACATTGGCTGAAATACTGAGTTCATCCGCCATTATGGTTAACGGGGGAAATAAAAACATGAAGGCAGACAGCAGGAGTAGCGGCATTTTTTTCAACACTGTATCAGGTTGTAGTTTTCCTGGTATATTCATCGGAAAGTCTGGTTACCAGTCGCGCTCACTGGGCGACATGGGGATCTGCATGTTTTTCTGTTTTTCTGCTTCATGTTCCTGTTCTCTCTGCAAAGCTTTTTCGAGCATTTTCTGAACATCTTCAGGGATATTTTCCTTGTCGTCTTTCTTCTCGTCTTCCTGTGGTTGTGGTTTCTTGTTTTCCTGCTTGTCGTTTTGCTGCTGCTGGTTTTGTTGTTTCTGCTGTTGTTGTTCCTGATCTTTCTGTTGTTCTTGTTTCTGCTGCTGTTGTTGTTGATTCTCGTCTTTCGGCAGGAGTTTTTCTATTTCTTTCAACAGTTCATAGCTTACTTTTTGCTGGGGCAGTGCCTCCTGAAAGTTCTTCTGTTTAAGAAGGCCCAGAGCCATTTCCTGTGTAAACACGGCCTGTTTTGCCAGATCGAGTATTTTCTGGCGTTTCTCCGGAGATATCTGATTGGTGGCGGAACTGTTTTCTTCGGCAGTGGGTAGCTGGCTGACCGGCAGGCTCATGACGGCCTGACTGGTACTGCCGGTGGTCTGATCTGGTACTGCATCTGAGAAACATTGAATGAATATTTTTGTGAGATCAACAGACTCATTTTGGCCGACTTCCGCTAAAGGCTGGTTGGGTGTTTTTGATTCAACCTGACTGATGGAATTGCTCTGCATTTTTATATCCTGCTGAAGAATCTGGTTGGACGGCGCAATGCTTTTCCATATCTGATAAACCACGGCGCGGGACTGACTGGCGCTGGCGCCGGCATTTTGATCGAGATCGCGCAACCGTTTTGATGCGGTGATCATGTTATCTCTGGTGAGTTCTATTGTCTGGTCAAGGTTGGCTAGTTTCTGCTGGTCCTGTTCTGTTGTGCCGGCCATGAGTTTTGGTTTCAATGGTATCCACAGGTCTGAAACGCGTTTTTGTTTCAGTGCAAGGTCTTCCATCTGTTTGATCCGGGATGGAGATTTGTTTGTAATGGCATTTAAAAGATCTCTGTTGATTTCGCTTTGGGTGGTGAGCATTTCCATGGCTATGTTGGCAGGCGGAGTTTGTTCGTATTTTGACATCAAGTTCATTATGTGGGCCTGGCTTTCGGCTTCCGGCAGGTTTTTAAGTACGACAGCGAGATTTTCGCGTGCAGATTCATTACCGGTTTCTGTTCTGGCCGCGTTTTTGAATGCTTCTCCGGCTTCCTTGAGAAGTTGCGCGCGTTCCGTTACATTTGTAAGGTCCTGCTTGTTCGCGAGTTCAGCGGCGCGGTATAGCGAGGAGCCGAGCGCCATTGACGGCGCGAAACGGTTTTCATTTTCCGACAGGTCGTCCAGTTGCTTGAATATTTCGGCGGCTTCCTTGTGTTTACCGGCTTTAAACAATGCCACGGCGGCGTTATGGCGGTAATCGAGCTGGGATTTCCGTGTAGATCCTTCCGCGGCGTTGAGATACGCGTTTGCGGCTTCTTCATATTTGCCGAGCATATACAATTTTTGCGCGAATCTCGCACCTTCACGGCCCGGTGGTGTTGAAAGGCGGTTTGTGTTGACGGCAGGTGTTTCTTGTTTTACCTGCGTGATGCTGTTGGAAGATGCCGGCGGTGTTTGATCGGCTTCCAAGCGGGTGGAGATGAAGCATCCGGTCAGGGCGGCTATGATGGTTATATATTTGAGTTTCCGTTTGGGTGGAGTCAGATCTTTAACAGGTGTGGTTTTTGCGGCGGATGGTTTTGCCGGCGGGGTGGTGGATGTGCTCAATCGTCCGCGGCTGAAGAAAGAGCCGGCCAGCAGGAGCAGTACGCCGGGGAGCAGGAACAGCTGGTATCGTTCTATGTAACGGCGCTGCAGAGATTCTTCCATGTCCTGCGCTTGAATGTTTCTGAGATGATTTCTGTAAAGGTTGCCAAGGGTGATGCTGGCCATGCTGGAGGTTTCCACCGGGATATAAGCGCCGCCGGTTATTTTTGCGATGTTATAGAGTGTTTCGTGGTTGAGTTTTGTTACCACATCACTCCCGTTTCCGGTTGCGACAAACGCGGTTGTCTTGTCAGGATTTGGTATACGCGACCCCTGGCGGCTGCCTAGCCCAACGGTGAATATGGGGATTTTACGTTCAGCGGCGGTTTTTGCCGCATCAATGGCGTTCCCGCTGAGGTCTTCGCCGTCTGAAATCAGTATGATGGCTTTATGCGCGCCGTTGTTGTTTTCAAAAGAATCGAGCGCCTTGTTGATGGCGTTGCCGATGTCTGTTTCGCCCGGCGGTGCTGAATCTATATTGACGGCATTGAGCGCGTATTTCAGGTATGCGTAATCTGTGGTTAGCGGGCAGAGCAGAGAGGCTTTGTATCTGAATGAGAGCAGGGCGGCACGGTCTCCTTTGAGTTCTTTTATCAGATCGATAATATCTGTTTTCGCCCGTTCAAGGCGGTTGGGATGCACGTCATTGGCGAGCATGGATCTTGAAACGTCGAGAGCGATTATGAGGTCGCGTCCGCGGCTGTAAACTATTTCATCCTTCATTCCCCATTGCGGTCTGGCGGCGGATATCAGTGCCGCAAAGATGCCTGTCAATACGAGAGCGGACTGCCATGTGAGTTTCCGGGAGCCGGAATCGGGCAGGAGTTTTTTCTGCATATCCGGTGACATGAACAGTTCAAGCCGTGTTCTGCGTTGGCGGTTTATGAAATGCCACCACAGGCCTATGCCGGGCACAAGCCATAGAAGGAATAGAATTTCCGGATTGGCGAACTGCAGGTTCATGGCTGTGTTAATCCTGTTTTAATATGTTTGTTAATACCGGTGATAATCTTTGAAATCACTTTTTTCATTAAATAATTCTCCTTGCCATAAGCATGTTTAAAGAAGCGGCGATTGTGATCAGGGCGACGCCGGGCCAGAGGAAAAACGGGAAGAGTTCGTTGTACTGGTTGTAAACGTCCTTATCAACTTTGGTTTTTTCCAGTTTGTTGATGTTTTCCATGGCTTGGTCCAGGCCTTTTGCGTCTTTTACATTGAAATAAACGCCGCCGGTAGTATCTGCTATTTTTTTCAGCAGACCTTCATCAAGGGAAACCATGGCCTGTTGTATTACTTCGCGTCCGAAGATGTCTCGCGTTCGGAACGGAGCCCAACCGTTCGATCCCACCCCGATGGTATAAACTTTGATGCCGAGTTTCTTTGCCGCCAGCATGGCCTGTTCGGGTTTGATTATTCCGGTGTTTGATTCACCGTCGCTGAGGAGTACGATTATTTTTGATACAGGTTCGCACTTTTCGATTCTTGCGCAGGCGGTTGCCAGCGCGTCGCCTATGGCGGTGAGGTGTTCCTGCTGGTTGATGATGCGTCCTTCTTTATCCTGAATCAGGCCGGGTATTTCAATGCCCTGCAGTACATGGAGAAGGGCTTCGTGGTCTGTTGTCAGCGGTGCCCGTGTGGACGCGTAGCCGCCGAATGATACAATGCCTATCAGATCATCGGGGCGCTGTTTGATAAATTCGGCAAACATTTCCTTTACTGCTTCAAGTCTTGTCCGGTAGCGGACTCCGGTTGGCGTTTGGATTGACAGGTCCAGCGCATCCATGGATCCCGAAGCGTCGGTCACCATTTCTATGGCGATTACATCGGCGGTTTTGCGGGTTGTTGACAATACTGTTTGCGGCCTGGCCAGGGCGATTATGAGCATGGTGATGCCTGTTATAATCAAGGCTGACGTGATATTAGCCGCGTGTGCGCGCCATGTTGAGAGGGATGATGGCAGGCGGGAAACGGCGGCAAAAACCATGCCGCGTCGGACCCGTTTTCTATACGCGAACCATACCGCGGCCCCTGCTGGTATAAGGAGCAGAAAATAATATATGTCTGCGAATCTAAACATGTTTATGTTCCTGCGGTTGTACTGCCGGTTGGACGTCGGTATCTTTTTCTATGTAATCTTTTGCCGTGAAAATTATATTGTCTATTGATTCTCTTGATGGATGATAAGCCGCGAACTTAACGAAATCCGCTGATTCCAGGAATGCTTTAAGTCTTAATACTGTTTCCCTGCTGAATCTTGGGTCTTTGCTTGCCGCGTCAAGAAATTCCGGAGTTGTCTGTTCGGGTGCTTTGACGGTGTATTGTCTTTCTATGTAATGCCGCACGATCATGGTCAGAATCAGGTAGAATTCTTTAATCTGATCTTTTTCGATAAGTTTCATGCCCATAAGTTCGGCCAGTTCGTAGATAGCCCTTTCTTTAGGGGTCATTCGTCGGACTTTGATTTCATGCTGTATTTTTTTCAACAGGCGCAGGAGAAGCAGAATAACGGCAATGATAAGCATGCCTGCGAAGATGAAAGATACTACTTGCCGCGGTGCCGGCCGTATCCATAAAGGTTTGACGAGTTCTGTGATATCGTTTGGAGGGGTCCCTTCGATGATAGAATGTGTTTTAAAGACTATGGCAGGAGTGGTGAACCAGCTGGTTTCCGGCGGGCTCCGGCCTTTGTCGGTGTATGTTATGGCCATGGGCGCGATTCTGTATTCTTCAGCAAGTATGGGAGTGATGCGCGCGCGCCGTTCCAGGCGGATTTTTCCGGACTCATCGGCGGCGTCACTGCTGTCATAGGAGCCGCTTGAAATAAATCCCTGCAGGCGGTCGTCGATCGGCGGGATTTGAATTTCCATTTCGGATGGAGCTGTTATTTGGATTGTCAGAAAGATATCCTTGTTCAATTGTACTTCCGGCGGGTCGGCGGTTATAGTTGCTTTTATGGGGCCGTGCGATATGTTTTCCACGCGTGGCCCGCCGGGTTCAGTCTGAGTCTGATTATTTTTTTTACAGCCGGCAGAAATAAGCAGCATGGTTAAAATTAATACACGAATATTCAAACTATCCTTTCCTGCGCGTTTTTCAGACGCAGTTGCGCGCCATCTACGGCTGTTTTATCCTCTACCGGCCCTTATTTGTCTTTGACGGAACAGTTTGCGGACGTCCTCAAAAAACGGCCGGGATGTCGACAGAAACATATTATCCACCTTGAATTTTCTAAGTGTTTTAAGCAGTTTTTCGTTTTCTTTTTCAGCCTGTTCGGAAAACTCGCGGCGTATCACGGGTGAATCCGTGTCAAGCAGGAGCAGACTGCCTGTTTCCGGATCTTCGATTTCAATCAGGCCCGCTTTCTCCAGATTTATTTCCCTTGGATCGGAGATTGAACAGCAGATCATGTCATGTTTGCGTGAGGTTACGCGCATTTCCTTTTCATATCCTGAATCCATGAAGTCGGATATCAGGAATATTACGGCTTTTTTCTTCTGGACGTTATTGAGAAATCTTAAAGCGGCGGCGATATTTGTGCCGCGTCTTGTTTCTTCGGCCGCGAGGACTTCGCGCACGATGCGCATGCTGGCGGTTTTGCCTTTGCGCGGCGGGAGACATTTTTCAATTCTGTCGCTGAACAGGATGAGACCGATTTTGTCCTGATTTTTCACTGCTGAAAGTGCGAGCAGGCAGCAGATTTCGGCGGCAACTTCCGCTTTTGACCTCTTTCCGGATCCGAAGCATTGTGATCCGGAAATGTCGACCAGGAACATTATGGTCAATTCCCGTTCTTCGGCGAATCGTTTGATGAAAGGGTGGCCCATTCTGGCGGTGACGTTCCAGTCGATTGATCGTATATCGTCACCGGTTACATATTCGCGCACCTCGTCGAATTCTATTCCATGGCCTTTGAATACGGAATGATATTCACCTGAAAGATGTTCATCCACTAGCCGGCTGGTAATCATTTTGATTTTGCCGACTTGCTTCATTAACTCTTTGGTGTCTATTGCCATGGATTGTTCCTTTTCTTATATAACGGAAGGTGAACGGTTTTTCAGCATGAAGACGGGGGGTGATGCTGTCGTTTAGCTGATTTAGCCGCAGAATCCGTTATTTAGGGCACCTCAATATTGCCAAGTATCTGTGTTATGATGTCTTCGCTTGAAATTTCTTCAGCTTCGGCTTCGTACGTGAGTATTATTCTGTGCCGGAGCACATCGTGGGCTATTTCCTTGACGTCCTGAGGGGTGGCATAAGCGCGGCCGCCAAGCATTGCATTGGCCCTTGCTGCGAGGTTGAGGTACAGCGTGGCACGCGGTGATGCTCCGTATTCTATATGATGTTTTATGTTCAGTTTGTAATTTTCCGGATTTCTTGTTGCGAATACGACATTAAGGATGTAGTCGGCAACTTTTTCATCGCAGTAAATCTGATCCAGAACATTGCGCATGGTGAATATCTGATCTATTGACATCACTTGATTTACGGTGATGTTGTGCTGGCGTGTGAACCGGTTCATGATTCTCCGTTCATCATCCATGGACGGGTGAACGATTTTGCATTTAAGCATAAAGCGGTCTATTTGTGCTTCGGGCAGGGGATAGGTGCCCTCCTGTTCAATCGGGTTTTGAGTTGCCATTACAAGGAAAGGTTCTGAGAGTTTGTATGATTTATCGCCGATGGTCACCTGATGTTCCTGCATGGCTTCGAGCAGAGCCGATTGCACCTTGGCCGGGGCGCGGTTGATTTCATCCGCAAGGAGCAGGTTGGTAAATACGGGGCCCTGTTTCGGGGTGAAAGAGCCTTCTTTCGGGTTGTATATCATGGTGCCTATGACATCAGCGGGAAGCAGGTCCGGAGTGAATGAGATTCTCTGGTATTTGACTCCCAGCGTCTGAGCGAGAGTTCGTACGGCAGTTGTTTTCGCGAGGCCCGGCACGCCTTCGAGCAGAATATGGCCGCCGGTGATAAGCGCTATCAGCATACGATCAATAAGTTTTTCCTGTCCCACGAGGACCTTGTTGATTTCCGTGCGCAATGTTTCAATTGTTTTCGCCTGTTGAGCTATAAGGTCGGTTGTTTTTTCGATATTGGTATTCATTTTTTCACCCTTTCGGTATTACTGAGTGGCTTGGTTTTCTTCTTTTTGGTCTGGTTTCTTTGTGAGATCTTCTCTGGTTACAAGCAGCATGTCGGCTATATT
>JBFZFB010000045.1:0-10250 GCA_041306605.1 Lentisphaerota bacterium | reverse complement strand
GGCAGGTTAAGTGTTTGCATGAAAAGCAATCAGCGTCGCCCCAAATTGATTCGCAGTTTATTCGAACACCCAAGGGTGAAATATGCGGCTGCGTGACACTATTTAATGGCCGGAGTAATAGTATGTCAATATAGTTCTTGGTTTCTTCAATTTCAGGGTATAAAGTGCCAAATCCTACTAAGGAAGGTTTTAGTGCGAGTATCTCCTTGGCAACGAGCGTTGGATCCTTGTCTTTGAACAATATAATTACTTTCTCTTTCTTTTCTATTAGATACCCAGCAAGATACGCATAAGAAAAAGGGAACGCATATTCAATTTTACGGGAAACAAGTACAACAGGCCCATTTTTATTTTCACTAGCAAGGATGTTCATTGCAAATAATTCCTTGTCTGATAAATATGTTATTCATTACACAGTCATCCCATAGGGGGTTAATAAAAACTTTATAAAAGGTCGGGTTACAGATTAAGCTTTCCTGAAAAACGATCAAGCAATAAAGGAGAGCATGAATAAATCTGTAACACCGACACGAGGGAAGCATACGATATTGAAACAGCTTTGCGAGCATATTCCTGTATATTGTGCATATTCCTGTATATTTAGTGTCGAAAATAGCGAAGGAACACGAGATTGCATCGCGAACATTTTCTCCATGGAGTCATGTTGTAGCGATGCATCATGCTCATTTGACACATGCCATGGGGCTGAATGATGTATGCGACAGTTTGCGCAATCATCAAGGGTTGCTTTCGACAATACGTAGAGCAAATGCACCGAGCAGGAACGGGTTGAATAATGCAAACAAAACATGATCGGCAGACATGGTGAAAGCGGAATCCTCAGCGTCGGCTCAACGCAAGAATATGCTCCGTGTGACGCCGGACGGACTGCCGGTCCACAGTTTCAAAACGCTCTTGAAGGTAGCATTGATTGCAGACCCGCTTGCTGTAAGAATACGTGCTGGGTTCTGTCGGACAAGATCACCAGCACGTTCCAGCAGGCCACGGAAATAAACGCTTTGCAGAAAAATGCATTCGAGCTGTTGAGCTTGCAAAACACAGGTTGTGCCCAGTAAACGCCAACTGTGTTCTGGCGTAAGACGCTGACAGTCAAAAGCTTGCGTCTTTTTCGTTCAGGAACGACGGGTTGTTCATGATGAAACTTTTCCACTCCGTAACGGGTTGCGGGCAAAAACCATAATGCCTCCGCCCAACCCGGCAAAATTTAATAACCACGCTATAATTTTTGCCGGCAGTGATCTACGGCCAACTATAAAAGATAGATAACAACACTTGATATTTTGAAAACCTGCTAGTTTAAGACATTTAGACAACGAACGTGGTGTAAAGAAATGAATATGAGATGGAATACCAAAAGAATTACTTCTTTTCTTTGAT
This sequence comes from Lentisphaerota bacterium, assembly GCA_041306605.1. Classification (GTDB taxonomy): domain Bacteria; phylum Verrucomicrobiota; class Kiritimatiellia; order UBA8416; family JAQBFJ01; genus JBFZFB01. Next base: position 8,852 of record JBFZFB010000045.1, on the reverse strand, counting down.
ATCTTAGCCATAAGTCCTAATGCTGATGGTGTCGTAATAAAAAACCATCCGCTGTCCGATAAATGCGCAATTGCATTACGTATAGTCTCTGTGGGCAAAGGAACGTGCTCTATAACTTCAATAAGATATATAAAATCAAAAATCTCTCCTTTAGGTATATCTGAAACGTATGGCACGCTTTTAAGTCCACGCGAATCAAGTATGGCACGCCCCTCTTTTGAAGGCTCTACGCAAAGCACATTAAAGCCACGTTCAGCAAAACATGTTGCAATATGCCCTTCTCCACTGCCAATATCCAGCACCTTTTCCCCTTTAGCAAGAACACCTTGTGATAACATATAATTAATCAACTGGTGATTTCTTCGAATATACCTTTCTTCTTGTTTGTTTGAAGAATACTCGCAAAGACCATCCTTATGCAGGACATTCAACACAAAAAAATGACCGCAATCTTCTGATTTGCAACGCCATACATCACCTTGCTGAACCTGAAACATATAAATTGCTTTCTCACCGCATACTGGACATGTTTCACTTCCCGGCATTTATCCCTCTCTGAAAATTGTTTGCATCAACAAGCAAAACTTAATTCAACTCAATATTCACACGCTTTGTAAAAACTATCAACTGGATAATCAGAAGTCCAACAATTCTCATTATATTTCGCTCACAGTGTCCGTCCATACGGGGCAACCTCACATTCTCTGGGTGTCATGCATTTTGAGTCAACCATAGCTTTTTACCCCTTCCAATCATCCCTTTTCGGTGTCATCTATTATGAGGCAAATCGCTTCAACTTTGATCTTGTTTCCTACTCCGTCTTTCACTACTCTTATGCATAACCATCTGGGTTACTTCCTTTGGGTTTGGCCGATTTCACTTTCAGCCAATCATATAGAGGTTCCCTGATGGTTCCTCAATCAATAATTATGTGCGCAGTGCAAAATTCAGGATACAAGCGGGGGGATTTGCCGGAGACGGAAAAAGCGGCAGGCGAAATATTTTCACTGCCGATGTATCCTACTCTGAACAACCGGGAAATTGACATGGTATGCAGGTGCGTCAGGGCGGTATGTTGAGGAACCAGTAATATATGAAAGCCGTAGTTTTGACAGGAATCAGGCAGATGGCGTTAGTTGATGTGTCTGATCCGAAGATGGAAAAAGATACGGATGTTCTGCTAAAGGTTGTGAACGTGGGGGTATGCGGTTCAGATGTGCATTATTACGTTTCCGGCCGTATAGGCAGTCAGGTTGTGCGCTATCCGTACCGGGTGGGCCATGAATTTTCAGGAATTGTTGAAGAAGCGGGCAGGGGTGTGAAGCATGTTAAGCGCGGTGATAGTGTCGCTGTGGACCCGGCGATGCCGTGTGGTACATGCGATCAGTGCAAGGCGGACAGGCGGCATACGTGCCGTAATTTGCGTTTTCTAGGGTGCCCGGGTCAGGCGGAGGGATGTCTGTCTGAATATATCGTAATGCCTGAAGAATGCTGTTTTCCTGTAAGCGGAAATATGACGCTTGAACAAGCAGCCTTGATGGAGCCTCTTTCTATCGGTCTTTATTCAGCACGTTTTGTTGAGCAGATGAAAGGCGCGCGTGTAGGTGTTTTTGGCTGTGGCCCGATTGGATTGAGCGTGATTGTGTCGGCGCTTGCAGGCGGGGCGAACAGGATATATGCCACTGATAAAATAGACGCGAGGCTGACTGTGGCTGGTGTTGCCGGCGCCGGCTGGACGGGGAATCCGGATAAAATAGATGTTGTTGCCGGCATTGCGGCGCGTGAGCCGTTGCTTCTGGACGCAGTGTTTGAGTGTTGCGGTGATCAAAGCGCCTTGGACCAAGCTGTGCAGGTGCTTAAGCCGGGCGGCAAGCTGGTGATTGCAGGAATACCTGTGCAGGACCGTGTTTCTTTTGTTATGGAAAACCTCAGGCGCAAGGAAATCTGTGTGTGTAATGTGAGGCGCCAGAATAACTGCATGCAGCCGGCAATAGATTTGCATGAGAACGGAAGAGTGAACTTGAGTTTTATGGTTACACACAGGTTCCAGTTTAAACAGGCTAAAGAAGCTTTTGATCTTGTGGCTGATTATCGTGACGGTGTTGTTAAAGCCATGATAACTGTTTGATTTGTATGTGAATTGGTAACTGTTCAATGTTCAACCGGTTTCACTGGCAGTCTTGAGTAACGGATGTTATTATGACTTTACGGTATAAAAAAGTGAATTTTACACTTGTAAGGCATTTTAAATCAGTACAGGCTAATGTTTAAGCTGAAAATGAAAAATCTAACTTTGTTGTCAATATGTCTCATTTGGATCTGCTTTTTGTCAGCGGCACACGGACAAAATACGGATGGTGCTGTATATGAACTGCAGCAGTACAGAACGGCTTTTGATAACCAAATGTCCAGAATCAATTCCGATTACACCAACAATCAGGCTTTACTGCAGAAGCAATATGGCAAGTCGTTGGAAGCCCTTTTGGTTCAGATAAAACAAGGAGGTGATGCGGAGGCGGCATCGATTGTTGATCAGGAGAAAAAAAGATTTGCCGCCGAAAACGATGTGTTGCCCGAACATTTGTCGGAGAATTCCGATTTGCTTGCTCTTCAGCAAAAATATCAGGAGACGGGTAATTCTCTTTCTTTAAAGAAGGCTAAGCAGATTGATGATCTTGCTAAGCAATATGATCAGTCGTTGAGCAGGATGCAGCTTGATTTTATCAGGAGGAATAATCTTGCCGGGGCGGGAGGGGTGAAAAAGGAGCGCGAATCTGTGATGGAACTGCCGGAAGTGACAGCGGCACGGTCCGTATTGGAGCAGGCTGATGTTGATGTCTCCGCTGTGGAAGAGTTGAGTAAAAAGGAAGAAGAAGCCGCTCCGGAGACTGCAGTTAAAGAAAAAACTGCCAAAAAGAAATACAGCGGAAGCGCTAAAAATTATGTTCGCCAACGATTTTCCGGATTATGCGACAATATGACAAAGGGAAAGTGGACAGAAGCGAGGAGCTATATTGTTCCTGATTACGTGAAAGAAAAAGGAACTAATATTGTTGAAATGCAAATGAAGATGCTTTTTCCGTTTATGAGATTCGCAAATAGAAAAGGGGTTTCGTTGAGCTGTAAGGATGTCAGGGTGTATGAAGAAAGCGGAACCGCCACACTTGTGCCCAAAATATGGGTTAATAACGAGTGGTATGATTTGAATATAACGGAATGGGTTGAAAAAGACGGCGACTGGTTTCTTGTTATGACGCCGGGGCTGACATGGATGCCGAGAATTGAAAAAGATGGTGAAGAACAGGATTTGGTTCCACACCCGATGGAACCAAATCCTGTCAATCGCAAGCAGAGGCGGGACAAGTAGGGCGATCCGTTTTCTGTTTATTACGTTTTCTATCTATATGCCAATTCGTTGGAAAGATCCAGATAACGCTTGATGGCTTCCGGCGGCACATTCCATGGAATATGGTTGCCTATGCACATCATATAACCGCCTGACATCTTTCCTGTTTCTACCATGGATTCAACCATCTTCTTTATCTCGGCCGGATTGTTGCGCATCAGCACCCTATTGTCGCCTTCACCGGCGATGAATGGATTGTCGTATTTACGTGCGATAGCCTTGTAATCGGTATATGGCTCACTGATAATACCGCGCGCGCCGCAGGCCATAACGTCATCCGCAAAAGCGTTAACACATCCGTCAACCATGAAGATCACTTCCTTTCCGGCAGCCTTAAGAATGCCCCAGAACTCCTCGTAGCGAGGGAATATGTATTTGTGCATCCACTGCGGACTGCATACAGGACCGTTCGACAGTACAATGTCGTCATGACATGTGACAAAGTTTATCGGCAATCGCGCGAAAGCCTTGAATACACGACGATTGATTTCGGCAAATTCATCCATGATTCTCTCGAATTCCGGTTCAAGACAGATGGATAGAAAATTCTCATATCCAAAAGTCAGCAGGGGCCACATGAACATTGTGTTGTAGAAACCTGTGCCCGCAGAAGATCCTTCAGGTGCTTTGTCTTTCCATTCTGCAGGATAGTTTTTTCTGTATCGCTGGTAGATAACTTCTTCACTGCTGTAGTCACCATCCTCAACTACGTTCCATCCGGAGAAGTCAGCCTGTTTTAAAGGACTGAAACTAAGCATTTCTTCTATGTTTTTAAAACGGTGCCCCGCAACTTCCTGTTGCCATGAATCCCGATAGGAGTCACCCCAGCGCCCCTTGCTTTGATCCTTTTGCGCTTCGGGCCGGATTTTTGGAGTGTCCTCTTCAGGTATGCCGAGGCCGAGTTGTGGATATAGTTCTTTGAGTTTGGTCCGGCATAGTTTCGGGTGATCATAATAATCTATGCCAGAGAGGTATGTCTCAGCATCAGGGCATGACCAGTGTTCCCAGTGAATGATCTTTTTCGGTCCTTTTCCCATGAAAGTCAGATATCTGTCGTCAGCCATTGCAGTTCTCCTTTTTTAATGATTATTTTTTCTACTTTCGGCTCTAAATGTATCAATAATAACCGTGATAAAGGAATGGATGAGATACAGATAATAATGGATTATTTACAGGTAATATGATAGGTGTATTTCAAAACACTTTATAATGAAAGGGTTTAAGTCAACATTGCATATGAGGATTTGCATATGAAGAGAGATTCAATGCTCTGGTCTTTAAAAATTGAGCTTATTACTGTTTCGCGTTTGATTTGCGATCGTTCATGGGCCGGGCATGGGCAGTTGGAGCATATTGATCCATTCGGCAGGTTGTACTATTTGAGATCTGGCGAGGGGATAGTTCGACATCATGGGCGTATTTTTCATTTAAGACCGGGTTACCTGTTTGCCATACCGGCGTATGTGGCATCGCGTTATCTGTGTCCGCGGAAAATGGATCTCTCATATATTCATTATGTTGCGAACATTTTTGACGGCATGGAGCCATTTCGGTTTATGGGATGGGATTATGTTTTGAAAGTGAAAGATGTGCCCGAAATGAACAGGTTGTGGGATGAATTGATTGCCGGTCGTGACAGGATTGATGATGTGTACGAACTTGAATCGGACGGTATTCTGCGTCGGATGTTCGCGATGTTTGCCGGAACATCTGTTCCTGATAAAGATTTACAGATGCAGAATGCGCGTCGGTTTTACCCTGTTTTCTCCTATGTTGAAAACAATTTGAACAAGACAATCAAGCTCTCGGAAATGGCCGGATTGGTGCATCTTCAGCCTACTTATTTTTCCAATTTGTTTACAAAGCTGATGGGAATGACGCCGATAACGTATGTCAATCGTCAGAAAATAAAACGCAGTCAGGAGCTTTTGCGAAGTCGCGAAATGACCTTGCAGGAAATAGCAGAGGCTGTCGGGTTTGATGATGTGTTCTATTTTTCCCGTGTTTTTAAAAAAGAGACGGGGATGTCTCCTTCAATGTATCGTGATCAGGAAAAGCTGGAAGGTTGAGAACGACCTGTTTTGTAATTGTATTCGCGTGTTCCGGATGTTAGCATTTTTCAGCAGTAAATAAAGACACTTAAATATTTTCATACAGGAAGAAGAGGGGGAACTATGAGTGTTGTTTTTGATGATGGTGCTAAAGTTTTATTTCAGGGTGACAGTATTACAGATGCAGGGCGAGTGTATAATGATCCGGGAAGTCTGGGTGCGGGCTATGCTTATATGGCGGCGTCATGGTTTTCCGCGTTGCACCCTGAGAAACGCGTTTCGTTTTTAAATCGCGGCATCAGCGGTAACAGAGCGGCAGATCTGGTCGGCCGCTGGCAGAAGGATTGTATTGATCTTAAACCCAGCTGGGTATCGATCATGATAGGAATCAACGATACCTGGCGGGCGTTTGACGGTAATGATCCAACATCCGCGGAATCGTACGAGAACTCGTACAGGCAAATACTTGAATCAGCAAAGAAGAATCTGAACGCGCGTTTTATTTTAATGGAACCTTTTGTTTTACCTTATCCTGAAGACCGCAAGCAGTGGCGGAGCGACTTGGATCCGAGAATCAGAATAGTGAATAAACTGGCTGATGAATTCGGTGCTGTCATGGTAAAATTGGATAGTATTTTTGCTGATGCGGCAAAAAGAAGTGAGCCGTCTTACTGGGCGTCAGATGGAGTTCATCCAACTGGGGCGGGTCATGCGTTGATCGCGATGTCGTGGCTTAAGGCTGTCGGAGCGGCATAACAGGCAAGATGGTGCTATTCCAAAACTGCGAAAGAGCCTTTGTTTAAGGCGTAAAACGCGTATCCGAAAATCATTGCAATTCCGTATTACAAACAACACCATTATTCCTTAATTTTTTATGTATTGAAGTGGCGATGAATGTTTTTAAACAGATGAAAGGGGCAGGTGCGGGTATGAAGCGATTCAAGAGGGCGAAGGACATAAAGGTTGGAGTGATCGGTTATGGCGGAGCCTTTAACATGGGGAAACATCATTTAAACGAGATGGTTAAGGCCGGGATGACACCCATGGCGGTATGTGAAGTTGACAAGAGCAGACTGGAAGTTGCCCGTAAGGATTTTCCCGGTATAGAAACGTATGTCAACGTCGGAGAAATGCTGAAGAAGTCAAAGGTTAATCTTATAGTGCTCATCACCCCTCATAACACGCACGCGGACCTGGCAACAAAGTGTCTCAAGGCCGGCCGGCATGTTGTAGTGGAGAAGCCGATGGCAATTACAACAGCTGAATGCGATTCCATGATAGCGGCTGCAAAGAAGAGGGGGGTTGTTCTGTCAACTTATCACAACCGTCACTGGGACGGTATTATTCTGGGTGCGATGAAGCACCTGAAGGCCGGCACGATTGGCGATGTGGTGCGTGTGGATGTTGACTGGGCCGGATGGGGAAAGCCGGGCGACTGGTGGCGGTCCAGTAAGTCCATTTCCGGCGGTATATTGTATGACTGGGGTGTTCATTTGCTGGAATACACGTTGCAGATGGTGCGGTCTGACATTGTGGAGGTCAGCGGCTATCTGAAATCGGGCGTGTGGGCGAATCAGACGAAGTGGAAGAAGGACACGATTGAAGACGAAGGTTTCGTGGTGGTTCGCTATGCCAGCGGTGCCTGGTCCACATTGCGGCAGTCCTGTATTGAGGAGCGGCCTCAGCAGGTCACCAAGGTTCTCGGAACGAAAGGGACAATGATATTGGATTATGGTGCGACGGAAATCACTGTTCACAAGGGTGAGGAAAAGGTTACCACCCGCATAAACAATCCGGAGAGTGCAGGATGGAAACTATATCATAATATTGCCGATCACCTGACAAAGGGAACGAAGCTGATCATTACGGCTGAATGGGCGCGGCGTCCTATTCATATATTGGATTTGGCTTGTCAGAGCGCTAAAGTAGGACACGCGTTGAAGGCGAAGTATAAGTAATCAGTGTTTAATGAAATAATAATGGAGGAGAAATGAAAAAAGCATTGGTAGTGTGGGGTGGATGGGACGGGCATACGCCGAAAGAATCTGTGGAAGTATTTATTCCCTGGCTGAAGGAAAAGGGTTTCGATGTGGAGGTAAGTACAACGCTGGATTCTTATCTTGATGCGAAGAAGATGAGCGAATTGAGCCTTGTGGTTCCATGCTGGACGTGTGGAAAGATTACAGGTGAGCAGAGAAAAGGTCTGACGGATGCAGTGGCTGCCGGCACCGGCCTTGTAGGCTGGCATGGCGGAATAATTGACTCATTTCGAGAAGACACCGAATACCAGTTTATGACCGGTGGCCAGTGGGTTTCGCATCCCGGAGGATGCATTCCTTCCTACAATGTCAAGATTACTGATAAGAATCATGAATTGACAAAAGGAATTACGGATTTTGAGTTGAAGGATACGGAACAGTATTACATTCATTATGATCCTGCCTGTCACGTGTTGTGCACGTCGGTAATCAGTGGCAAGTATGGTGAAATAGATAAATATCCGGCGGGCACGGTTATGCCTTTTGCCTACACGAGACAGTGGGGTAAGGGCAGGGTGTTTGTGGCGTGCTGGGGACATACTTTCAAAGATTTTGAAGTTCCGCAGGCGAAGGAAATTGTCCAGCGCGCGATGCTCTGGGCGGCAAAGTGATGTTGTGAAAGGAGTGTAATTATTATGGAAAAAGTAAAAGTTGGCGTTATTGGATGCGGCAATATTTGTGGTATTTATTTTCAGAATATGTGCGGTGCGTTCAGCGATATGCTGGAAGTTGTTGCCTGTGCAGATATTGACATGGCGCGTGCCAAGGCAATGGCGGAAAAATATCCGGGTGTCAAGGCGGTTTCCGTGAGAAAACTGCTTGCAGATCCGCAAATATCAATAGTTGTCAATCTTACAATTCCAAAAGCGCATTACAGTGTTTCGATGAAAGCGGTAAAAGCGGGCAAGAGTGTTCATTGTGAAAAACCGATCACTCTGACGCGGGCGCAGGGCAAGAAACTTCTTGCCACGGCAAAGGCCAAGAGGGTGCTGGTGGGTAACGCGCCTGATACTTTTATGGGCGCTGGTATACAAACTTGCCGCAAACTTATTGATGATGGTGTAATTGGCGATCCTGTGGCGGCGACGGCGTTTATGATGTGTCATGGTCACGAGAGCTGGCATCCTGATCCCGAGTTTTACTATGAAGTCGGCGGCGGGCCCATGTTTGACATGGGGCCGTATTATCTTACGGCGCTTGTTGCTCTTATGGGGCCGGCAAGGCGGGTTACCGGATCAACACGCATATCATTCCCGACGCGTACGATTACGAGTGAGAAAAAAAGAGGGAAGATTGTTAATGTTGAAGTGCCGACTCATGTTGCCGGCGTGATTGATTTCGCCGGCGGCGCGATAG
>JBFZFB010000044.1:0-6273 GCA_041306605.1 Lentisphaerota bacterium | reverse complement strand
CAGATGAAACAAGAGATGACACAAGATGACAGAGAGAGACAGGAGAAAAGGCCTTAATTCTTAAAACACCCTATATATAAAGGCTTTTTATCAGTGTTTTCATTGGTGCCGGAGGAGGGAGTCGAACCCTCATGGTGTTGCCACCGCCAGATTTTGAGTCTGGTGCGTCTGCCATTTCGCCACCCCGGCAATCGAGCAGGATTTCTTATATCACATTCATTACAAATAATTCAAATCCTAATAAGTGCTTTGCCATCGCGCAACTTTATCACATCCGCCCAGCCATGACGGCAGTATTTCAACCAAAACACCTGGTTCTAATTTGAATTCAGCCAATTTATCAAGAGGAACCCAGCAAAATTCGATGTAGTCTTCACATGAACCAGGATCTTTCGAGGTTTCAATATTGTCAATTTCAACCTCGAAAATAAGATTTATTTCACAATGCTGTTCACCTTCCTGCGTAAAGCCATGCTCCACAGCCCCTAGAAACCGGATTACACTCGCCGGCAAGCCCATCTCCTCTTTTATCTCTCTGCATAGTCCATCTTCAACCTTCTCCATAAACTCGACATGTCCACCCGGAAGAAAAGTGTTCTCTGCGCCTTTTTTGTGGCAGAGCAATACCTTGCCGCTTTTACAGCATATACCCCTGGCCAGAATTTCTATCTTATTTGCAGGTTCCATCCAACACCTCTTTAAAGTTACCCCCTTGCTACAGTTATAACACTTACACCCGCCGCTCCAGCCTGTTTTAGAACTTTGGCACACTCATCAACTGTCGCACCGGTTGTCATAACATCATCAACCATAAGAAAACGCCGCCCTTCCACCCATTCACTCCACTTTACATCAAACGCGTCTCGAACATTCCACATCCTCTGTCTCGCGCTCATGCCGGTCTGCGTTTTAGTTTCACGCACTCTTTTCAAACACGTCGATACCACAGGCAACCCCATTTTTGAAGCCAAATCCTTTGCCAGCAGGTATGACTGATTATATGTTCTATTTCTTTCTTTTGACGCGTGCAGAGGAACAAACACTACCGCGTCAAAACAAGCATTAGAATAATGCGTATCAACACAAGCTACAAGCAAAGATGCAAGATCTTTGCTTAAATAACTGGCATTTTCATATTTAAACGCATGCATGATCTTTTTCATCCCGCCGCAATAACGTACAGCAGACCGCGCGACATCAAAATAAGGACGGCGTTCCGAGCACCATGAACATATATACTCATGCCCAATCATACCATCCACGGGGTCACCGCAGACGGAGCAAAACGGGGGTTGCACTTTATCCACATTTGCCAGGCAATCCCAGCATAAATACCGCAAGCCATACTCAACACTACCATCACACACGGCACAGAACCGCGGATAAATCAAATCTATCGCTCCTGACATGGCCGACCGTATCATGAGAACACCAGAAATTACACGTACTTACCGATAATGATATCCAGCTTCTTTTTTATTCCAGAAGATATTGATTTTTTATTGGTCAAAATCGCATGCCGCAAGGAATCAGAACAGTGGCAGGCCGGTTTTGAAACAGCATCTTTGGATAGCAAAACTGTTAAAATACTTTTTGCCAACTTTGTATTCGCCATAAGATGCGCAATTACCATGTCAACCGAAACGGATTCTTCCGCCTCATGCCAGCAATCATAATCCGTTACCATGGCAATCGATTGATAACAAATCCCCGCTTCCCTGCATAATTTTGCTTCAGGAAGACTGGTCATGCCTATAACATCAAATCCCATCTTACGATACTGATTGGATTCAGCTCTCGTGGAAAAAGCAGGCCCTTCCATATTGACATACGTTCCGCATTCATTGATTCTCACCCCTGATTTCGGCTGTCCTGCCAGCACTTCCCGGGCTGATTTTACAATACACTTCCTTAAATCCGCGCAAGTCGGATCACCAAATGATATATGCGCCACAAGTCCGTTTCCGAAAAACGTATGCTCCAGCGATCCTTTGGTTCTGTCAAAATACTGGTCAGGCAACACTATATCACGCGGACGCAGTTTTTCTTTCAAACTTCCTACTGCACTTATTGAAATGATTCTTTGCACTCCCATTTTTTTAAATCCGAAAATATTCGCTTTGTGATTTATTTCCGACGGCAGAATTCGGTGTCCCCGTCCGTGACGCGGAAGAAAATACACTTCATTACGGCCAATTTTGCCGCATATATAGGCATCTGACGGCTTGCCGAATGGTGTCGTTATATTTTTTTCGCGTACATTCTTCAAGCATTCAAGTTCGTATAAGCCGCTACCCCCTATAATCCCTATCTTCATAAAAATCCTCCGTCAGTTATGTTTCCGTTCTTTATCTGAATACATTACAAAATACTTGATTCACATGCCAGTGGTTTACGTTATCTTTTTAGCATAAAATGGATATTTTTCGGGCAATGCGTCAGCCGGAATGTATTTCCATCGTTTGTAAATCCACAACCATTGGTCAGGATGTTCCCGTATAACACTCTCTATCAAGCTGGTAATGGCGCATGTTACACTTTTCTCAGAATGGGGATCTTTACCGTTTAACTGCAGTGGCGGCAATGAACATATCTTATACAACCCATCATCCATGGCCAAACAATAGGTTAACACAATATCAGCGCCCGTATGAATCTGTAATGACGCCGCCGCCTTGGATACCGGCGCATCCACCCCGAAAAATGGCACAAAAATGCCGCCATCCCGCGGGTGAGTATTCTGATCCAGCACTAACGCTATTTTCCCGCCTTTCTTGAGGCATGTCATCAATGCCCTGACGGCACCTTGTCGTTCCTTGACCTGTTGCCCTGTCATTCTCCTGAAACGGTTCATTATTTTATCCACAAACGGGTTTTCCAATGGCGCCACAACTGTCAAGCATGGATGCCCGTGCAATGCGACAGCTTGCGCCATTATCTCCCAATTACCCATATGTGCGGAAACAATAATACCCGGACTGGCCTTGAAAAAATGATCGCACGAGGAATCCATTGTAACCCATGCAGAAATTCTTCTGCTGTTAAAAACGCTGAACCAGAAAATATCCAGAAACATAAGACATGCTGTCTGAAAAGATTTCACCGCCACTGCCGTTTTGGCTTCCTGCGTCAGGTCGCCGCCAAAAGCAAGATCAAGGTTTGCCATGGCAACTTTTTTAAATCTGCCGCACGCATGAAACGCAAACGCCCCAATACATCGCGATATCTTTAAAACCAACTTACGCGGCATAAAAGGTACTATGCAGAAAAACAGACAAAGCGGAATTAATTCAACTATATGCCTGATTGTTTTTAGAAATTTCATGAGCAAGGAAAAAAGTATCTATTTAGCCATCCGAAGAAAATATTTTCAAATATTTAGACAGGATAACAGGATAATATTTTTCAATGTTCAATATTCTTTACCATGTTTCGCAGTTTTTACAGTGCCAACTCATCTAAAGCGCCTTTTGCCCTGCCCGATGAAGTCCCGGCAACAAACATTTCTCGTATACAGATTCCAGAAAGCCAAAGCCCATTTCATTATAGACCTTGTGTGCACAACCAATGATCTTTTCTGTTATATCTTTCATGTTCCATCCCTTTGGCTTTCTGCCCCAAAGATTAACACGATAAGGCTGGTCATGTCAGTTATTACGTCATCCCATCATCACGTCATTCGACATGACAGGTTCGATAGGACTGGTTCGACATGACATCCCATCATCCGACAGGACAGGTGTCACGTCAAACTCTCCTTCTAATGCCTTTTGCAAATGGCTTAATGCTTACAAGGAAAAATGGTGAGCCGTGGCGGATTCGAACCGTCGACCCGCGCCTTAAAAGGGCGCTGCTCTGCCAGCTGAGCTAACGGCCCACCGTGATAATCAAAGGGGGAAATTTAGACATATCCCATGACATTGTCAAACATCTTGCACGTTAAATGAGCATGAATACCCAATAAGACTGCGCCTCTCAAGGGAAAACAGAGCATCATGCCTTGTTTCTCCGGCTCGCGACCGCATCGCCCAATTGCGCTAAAGCGTGAGCGGCCGATTCAGCTTCGGCCTCCTGTTTACTGTGCCCCACCCCGACACCTTTTATGCCGCTATCAAGGGTAACTTCCACCTTGAAAACCGTGGCGTGCGCCGGACCATCCCTTCTAACCAGACGATATTGAGGGCTCTTTTTCCAATGACGTTGCGTGTATTCCTGCAACCTGCCTTTCGGATTGCCATGCCATATATCCTTCAAGTTTCCAACTACCGGAAGGAATAATCGCTTGAATATTTTCCCCACTGCCGCAATGCCACCATCAAGAAAAGCAGCGCCGATAATAGACTCTAACGCGTCTTCCAGATTCGAAGCCCGCGTAGCACCGCCAGTCCTTTTTTCACCCTTCCCCATTTTAATATAATCGCCAAGTTTTATCTCTGAGGCAAGCCGCGTCAATGTCTTCCCGTTTGTAATCTGACTCCTGTAAGCAGTCATTATTCCCTCATCATCATCGGGTAATATCTTGCATAAACAATCAGCTACAACCAGACCAAGCGCCGCATCACCCAGAAATTCCATACGTTGATTATCTTTCACCACATCTTCGTTCTCAAAACGGAACGAACGATGCGTCAGTGCCGTATCCAGTAGACTTCTGTGCCGGAACCTGTACCCGAGGCTGGCCTCCAGCTTCTTGTAAGGATTACCCATTCTGCCTAATTTAATCATATATATTTCTCCTGATTAAGCTCGCGGATGATACTGCGCATGCACAGATCTTAACCGCCCTTGATCAACATGAGTGTAAATCTGAGTAGTTCCTATATCCGCATGCCCAAGCATCTCCTGTATTACCCTTAACGGGGCTCCGTTTGCAAGCAAATGACTTGCAAAAGAATGCCTTAATGTGTGCGGAGAAACAGTCTTTGTTATTCCCGCACGACGGCTGTAGTTTTTTATCAATTTCCAAATGCCCTTCCGTGAAAATTTTTTTCCCCGATAGGTAAGAAACACATACTGTTCGCCACTTTCTGATTTGACCGCCTGCTTGTCTTCATCGCCGATAACGAAATCTTTTCTGGTTTCCTCAAGATACCGCACCAGATGCAGTCGGGCTTTCTCGCCAAATGGAATCACCCGTTCCTTATTGCCTTTCCCCCTGCAACGGATATAGCCGGAATCAAGGTGTATATTGGTAATTTTGAGTTCGGTTAGCTCGGAAACTCTCATTCCAGTGGCATATAATAATTCCAGCAAGGCTTTGTCTCTCATGGAAATCCTGTCGTCCCCAATAGGCACGTTCAGCATCCTTTCAACTTCTTTGACCGACAATACACCCGGAAGAATTTTCCATAATTTAGGGGAATCCATTGACTCGGCGGCATTACGGGCCAGCATGCCTTCACGCTGAAGATAACTGAAAAAAACTTTTATGGCTACAAGATGTCTTGAAATCGAATTGACAGCAAGCCCTCTTTCCTTTTCAGCCATCAAATAATTCAATATGTGTTTTCTCTCAACTGAATTAAAAGACTTGATTCTGTTGGAAGACAGGAAAGAGGAAAAACTTTCAAGATCAGCATAATAAGCCTTGCGCGTGTTTTCACTCAACCCGCGTTCAAGCAGTACATAGTCAAGAAACTGATCAATAAGCGCATTCATCCGTCTGTGATACGAATTATATTCGGAACCTTTGATAAAACATACACTGCCAGCCGCGATATCTTATCATAGTGTTTTCAGATTACTCTATCTTTCGCAACGCGCTGGCAGGCACACCTCGTGTCGGACGCCCGTTCTTATCAAGAGTGAAAGCATCATATCCGGCTTCAGCAACAGCAAATTCTATATTTTTGAGAGCCGTCACCAGACTATCGTATGTCAAAGTAACTGTCATTTTTGGAATATCCAATTGCATCCCCTGCCCGTTCACACCTTCCACCTTGGACAGCGCGGTTCCAACCACTTGAGCGGTGGCTTCATTTGTCATGGCGGGCACATAAATATTAACTGTACGGTAATCATGCCTGCGGCAAGAAACCGTCATAATCAGGCATACACAACATAGAAAAAATAAACTTACTGCTTTCATGAAACCTAAATTAACAGAAAACATTGGCCAAAGTACAGCCAAAACAATTTTTTTGGCATCACCCCTTAAAACCTCATTCCAATCACATAACGTATCTATTTAGCCATCCGAAGAAAATATTTAGACAGGATTACAGGATAATATTTTTTCAATGTTCAATCTTTTTCACCATGTTTCGCAGTTTT
>JBFZFB010000043.1:0-16262 GCA_041306605.1 Lentisphaerota bacterium | reverse complement strand
CGGTCTTTCTCCGGAATTCTTCTATATTGCTTAAACCGTCGCTGTCATAATCTCCGTCAGCCGCGTGGCTTACGTCTCCGAATTTTTTCCGCTCCCACCAGTCTGGCATCCCGTCCTGATCGTAATCTTTGTCCAAATACCCGCGTAAATCACTCGTTCTGCCGAGTAAATAAAGCTCTTTCATTTCCAGATCCGTAAGCACTGCATCGCATAGAATCAGTTGCGACATTGAACCGTTGAATGAATTGTTCACCACCTCAATCTTTCTGCGGCCTACTCGCAGTTCCCTGATGTCATAAGCGCCAAGCGTCAGGTCGGCATCGCTATTGTTCAGAGTTGTCATGTCGGAGTAGGCGAGGGTGATCATGCTTTGTTTCTGTCCATCAGCATAGCTTGTCAGCCCTTTCGTGCCCAGAGCCGCATTCCATGTCATGGCAATGTGACGCCATTGCCGTCTTTCCGCGATGCGGGATGTTGTGAATTTCAGAATGGTCCTGCCGAAACATGGACTGCCGTCTTCTGAAAGAAACAGCCACAGCCGATCCGCCGACAAAAACGCACTGTATTCCCGTTTTTTGTCGTCGTTCTGAAATTTACCCCAGAGCCGTGCCATTTCGCGCCGGTCTTCAGGTTTCATCCAGGCGCAGATGGAGATACTACCAGTGATACTGAGGTTCTCGCTATTCCCGAAATTTACGTAATCATCTCTTCCGTCCATCCACACAGCGGAATCGGAAAACGCCGCGCCATTTTTAAGTGTACCGTCCAATCCACTGCCTAACGCCTCGGTAGAGTTCGTGCCTAACGGCCAATAAGCCATTATCTTGTACGCATTGTCTGCGAGGGTGGGGTGCGATTCTCTGTTTAGCGGATCCGTGCCAAGCGCACGTTCGACCTGAGTGGAAAACCCGTCCTGATCTGGATCTTCATTACCGCCATTGCTGCCTCCGGTTACGCTCAGGGAAAATAAACATATTACAACACAGAATAATACAACTGCCGTGCACCTGCTAAGGTGCCGCGTTCTTCCAGCATTCATTTAGATCCGCCCTTTTTGTTTTTTTTGACATAAGTGTCACTACATATTTAGTTTTTAGAAAAATTCATCCGCAGTTTTTTACGCAACCTCTTTTGTGTTTTACACGCAGGGATCAAGGCCTGCCAGCTTCTGCAGGAGATCATATTTTGCCGACACCTTCTTGTCTGCCATTTCCATCAGCGCTTTCGCGTTTTCCGGATATGTCTTGGTCAGCATCTTGAACCGGTTTTCCTTCAACGCGTGTTCGCTGAATTTCATTGTAGGCGCCGGACTGTCTACTGTTAGCGGATTTTTGCCCTGTACAGTGAGCTCCGGATTGTATCTGTAAAGAGGGAAGTGACCCGACTGTACGGCTTCCTTCTGATTCTGCAGGCCGTAAGTCATGTCTATTCCCTGCGCTATGCAATGAGAGTAAGCGATAATTAATGAAGGTCCGTTATACGCTTCAGCTTCAACAAAAGCCTTTACCACCTGATTCGGGTTGGCTCCCAGTGAAACCTGCGCGACATAAATATTGCCGTATGTCATTGATATCATGCCGAGATCTTTCTTCATGGACGGCTTGCCCGATGTGGCGAATTTCGCGACCGCGCCCATGGGCGTTGATTTTGACGCCTGCCCGCCGGTGTTGGAGTAAACTTCAGTGTCAAGAACCAGCACGTTGACGTTCCGCCCGCAGGCCAGAACATGATCAAGACCGCCGTATCCTATATCGTAAGCCCATCCGTCGCCGCCGAGAATCCATATTGATTTCTTGACGAGATAATCAGCTACCGACAACATCTGGTCGCATGTGTCGCACTTGCATTTTGAAAGCTGGCTCTTGAGGTCAGCCACGCGCGCTCTCTGCTGTTCTATCGCAATTTGACTCGATTGATCCGCGTCACGGATAGACTTAAGCAGGTCCGCGGAAATTTCTTTGCATGATGTTGAATCAGTCAGAAGTTTTTCCGCCAGTTCCAGCGCGTAAGCGTTGAATTTGTCAACTGCCAGTCTCATGCCGAATCCGAATTCTGCGTTATCTTCGAATAGTGAATTTGACCATGCCGGCCCTCTGCCGTCAGGTCTGACGCAATACGGTGTGGTGGGGAGGTTGCCGCCGTATATTGATGAACATCCTGTCGCATTGGCGATCATGGCGCGGTCGCCGAAAAGCTGTGACAGCAGTTTGACATAGGCGGTTTCGCCACAGCCGGCGCAGGCGCCTGAAAATTCAAACAGCGGACGGCATAGCTGACTTCCCTTTACGGTTGACCGGTTAAAGAGGGCTGGGTCTGTGTCCGGAATGTTAAGGAAAAACGCGAAGTTTTCGGCCTCGTCTTTACGAAGCGGGATTTGATCAGCCATCATAATAGCGCGTTTCCCTGTTTCCTGTTTTGTCGCGGGATCTTTTTCGCGGCCCGGGCATCTGTCAACACACACGCCGCAACCGGTGCAGTCTTCCGGCGCGATTTGAACTGTGAATTTCATGCTGGCAAATTCCTTGCCCTTGGCGTCGGCTGATTTGAACTTGGCGGGAGCCTTGCTCAAAGCTTCAGGCTTGTATACTTTTGTTCGTATTGCCGCGTGTGGGCATACGAGCGCGCACTGTGCGCATTGTATGCAGAGAGCCGGGTTCCAGTTTGGAATCTCCACGGCGATATTTCGTTTTTCATATTGGGTTGTCGCGGTGGGCCATGTGCCGTCGTCCGGCATGGCGCTTACCGGGAGGGAATCGCCTTTTTGTTCCATGATCGTTGCAGTGACTTTCTTCACGAATTCAGGGGCGTGTGCCGGTACGGTCGGCAGCATGTGCGATTTGCCTGCCGGCTTTGCAGGCACCTTCACTTGATGAAGGGCGGCAAGCGCGCCGTCAACAGCTTTGAAGTTCATTTCAATGATCTTTTCACCCTTCTTGCCGTAAGTTTTCTTGATGGCATTCTTAAGAGCTTCAATTGCCTTGTCGGGCGTTAAAATGCCTGATATCTGGAAGAAACACGTCTGCATTATGGTGTTGATCCTGGCGCCCAGCCCGAGGTCTTTTGCCAGCTTTATGGCGTCAATAACGTAGAACTTGATTTCTTTGTCTATGATCTGACGGGCGACTTCGTCCGGTATATAATTCCAGATTTCATCAGCGGAATACGGGCTGGTAAGAAGGAACACCGCGCCCTGCTTGGCGTTGGAGAGCATGTCGTATTTTTCAATAAAGGAAAAATTGTGGCATGCCACAAAATCCGCCTTTGTGCAGAGATAGGGGCTCCGGATTGTATGGGGCCCGAACCGCAAATGGGAGACAGTCATTGCGCCGGCTTTTTTGGAATCGTAAACAAAATATCCCTGCGCGTAGTTGTCTGTGTCGTCACCGATTATCTTAATCGAATTCTTGTTAGCGCCTACTGTTCCGTCGGATCCGAGCCCGTAGAACATTGCTTCTATTCTGCCGGGATGATCAATATTCCATGACGGGTCCACGTTAAGACTGGTGAAAGTCACGTCGTCGTTTATGCCTACGGTGAAATGATTTTTCGGTGTCTTGGCGGAAAGATTGTCAAAGACAGCCTTGACCATGGCTGGAGTAAATTCCTTTGAACTCAAGCCGTATCGGCCGCCGACGGTTGTTGGATATTTTCCAGATTTCAGCCAGCCGGAATCCAGTGCTTCGCCGAGGGCTGTGCGCACGTCAACATACAAAGGTTCGCCGAGCGCGCCCGGTTCTTTTGTCCTGTCGAGTACGGCAATGGATTTTACCGTTGCAGGAATGGCTTCTGCGAATGCTTTCGCGTCGAATGGACGGTATAGGCGCACCTTAATCAGACCGTTTTTCGAGCCTTTTGAATTCATATACTCCACAACTTCGTGAGCGGTTTCCGCGCCTGAACCCATTATAATGATTATATTTTCAGCGTCAGGAGCGCCGACATAGTCGAATAGTTTGTATTGTCTGCCTGTCAGTTTGGCTAATTTGTCCATGTGTTTCTGGATGATGCCGGGTGTGGCGTTGTAGTACTTATTAACGGTCTCGCGTCCCTGAAAATAGACATCCGGGTTCTGGGCGGTTCCGCGAATCATTGGTCTATCCGGCGACAATCCGCGCGCGCGGTGTGCTATGACCAATTTGTCGTCAATCATTGCTCTTATGGTTTCGCGGGTCACCATTTCTGTTTTTTGAACTTCATGGGAGCTTCTGAATCCGTCAAAGAAATGGATCAGGGGAACCCTTGCCTCAAGGGTGGCGGCGTGAGCTATAAGGGCCATGTCGCCTATTTCCTGAACGTTGGACGAAGCAATTAGTCCGAATCCGGTTGATCGCACGGCCATTACATCGGAGTGATCGCCGAAGATCGAAAGGGCCTGGCAGGCCAGTGAACGCGCGGAGACATGGATCACAGTGCTTGTCAGTTCGCCGGCGATCTTGAACATATTCGGGATCATCAGCAGGAGACCTTGTGACGCTGTGAATGTTGTGGAGAGTGCGCCTGATGTTAGCGCGCCGTGAACCGCGCCGCTGGCTCCGCCTTCTGACTGCAGTTCCACCACGGCGGGTATTGTTCCCCAGATATTTTTGATTCCGGCGGCGCTGAATTCATCCGCGCTTTCGCCCATAGCTGATGATGGTGTTATCGGGTAAATTGCGCACACTTCGCTAACCGCGTGCGCAACCATTGCCGCCGCGGTGTTTCCGTCTATCATTACCATGTTTTTCTCTGACATTTCTCAGCCTTTCTCTTGCAAACATTCAATAATTATAAGCTTTTCCGCAGTGATTCGAGTTGTCCGGCACTGCCCAGAACTTCATTTTTATGCACGATATATTTGGCGTATTCCGTCATGAAAATTTTTCCGGGAGGACGCAAATCAAAGTTTTCCGGATTGTCGCGGAAGCTTTCCCTGTGCACGCGGCACCATACCAGCCGTCCGTCCGTGTCTATGTTTACCTTGGCGACGCCCATCTTGGCGGCCTTGCTTATCTGTGTTTCATCAACACCTTTGGCTCCCTTCATCGAGCCGCCGGCCTTGTTGATCCGCTCCACTTCATCTTGCGGCACGGAACTGGAACCGTGCATGACGAGAGGGAAGCCGGGCAGAAGTTCCTGAATTTTTTTGATCACGTCGAAATGTAATGACTGGGATCCCTGGAACTTGTATGCCCCATGACTGGTTCCTATCGCGCAAGCCAGGCTGTCACAGCCTGAACGCTGTACAAATTCCTTGACCTGATCGGGGTCTGTCAGTTTGGCGTTTGCTTCGCTGACCGAAACGTGTTCTTCAACACCGCCGAGCTGGCCGAGTTCGGCTTCTACGGAAATGCCTTTCGCGTGAGCGGCATTAACGATACGTTTTGTTGTTGCGATGTTATTATCGAAACTTTCATGGCTGGCATCAATCATAACAGAGCTGTAAAAGCCGCTGGCGATGCAGTCCATGCATGTTGCTTCATCGCCGTGGTCAAGGTGAACGGCGAAGATAGCCTTGTCGAAAATGGTTTCGGTGGCACGTATCATTGCTTCGAGCAGTCTTTTATCGGTGTAAGAACGCGCGCCTTTTGAGAGTTGAATTATAAACGGGGCCTGGCTGTCGATATTGCCTCTGAAAAGTCCCATAATCTGTTCGGCGTTATTGATGTTATAGGCACCGACGGCGTATTTTCCATAGGCGTGTTTGAACAAAGACTTTGTGGATACGATCATAGTGATACCCTTTCTGTTTTTTGCTTAGTTATTCCCAAACCCAGCACTTGTGAATTACAAGTCAAAATGGAAAATGGAGAATACATCTTCAAAGCTCTGATGGTCAAGTTTTGTATTAAAAAAATTGTAACGGTTTTGGGCCGGGGATGTTGTGATGGAAAATGCGCGGCATTTCAGGTAGAGTTTTTGTATGTTTCATGATTTCTTGATGAAATGAATGATATTGGTTATTATACGAAGTTGTATTAAAGGATATTTTTGATTATGAGCGAATATGTTAATATAGCCAAGCAGGAACAGATTGCCGGCCGGATGAAGTCTTTGAACATTAACGATCATGATTTGGTTGAAAAGTTCATTCTTGGTTCCGGGAAGGGCGGGCAGAAGCTTAACAAAACTTCATCCTGCGTTTATTTACGCCATATTCCAACGGGAATAGAGGTAAAGTGTCAGAAGACAAGGGCGAGGGCGCTTAACCGTTTTTTTGCCCGGCGTGAGTTGTGTGATCGTATAGAAGAGCGTATAAATGGCGAAAAAAGCGCAAGAATGCAGAAGCAGGAAAAGATCCGGCGTCAGAAAAGAAGGCGTTCTCGCAGGCAGAAGGACAAGATGCTTGCCGATAAGCATAAACAATCGGAAAAGAAGCAGATGCGGAAGTTCATGGATGAAGAATAGGGTGAGGCGATAAAATTCCCTGCTTTGTGTTTTTTACGCTTGATAACAATAAACAAATCTCTACTATTTGGATTCTTCTAATTTGAGGGGGCGTGGCGCAATTGGTTAGCGCATCAGATTGTCGATCTGAGGGTTGCGGGTTCGAGCCCCGTCGCTCCCGCCATCCTTCGCGCTGCGTCCCGATACGCTTCGCGATCGGGACTTGAGCTACGGATGGCTGGCCATTCGAAGCTCAAGGCTTTAGCCGCACAGCGAAGAAGGGCAGGCCATGGAAGGATTAAGCAGGTTTAAACAGCAAGGGATTGAAGGATGGCGCCCTTCGTAGCACAAGCGGAGCGCAGTGCGTAGGAGGGCAGGAATCAACATGTACTACGTCTATTTCCTCAGAAGCCTCAGTCGCTCCGTCAAGACCTATGTAGGTCACACTGAAGACGTCAATGCCCGTCTTGCTGTTCACAATTCAGGATCCGTGCCGTCAACCGCCCGCTTTTGTCCTTGGGAACTTATTGCGTACATTGCCGTGTGCGATGAGCAAACAGCCATCGCACTCGAACGTTACTTCAAGACTGGTTCAGGACACGCCTTCTGGCACAAACGGTTCGTTTGATAACCCGCTGTCCGTGGAAACTGCTCTTCCACTGCGCATTCAAAGACAAGAACAAGGTATTGGCATTCGAAGCATATCTCAAGTCGCATTCCGGAAAAGCCTTTGCAGTCAAACGGCTACTTTGATTTTCGAAGCGATCCGGGCGTCCCTTGAAGCACGGGCGTAACGTCCGGTCAACCGATTGTTACTCGAATATTTAAACGCCGGACAGTTTGTTATCCCTGTGACTCGCTCATAAAACGGTACCCAATGCCAGCTTCCGTCATGAGCATGGCAGGCCTTGACTGTTCAGATTCAATCTTTTCGCGTAATCTTGCCACGTAGACTCGAAGGTAATGCGTCTGGTCCACAGCATTTGGCCCCCATACTTCTTTCAGGATATAGCGATGAGTCAACACCTTGCCGACATTGCAGGCAAGAAGCCGAAGGAGAGAATATTCAGTCACCGTCAATTTCACTGCCTTGCCATTTCGCGTGACCGAACGATTGACAAAGTCAATCTCCAGTTCTCCGTTTCGGAAGACTTTCTGCTCTTCCGCAGGGCTGGCATGTCGCATGGCAACACGCAACCGCGCCAGGAGTTCCGGTGTGCTAAAGGGCTTTGTCACATAGTCGTCGGCACCGTTATCCAAGGCGGCAATCTTGTCTTGGTCGCGCTCGCGGACGGAAAGCACAAGAATAGGAATCCGACTCCATTCCCTGAGACGTTTCAAGACAGCTACGCCATCCAAGTCCGGGAGCCCCAAATCGAGTATGACAATATCCGGCCGCCGGGACGCAGCTTCAACCAGCCCGTCCTGACCATTCACAGATTCAATAACCGTGTAGCCGTTTGCCTCCAGCGTCACACGCAGAAGACGTCGGATCTGCACTTCATCGTCAATAATCAACGCCAGAAACTTCTTTTTGACTTCGTCCTTCATACGATGGGTTGCTCCTGCAATGGTAACGCGACGCTGAACATGGCCCCGCCGGAAGGTCTGTTGGCCGCCTGAATGCTGCCTCCATTTGCCTCTACAAAACCTTTCACAATTGAAAGGCCAAGTCCTGTTCCTCCTGCAACTGCGCCAGGCGCTCGATAGAACTTGTCGAAAATACGCGGCAACGCTTCCGCAGCCAAGCCTGTTCCATGGTCGCCAACCGTTATCACTACGCTATGCTCTTTTACATGTGCTGATACTTCCACAGGACTTCCATGCGGCGTATGCATCGCCGCGTTGAGCAATAAATCCACAAGTGCTTGTTCAATCAGCCGAAAATCGACGCGCACAAGCGGTGTCGCAACCTCAATATTTACAGATACCGTTCGATTTGCCAACTCGGTTGTTACTCTTTTCAATGCGGCATTGATTAGATCACTCACGTCACACCAGTCCATATGAGGTGTCACATGTCCGGATTCGAGTCTGGCCATGTCCAGCAGGTTGGCAACTAGTCGGTTCAACCTCTCGCCAGCTTGGCGGATTTCATTGACCATGGCCTTATGCACGGCGGGATTGGTGCCGATATCGAGACCACTTGTGGCGGTTACGATGGCTGCTATTGGTGTTCGCAATTCATGCGATACGGCGTTCAAAAGAGCCTGACTCAGGCGCTCAGACTCCGCCAGCACCTTTGTTTGTGCTTTCATTTCACGCAATCTCTGGCGATCAATTACGAGCGCAATGTGCCGCACAAAACCATCCAGCATAGATCGTTGATCAATAGTTGGGGGTGACTTCTGTTGCCATTGAAGTCGCAATACGCCAAGTGCATTACCCGTTGTACGAAGGGGGAAGTACATTCCGTCCGCCATGGGTAGGGTATCGGAAAAACGGCCGGTTGCTTGCATGTGTTCAAACGCCCACACAGCAGCACCATATTCCCGTTCCGGTAAATCGCTTCGCAGTTTCCCGGATACGTCAGGCAATAGTAGCGCACCTTTTGCCGTAAAGGTACGTTCCACATTACTTACCGCCGCACGTACAATATCCTCCCAGGAGGACGCGTCTCCGAGTTCAAGAGTAAGCATGTACATCGCCGTTGCACGCTCCTCACGCCGCCGGTCCATCCTGTCTTTCGCCCTCAATCTGCTGATCAGATGCCCCATTGCCAGCGCCACAATGAAGTACATGGAGAACATCATCATATCGTCGATATTGTCGATATGGAACGTCATCCGCGGGGGCAAAAAGAAGTAGTTCCACAGGAGTGCGCTGGTTGCCGCCGTGAGATAGACAGGGCCACGATACAGAAACAGCGCCATGAGAACAACGGTCATCAAGTAGACGAGACCCGTTGATCGCGGACCAACAAAGACATCCAAGACCATATTGATAAGCGTGACAAGACTCACTCCGAGCAAGGCCTGCAAATATTGACGCCATCCCGCCTCCCTAGAGAGAAAATGACTAAGATGCGCCCTTAAATTGCTGCTTTCTTCGGTTCTCATCACGTGTAAACCTATATTTCCACTCTCCCGAATCAATCGGTTCAGAAAATGTGCACTTCGCAGGATTCCGAAGGGCCAGATCCCAGTAGGTTTGCCTACCACTATCTCCGTTACGTTCTGCTCTCGAGCGACACGAAGCAGACCGGCCACGACATCGTCATCCGCCGTCGAGCGCGTTTCCGCCCCAAGTGACCGAGCCAGTTCCATGTGCCGAGTCAACCGGGATTGTTCCTCTTCAGATAGTACGTGAGATGTCTCGACGTGCGCGGCAATCCAGGTACATCCCAGGCTGTCAACCATTCGTCTTGTCCATCGAATCATCTGTTCGGAATGCGGGCTCGCGCTCACGGCTACCAAGAGACGGGGGCCGAGCTTCCATGGTCCGGAAATCTGCTTTGACCGCATGTATTCACGAACATTCTGCCCGGCTTTCTCCGCGGCCAGGCGTAAAGCCATTTCACGTAATGCAACCAAGTTGCCTTCACGGAAGAAGTTGGTGGATGCAGTGGCGGCCTGTTCCGGCAAATAAACCTTGCCTTCGGATAGTCGTTGCAGCAGTTCCTCCGGAGATAGATCCACTAGTTCGATCTCTGCCTCGCCCAGAACTGTGTCCGGTACAGTCTCCTGAATCTGTGCGCCGGTTATTTCACGCACGGTATCCGTGCGACTTTCTACATGCTGAACATTGAGGGTCGTAAAGACATCTATTCCCGCATCAAGCAATTCAAGAACATCTTGATATCTCTTTGGGTGCCGCGAGTCAGGCGCATTTGTATGCGCCAGTTCGTCAACCAACACGAGTTGCGAATGCCTCTTCAACAGTGCGTCCAGATCCATCTCGGTTAGAGTGACACCTCGATAGACTGTTGCCCTGCGCTGAACGACCTCAATACCTTCCTTTAACGCATCTGTTTCTTTGCGTCCGTGGGTCTCAACATAGCCGATAACCACATCGATTCCAGCCTTCTTAGCCTTCTGCGCTGACTCGAGCATGGCATAGGTCTTGCCGGCGCCTGCACACATTCCAAGGAACACCTTGAGCGCGCCGCGTCTCTGCTGCGATTCTTCTTTCTTCAGCGCAGCAAGCAACTCATCAGGGTTTGGGCCTTCAATTCGTGTCATGTTTCGAAAATATCCCCTTTGGGCTCTCTTTTCAAGGAGAATCCAGACTATCAAGCATTAGGTTTAGTTTTAAAACATTCACCCGTGATTCTCCCAGGAAACACAGTTGGGGTCCTTCAGTGACAGACGTCACCAGACCGGCAATTACGACTTCAGGCATTTGCCTTTCTACGGCAACACGATGAATCTGGAACCGCGCCACCTCCGGACTTATGTGCGGATCAATGCCGCTCCCCGAAGAATAAAGCAAGTCCCGAGGCGCCCAGTGTAATCCCGCTGTCTCGTTCGTGCCGGCCGCCATGTCAATTCTCGTGATGACAGTTCTCCGCAGGTCCTCACTCGTGGGGCCTTTGTTGCTTGCGCCTGACGGTACGGTCGCAAAATCTGCAGAAGACGGCCTCGGCCAGAAGTAGCGGGGGCTCATAAATCGTTGTGCGAGCAATTCCGACCCAACCGCCTGACCATTCCTTGTAACGAGACTGCCCTGTGTCTGACGTGGAAATAGGACGTGGCCTACGGCAGTCACGACCATGGTGTACAGCAAGCCAGTCAGTAGAGACAAGACGATCAACATTCGAAACGCTGTCATATCAACCTCATCCAGTTTACAGTGATATCAATCAATTTGATTCCAATGAATGGAGCAATCAGGCCACCCACACCATAAATCAACAGATTACGTTTCAGGATTGCGCTTGCACCCATCGGTCTGTAACGGATACCGCGAAGCGCCAACGGGATAAGCGCGACGATGATAAGCGCGTTGAAAATAACAGCACTAAGAATGGCGCTCTCGGGCGATACTAGACGCATAATATTGAGTTTCGCCAAGGGGCCGACAAGTCCCGTACCTGCATACAGCCCTCCAAACATGGCCGGCAATATAGCGAAATACTTCGACGCATCATTTGCTATGCTGAAGGTTGTCAATGCGCCACGTGTCATCAGTAATTGTTTTCCCGTTTCCACAATGTCGATCAACTTTGTTGGATTGCTATCAAGGTCCACCATGTTGCCTGCTTCGCGAGCGGCCTGTGTGCCGCTGTTCATCGCTACAGCCACATCCGCTTGAGCCAGCGCAGGAGCGTCATTGGTTCCATCGCCTGTCATTGCTACGAGATGTCCTGCCGCCTGTTCTTCGCGAATCCGGTTCAGTTTCTGTTCAGGCGTCGCTTGAGCCATGTAGTCGTCAACACCGGCCTCCGCCGCAATAGCGGATGCCGTGAGAGCATTGTCGCCGGTTACCATCACCGTACGAATGCCCATTCGGCGTAGTTCGGCGAATCGATCCTTGATGCCACCTTTGACTACGTCCTTGAGTTCAATGACGCCCAGAATGGTTCGGTCATCGCTGACGACCAAGGGAGTACTGCCGTTCCGAGATATATCTCGAACGATTCCTGCCACCTCTTCAGGGAATATCCCGCCCATCTTGTCAACATGCAGTCTAATCGCATCAGCAGAGCCCTTCCTAATACATCGGGCCGAATGATCGTCATCCGCCGGAATATCAACACCGCTCATTCGGGTCTGCGCGGTGAAAGGGACAAAGTGCATGTGCGCAGGAGCAATGTCGCGTCCCCGAAGCATGAAATCCCTCTTGGCAAGAACAACAATAGACCTTCCTTCTGGGGTTTCATCTGAGAGCGATGCTAACTGTGCCATGTCGGCAAGATGCTCCACTGAGACGCCATGTGCCGGCGTAAAGGCTGTCGCCATGCGGCTGCCGAGTGTCACTGTTCCGGTCTTATCTAACAGAAGGACGTCAATGTTTCCGGCTGACTCCACCGCGCGACCGCTCGTCACAAGAACATTACGTCTCATCAAACGATCTATACCGCTGATGCCTATGGCGCTGAGCAAAGCTCCGATCGTTGTTGGGATCAGGCAGACGAGAAGGGCAGCCAGAACAGGCAAATTCAGTCTGACGGCATTTTGCTGACCGGCCGCATGTTCACTGTATCGACCAAACGCCGGTAACGTGCAGACTGCCACGAGAAACACAACAGTCATTCCCGTGAGCAGCAGTCCAAGCGCAATCTCATTCGGCGTCTTGCGACGACTTGCGTTCTCGACAAGCGCAATCATCCTGTCCATAAACGTGTTTCCCTGTTCACATGTAACCCTGATCACTATTCTGTCGCTTAGCACCTTTGTCCCGCCCGTTACGGCGCTTCTGTCACCTCCGCTTTCACGGATTACGGGAGCGGATTCGCCCGTGATGGCAGATTCGTCCACTGACGCGATTCCTTCCACAACCTCGCCATCGGAGGGAATGACGTCACCTGTTTCGCAAATCACCAAGTCTTCACGCTTAAGTTCCCCCGCTTTTACGCGTTCTTCTCTCTCGTCTTTGATTCGACGCGCTATGGTTTGTGTCCTCGTCTTCCTGAGTGTATCGGCATGGGCTTTCCCTCGCCCTTCTGCGAGTGCTTCGGCAAAGTTGGCAAATAGCACTGTCAACCAAAGCCACGCTGTGATTTGAACAGTGAACCAGGAGAGTGACAACGAGAAGACGTCCCTGATCAGCACAAGAGTGCATAATCCGGCAACAACCTCAGTCACGAGCATGACTGGATTCTGCCATTGCGCTCGCGGGTCGAGTTTCCTGAATGATTCTCGTATCGCCTGCCTTATCAGGACTGGATCAAACAATTGTTTATGTTTCGCATGCATCGTGTCTCCTAGTTTAGAATGTGCGCCCGACATGTAGCAACGGATGCTCGACAATGGGCCCCAGCACAAGAACCGGGAAAAACGTCAACGCACCCACGATCAACACCACACCGATCAGCAAGATCAGGAAAAGCAGTCCGTCCGTTGGAAATGTGCCCGGCGACGGAGGAGATATCTTCTTGTGCGCCATGCTTCCGGCTATTGCCAACACGGAGATTATGACACTGAATCGGCCAACGAGCATCGCAATACCACCGAGATAGTTGTAGAAAACAGTGTTGGCATTCAACCCCGCAAAAGCGCTTCCATTGTTATTTGCCATGGATGCAAACGCATAAAGAATCTCGCTGAGACCATGTGGGCCGTTGTTGCCGAGACATGACAACCCTTGTCGTGTAACACATGCAATCGCACTGAATATCAAAACAACAATGCATGGTGCCAGCACGGCAACCATGGCCATCTTGATTTCCAATGATTCTATCTTCTTCCCGAGGTATTCCGGAGTCCGCCCAACCATGAGTCCGGCAATGAAAACCGCCAGGATCACAAACATGAGAATTCCATAGATGCCTGCACCCACACCCCCGAATACGACTTCACCCAACAATATGTTGCTCATGGTCACCAACCCGGCGATTGGCGAGAAACTGTCGTGCATGGCGTTGACGGAACCATTTGACGCGGCTGTCGTAGCCGTGGCCCAGAGCACACTATTGAACACGCCAAAACGTGTTTCCTTGCCCTCCATGTTGCCTTGATATGCAGATTCGGCCATCAAGGCGATGGCCAATCCGGCTATGAACAATATCATCATTGCCGCAAACAGGATGGACCCCTGTCGCCGTCTCCCGATCATAATGCCGTAAGTGTAGGTGAGAGAAGCCGGAATCAACAGGATTGCGAGCATCTCCAGGAAGTTCGAAAGAGGCGTCGGATTCTCAAAAGGATGGGCACTGTTCGTGCCAAAGAAACCGCCGCCGTTCGTACCCAACTGCTTTATGGCAATCTGCGATGCCGCTGGTCCCAAAGGGATTGTCTGCTGTTGTCCTTCGAGTGTGCTTGCGTTGATATACGGTGAGAATGTCTGCACCACTCCTTGACTCATCAGCACTATTGCCAAGACGACAGATAGAGGCATCAAAATATACAGGATGGACCTCGTGATATCCATCCAGTAGTTGCCGATTGTTGTCGCCGACTTTCGCGTCAATCCGCGCGTCAGTGCCACCATCACCGCTATTCCGGTTCCGGCACTGAGGAAATTCTGAACACACAAACCGAACATCTGTGTCAGATAGCTCAGCGTAGATTCCCCGGAGTATGCTTGCCAATTTGTATTGGTAATGAAGCTGATTGCCGTATTCATAGCCAAAGGGAATGGGACTCCGCTCATGTGTTGAGGGTTCAAAGGGAGGGATCCTTGCCCCAGCAGTAGTCCAAGCAGTGAAAGAAAACCAAGTAGGTGAAACCAGAGTAGAGCACCTGTATATGCCGTCCATGACATTTCAGCCTTGGCGTCCACGCCGGTCAGCCGGTAGACGAAATTCTCAACCGGCTGCAACCATCCCATCCATCTCGGAGGTTGTCCATCCAACACTCTGGCCATGTACGCCCCTAACGGACAGACGACTACCGTCAGCAACGTCAGATATGACAGCAACTGAATCCAGTCATGTGTTTTCATTTGCCGAACACTGTGAGGCGCCAACTGTCGCCAGCCTAATCAAAAGAAGTGTCTTGAATATCAATAGAACATCAACAACCGCTGACTTTAGCCCATCTTAGGCACTTCAGTGAGCATCTCGTGGAATTGTTGGACCTTCTGGTCATCGGACTTCAGTAGAGTAGGGGTCTTTGTTCGCGACCATGAAGTTGGTGATTTCTTTAGGGATCCGGGTGACAAGGGAAACAAGCTGCCAAACACGGCCCCAGCATACGCCTGCGATTTCGGCGGCTTGGGCGTAGGTGTTGACGAACTCGTTTTTTAAAAGTCTGAGCCACTGCAATCCTTGAAGAACAGGATTGTTTCTGTGGGTGACACTCTGGTAGTGTTCCCATTGACGAGTGGTTCCTTTGGCGATGTTGGCAAGTTCCTAAGGCTTCTGCCAATGGATTAAAAGGCATCCGGCGCTGTAAGTCCTTGTGTATTAAGGGGTCCTTTCCCACGCGGTTTGGGGCGGATTTATTGTGGAACTGTCACGACTGGGTCGGCATTCGACACGGCCTGTGTGGAATGGCCCGCGCACACGAATGGGGTAAGTACGTCGAGGTGCATATCTGTAACTTGGCATGTTTACATTATCCATTGAGACGCTTGAAAAAGTCCTTTTCATTGCGAATATTCATGGAACTCAAAATATTTATGTTGGTTTTGATTTTTTGCTTCCTTCTGCTTTCCTTTAGAGTAAAAATCAGGATAGCACCTGATTTTTGCCGGAACAATTTGTGAGGCTATTTTATGCTGGGAAAGAAGTTTTTAGACAGTCTTGTTGGCGTGACAGGAGGCAGGCAATGAAAAAATATGTCACGTTGTTGTTGATAGGCATCCTGCAATTGATTCTGTCATCAGGCGTTTCTCTTGGTGTCAATTTTACGAAGGTCACGGGCCAGCTTTCTCCCGGAGTGATAATTGATGACGAGTCTTTTCAATGCTGGTTTTCGCCTACGCAACGGGCTGTTCCATCTGGTTCCGCTGTGACAACCTATGGCATAACTTACAACGGTTTTGATCAGATAACGGGAATTACGCGCGATGTGAACTACGAAGGAGTCTCAAATGTTCATTCTGTGATATCAAGCGGGCTGTACAACGGGCTGGGGCAGGTGACAGGCTTCTCTGAAACCCGGGTTTTTATTCAGACAAGCAAAACTTATTCGATCAGTGTGAGTGGAGCCGTCTATGATGGATCGGGAAGGGTTACGTCGTTCAGTGCCTCGGTCACAGTCGCTAGTCCCGAGATGGATGTGCAGGGTAATTCGGTGTCCATTGCGGATGGTGACAGCACACCGGTGCTGACCGATCATACGGACTTCGGGACG
>JBFZFB010000042.1:0-16629 GCA_041306605.1 Lentisphaerota bacterium | reverse complement strand
CCACCCAGCCTGCAGCGCTTGTAGCGTCAGCAATGCGGGTAGGCGAAGAACACGAAGTGGCACGAAGAAGAGAGAGAGTTTTTAGACAGGATGGACAGGATAAAGACAGGATGGGATAAGAAGAGATGGTTCACCACGAAGAACACGAAGGGCACGAAGATCTAAGATGGGCGTAAAATCTCAAGGGATTAAGTAATCCCATTGAGATTTTACGTATCCAGTTCTTGATTTATCCCGTCCATCCTGTCCATCCTGTCAAAAACATTCTTTTTCCGTGTCTCCGTGTACTCTGTGGTGAAAGATGGTGAAGTTTATATGAATAGTCCAATAGTCAGTGTTTTGATGGCCGTTTATAACGGAGAGAAATATCTCCGTGAGGCTGTGGATAGCATTCTGAATCAGACGTTTTCTGATTATGAGTTTATCATTGTCAATGACGGATCAACTGACGGTACGAGCGCGATTCTTGAAAATTATGCCAGACGCGACACCCGCATCAGGCTTGTTTGCAATGAAAAAAATCTTGGACTTACTGTCTCTTTGAATAAAGGTTTGAAACTGGCCAATGGTGAGTTTGTCGCGAGAATGGATTCAGACGATATCTCAATGCCGGAACGGTTTGAGAAACAGGTGTCGTATCTGCGTACGCACAAAGAATGTTTGGCCGTTGGCAGTAGGATAATTTCGATAGATGCAGATGGTGATCCCATCTGCAGGGAACAGCAGGGTTCATCGCACGAGGAAATAGAAAAAATGCTCTTGCGCGGTTGCGGCGGAATGGCTCATCCGGCAGTGATGTTTCGCAGGGAGACCATTGCGGCGTTGGGTGGGTATCGCGAGCAGTTCAGGGCGGCACAGGATGTAGATCTCTGGCTCAGGCTGGCAGAACGCGGCCGATTGGCGAATCTGCAGGAGTGCCTTTTAAAATATCGTCGCAGTTTCAAAGCTGTAAGTCTGAAAGATTTTGATCTTCAAAAAAGTTCGGCTGAATCAATTCTTAGGGATACATATCAGCGGCGTGGGATTCCTTTGCCTGATGATTTCATGGCTTATTTTCCTTTGAAAAGATCACCGATTGAGACACGGCTGGAGTGGAGCATGCTTGCAACTTATGATGGTTTCTATGATACTGCACGGAAGCACGCGCTGGGCGTTTTGAAGGAATCGCCGTTGTGTGTTGATGCGTGGCGGGCGTTAATAAGGGTTTGTGTTTATAAATGGGGATTGAGAAAGAAAAAGAATAATCAGACAGGATAACATGATCAACAAGATATAAGAGATGGTTCAAGAAATCTGGATAAAAATATCGGCAGATTTCTTGAACAGTTTTCCTGATGGGGAAGGGGATATATACAAAGAGAGACTTTTTTGACATGATTACAGGATTAACAAAGATCAAAGATGAATGTAAAATCTCAACTGGATTATTTAATCCCGTTGAGATTTTACGGATCCAGTTCTTAATTTATCCCGTCCATCCTGTCTATCCTGTCAAAAACATTCTTTCTCCGTGTTCTCCGTGGTGAAAGAAGGTGAAGTTTATATGAACAGTCCGACAGTCAGTGTTTTGATGGCCGTTTATAACGGAGAGAAACATCTCCGTGAGGCAATGGACAGCATTCTGAATCAGACGTTTTCTGATTATGAATTTATTATTGTTGATGATTGTTCGGCAGATAAGACTCCGGTTATTCTGGAAAAATACGCGCAGAAAGATCAAAGAATTGTGCTTATACATAACGAGCGCAATTTAGGTTTGACTGTGTCTCTCAATAGGGGGCTTGCTAGAGTTAAAGGGAAATATATCGCGCGAATGGATGCGGATGATATTTCACTGCCGGAACGACTGACTATGCAGATCCATTATATGGAAGAACATCCTGACTGTGCCGTGGTTGGGACGCAGGCGGTATTTATTGATGATGACGGTGATGTTCTCAGGCAATCAAATAATCCGTTGGAGCACAAAGAAATAGAGGACCGTTTATGGCGCGGCGAAGGACTTGTCTTGATACACGCGTCAGCGGTTATGCGGCATGAAGCTGTGGTTAAGGCCGGAGGATATCACAAGGAAGCCGGATTTGCGGAAGATCTTGATTTATATTTACGACTGGCGGAAATGCGGCGTCTGGCCAATTTGCCGGATGTGCTGTTCAATGTGCGATTGACACCGGACAGCATTACCGGGCTGGGCAGTGAAGATGATGACACAGCTTTGTATGCTTCTGTTGTCAGGGAAGCTTTAATAAGGCGCGGCATGAATCCCGCCGATGTTGAGATTGGGCATTTCCCGCGCATGAAAAGCAGGGCTGAATGGCACGCTGAGCAGGCGTGGCGGCTTTATAAAAAGGACGGTGATATGAAGGTGGCGAGAAAACACGCATTCAGGGCGTTACGGTATAATCCGTTTTATTTTTACGCATGGCGGGCATTTATTTATGTGGTTCTCGGAAAGAAGACAGGTGAAAGCATAAGAAAAATTGTTGTAAATAAGGCGTATTTTGATTAAATGAAAATAATTCTATGCTTTCCTCATTTGACCGTTCCGTCTGTAAGATCCGCATATGCCAGTATGCCGATTCTGGCTGGCTATCTGCATGAAAAAACCGGTTGTCCGGTTGTAATGAAAGATGTCAATGTAGAGTTGGCAAATAAATTGATGGAATTGAGTTTGCGTAAAGGTATTCGCCGCAAAAGCACTTTTTTTCGTGTCGTAATGGATAGTGTTCGGCAATGGGTTTTGGATGAAAAGAGGGGGAGGTTGTCCGAATCAGTTCCATATTTGATATCAGAAGGATTGCAGTTGGCGTTGAAAAACCATTACGGATATTGCTGCTATGATGGCTATTCTGTTAACTTGAAATACGATGAACTTGATACGATTATTAATGCTGAAAGCGATGATCCTTTGCTGTCATTGTTGAGCAGGGATTATTTTGATGAAGTCATAGAGGATAAGCATCCTATTGTCGGAATATCGGTGGCTTATTTTACGCAATTCCTGCCGGCAGTTTTCCTTGCAAAATTTATAAAGAAAATTAATCCCAATGCCTTTATCGTAATGGGAGGAGCTGTAATCAGGCATATTTCGCACAAGTTGCATAGAGCGCAGAAGCTTTTTAACATAGTGCAGTGTTTTGTGGAAAAAGAGGGTGAAGATGTTATGGTTGATTTAGCCACCGCTCTTTCTGAAGGAAAAGATTGGAGGACGACCAGAGGAATTATTTTCAGAGATGATAACGGAAAAGTTGTTAAAAATTCTTCCATTGTTTTTGACATCAACAAGGCAGGTATTCCCGACTATTCAATATTGAATAATCATAATTATCAAGAACCCGGTCTGGTGTATGTGCGTGCTTCAATAGGCTGTTACTACAATAAATGTGCATTCTGTGTGCTTTCGCTGAATAAATATCAAGAGCGCAATATTGATAAAGTGATGGATGATATATCATCTCTTCGAGAAAAGCATTCGGATCTAAAGGCAATTGAGTTTGTTGATAATGCCATTCATTGCAAGAGGCTGGAGAAAATAGCAGATGGCTTGATAGACAGGGGAATTGATGTTAGCTGGTACGCATCAACCAGATTTGATGCGGCGGGATTTGATGAGTCGCTTTGCAGAAAGCTTAAAAAATCGGGTTGTGTATCTTTGAATATAGGTCTGGAATCAGGATGTCAAAGGGTTAATGACTTGATGAACAAAGGAGTTAAAGTTGATGATGCAGAAAGGATGTTGGAAAATTTGGCAAAACATGGCGTGAAGTGCAGTCTAAACACTATCATTGGCTTTCCGGGCGAGACGGAAGAAGAAGCGCGCCAAACAATAGATTTTCTAAATTCGAATTGGTGGCGAATTGCTAACGCGTATATCAGCTTCTTTGTTTTGCAATATGGTTCTGACGTGTATGTAAACCCGGAGAAATATGGTGTTGATTATATAGAACAAGATACGGATTGTTTTCTTAAGTCGACACACGTTTTTAGTGCGAGAGATCGAATATCAGGTGAAAAGCTGATGGAAATAAAAGCGTTGTATAAAGTTTCGGAGTGGCAGATTAATGTAAAGAGGATTTGCAAATTACTGGCTGGAGTGCAGAGGAAAATGCGGAAAGGTGTTTACTCTCAGAGGTCATGGTGGCCTTAAATTCAGTCTGCTGTGCATGTTCAGTCTGGTTAGAGCTTTTCCTTGCTCTGTTTGCTTCGGCGGTAGATGACGCCTTCCCTTCACGAGAAATCATTTGGTCGTAAAGTTTTTCAACTTGTTCCGCTAATTTTTCCGAGTTAAATTTTTCGCGAATATACCGCATTGCGGCAAGCTCCATTTGACAGCGCGTCATTCTATAATCCCTTGGCATAGCGATCTGCAATAGCGATGAACATAGCTTGATGTTCCTTTTTATTAATAATGAATTTGCTGTCGTAGCGCTTTTTAGACCAATGAGCCGCATGCATATGGTATATGTGCCAAGGCGTATTGTTTACGCTGAATACCCAATCCTCTTGGCTGATTCTTTGGTCGTCAATTATATAAGGGACGCTACTAATTAGATAAAACTCATAATCGGCCCGGACGTGAACAGTAGATTCGGTATTTGTTAAGGGAAGAAGCAAAGATCCTGTAAGTTGTGGCGAGATGGCAGTGATGGTTTGCGGTGTCGCAAGAGATAGAGCAGCGTCCTGCTCGGCAATGATGGTGTCTGTTAAAGCGTTTGCATTATTTAGCACCTGTGATAATAACGATTTTACTTGTTGAATGTTTTTACTCCAATAAATAGCTGAGTCCCATGATTTCTCAGAGGGGTAACGCGCTTTCATAAGTGCAGTGTAGTTGATGGAGCGGAATCCATAACTATAAGTTTGCCATTCTTCAAGAGAATAATAATAAGAATTTTGAGAAGTGTAATCGTGTTGTATCATTTTGTTTAGTTTATTTCCGCTGTAGGACAAAAGCAGGATGCTACCTATGATCCATATCTTTTTTGTATGATACTTAAAAGACAGACATGCTCTCCATAATAGAAGGAATGAAATGATTAACCATGAGTATCCGATAGCACTATCTGAGCCTTTTTCTTTTAATCCACTTCGAAGAAGAATAATGTTTAACAATAAGGCAAGAGCAATGACAAGGGTACTGTTGAAAATAGATTGCGACATCTTGTTGCATCTTGTCCATTGGTGTGATTTTGCTAATGCAACAATAACTATTATGCCTAATATCGAAACCTCCATAAAGCTGCTCCACGAGTGCAAGCTGGGAGCGGGTCTGCTGTAACCTGTTACCAGGCCCATGGATATTTGTCCCAATCCAAAAGAGTAGATATAAGTGTTCAGTAGAACATGCAGTCCTTGGCTCAAGCATAATGCTGTAAACAGAGGGGCAATAACAGCGCAGACGTACAGGACGAAACGGTGCATATAAGCTCTGGTAGAAACAGGCAAAGATAGCTTTTTTGTCCAAATAAGATAAGTAAGTCCTGATAGCATTAATAAAAATAGTGGCAATATGGTCATTGTGGGAATGAAAAATCGTAATCTTAATGTGCCTAGAAAAGCCGTCTTTTGCAACTTGTCGGAAATCACCATGTAAACGAGTAAAATATTAACAAGTCCTGTTAATATGGTTGCTGTGATGCTAAGAAGAAAGGAGTGTTTATCGTTGTGTTCTTGATGGGAAGGAGTGGAATTCTTGAGAGCGTAGTAAATAAATGGCAAAAGGATAATCCCGCCAATGAATAATATCTTTGATAAAAATGCTGCGCCTGCAAAAAAACCAGCTAAAATGATATAGAATTTTTCTTTATCAATATGGTCGCCATTTTCCTTGGCGGCGACAATGGTGCAATAGGTCGCAATAGCCCAAAGAGCTAACCCTATGGGTTCGTAACGAATCATGCATTGCATTCTCAATGTATTGTCCCAGAAAAATGCCACGCTAAAAAATAAAAGCCCCAGCAGGGTAAGAAGAGGTCCGCGAACAGAAACAAGGTGGTCTCTCAGCAGAGTAATAATATTAATATACATGACAGAGAAGAAGAGATAAACAAAGGCTCTGCAAATTAGAAGGATGTATCCGGCAAATTCAACATAAGCAAGATATGGATTGAGGCTTTGCTGTAACTCCTGAATGGAGCTGATGGAGATTAGCCCTAATATTTTTCCTAAGGGAAGAAATATCCATTTGTAAAGTACAAAAGGGAACATATTGGGATGAAAAAGATGGTCGGGAAGCAAATTGCTGCCTACAAGTAAAATATCTGTAGCATAAAGCTGGGAAGAATCCCATGCAAAGTAGTATGGGTATGCTGATAAAATGTTCTGATAAATGATTGATAAAAAGGGGATCAATATTAAGGGTATGTAGAATATTCTCTTCATGTGAACTTTAAATTGAAAAAGATGCGAGAGGTGTAATCGACATTATGAAGACCTCATTATTGTTGCTTCGATTTTTTGAGTTTTGCATGCTTTTTCTCGTATGTATCGTTTGTGTTTTGATCTATTTGTCTGTTATAAGGCATTGCTGGCCTGCATGTTTCAGTTTGTAATGCCTGTTGCGTAACTTGTCAACGTCAAAAAGATCATAACAATTACTTGTTGAATTCATCAATCACTCCATTATATTGTTATCAACAAACAACTCTTTGAGTCACTACGATAAACCGTGTGTGTCTCGATTTTATTTTTATCCAAAGATCGGATCAAGGAAATGAAGCTAGGAGTTTGGCGGTGCCTTTTTCTTGTCATAATTGTCGTCATTACCGCTATTCACATAACAGCATTTGCCAGCTTTACGATTGACGATGCCTACATTACCTTTGCATATTGCAGGAATATTGTACATGGTCACGGCTTTGTTTTTTCCCCGGGCGATCGTGTCGAAGCCACATCTTCAATGCTCTGGACTGCGGTACTTGTTCCATTTGAGTTTCTCCTGTCAGACGGTGCAATCACTGGATCAAAGATTCTCGGTGTGACTACTATACTAATGACAGGAGTCACGGGGTGCATGCTAATCTCGCTTCTCACTAGAAAATGTGCTTGGAGGCGCCAACTTTACCTCCTGTACTTATTTTTGATAGGAAGCAGTTCATGTTATATCCAATGGTGTATGTACGGCATGGAAAATGGGTTGGTCGCTTTCCTCTTGATTGTTTCATGTGTGTTCTTTACGCGTGAAAGCGAGAAAGGACAGGGGTTCTTGTCGGCTTTGCCGGTCTTTCTTCTCGATACCGTAAGACCTGAAGGATTTATCTATGTCATAGTCTTTGTTCTATGGAGAGCATTTCTTGCTTTCGGCGGCACGGCTCGAAGTAGACGATGGTTCATTATATGGGGCATTGCTTTGCTCGTGGGTGTGATACCCTATGAATTGTTCGGCTGGGTCTACTATGGACATATCCTTCCGAACACGGTGACGGCCAAGGTTGGCGTCGTTGACTGCGAACGTATCTTGAAGGGTTTAACCTACATCCTGAACTTCAACTGCAGGCGATATCTGTTTCTCTTTCTCCTGGCACTTACCATGGTAGCCATATTTATGATAAGGGGATTTCGGACGTGGGGACTGAGCGAAACGCTGAGCAGGTATGGCGCACCACGCCTACTTGTTGTGTCCCTCGTGCTCGTCCATTATGCTTTTGTTGTGGCAGTTGGGGGGGATTGGATGATCAACGCTCGTTTTCTTTCCTCCGTTGTGCCTCTAATTTTAGCCTTGTTTGTCGCGACTGCCTACACGGCATGCGTTTCAATGCTTCCTTCCGGATGGTTGAGCCCCAAGCGTGTGCCTGTGCTATTGCTAGCCGGGCTCCTCCTGCTTTTCCGGTTTTCGCTGCCTAACGTGAAGCTTTCACGGATGGCGCGCAACTACGCGGTGGCGCTGGAAATATCAGAGGAACGTGCGATTCGAGGAATGGCTCAACTCTTGAATCAACTGTCCTTCAGTAAAATGTCGACCGTTGCATGTTCTGATGTTGGTCGGATTGGTTACTATTTCAGTGGACGGACAATTGACTGGGCAGGGTTGGCGGACGAGCAGATCGCTCGCACTCGAGATTCTGTACGACGCGCTGGCATTGTGTTTGAGCGTAAGCCGGAGTTCCTTGTCTTGTATTCGACAGAGCCTGTCCTCTCCGCCGGGTCGATGGATAAGGGGATGGCGTGCTGTTCTCAAGCTTTTTGGCAGTATACGGCATTGCATGCCGAATACTCTCAGGTTGCATCTCTATTCTTCGGTCAGAATAAAATCGGCGGCGCACGATGGCACGTGCTGTTTCAGAGGAAGAAAATGGGTGAACCAAGTGCCGGAGCAAACTAAGCAATCAGCCCTCAATGTAAAAACAAGAGAGTTGTTCGCTTTAAAATGGACCCCATGCTTTATATCAAAGAATGTTTTGTTGGATGCGAAGCAAAGCGTTGAAAATTTTCGGTTGGCATTCTTTTTTTATGTCGTAATAAGATGTTGGGAAACATGAGATAACGTAAGAATTAAGCCATTTACAGAAGACATTTTGACCCTCGTGTACCCCCTCAGTGCCCGTGCAATCTAAAACAGCGGAATCATTTGGTCGTAAAGTTTTTCAACCTGTTCCGCTAATTTTTCCGAGTTGAATTTTTCGCGAATATACCGCATTGCGGCAATCCCCATTTGACAGCGCATGGCGCTGTCCCGGGCAAGAAGCATGATTTTATCAGCCATAGCCTCAAGATCGCCGGATTCTACAAGAAATCCTGTTTTGTTATTGTCTATTACCTCAAAAATCCCGCCGATCCTGCATGATACTACCGGCAAACCAACCGCGCCGCCTTCCATCAGCACAACACCCAGCGCTTCATGCTCGCCATCGGGCGCAACCACGGCATTATGCACCATGATATCACTTTCCATTAAGAGGGAATTGATTGTCTGAAAAGGCAAATCACCCTTTATAATGAATTTATCCGAAACGTCGAGTGTTCGGGCGTTTTGAACACATTCCTCAAAAAGCGGACCGCCACCGGCCAGTATCCATTCAAAATCCAGTCCGCGATCCATTAATATCCGGGCTACATACGGAAGCATATGCGGCGCTTTAAACTCCACAAGACGTCCGACAGATATGATTTTTACGGGAGATGCTGTTTTCCGGTTTAACTTCTGCTGTTTGATTTTATTTTCATCCGGCAGGTTTTCAGAAGATATTCCGACCGGAATCACAGAAACATTATCGGGCTCGGCTCCGAGTCTTACGGCGCAGTTTTTCAATGCTTGTGAAGTAACAATAAAACGGACGTCACGACACAAAAGAAGTTTCTTCAATTGTTGTAGGTATTTTCCTGTTGCGTGAAACAGGTCAGCGCCATAAAGGGATACGACTACCGGTGCTCCCAGTTTGTGTGTTGCGCTGAGGAAGGCGCAGGCCAGCCATCCGAAATGCAGGTGAATGATATCAATCTGACGGTCTTTGCATAACTGCCGCATGAACCGGGTGTCAAGAGAGTTAAGCACGTTCCACGCGCCGGCGCGGAGGCAAGGGCCGATTTTTGCTATAGAGCGGCTCAAAAGATGTCTTTCAGGGAAAAACAACATTTGTTCATCCGGCCATGGAAACTCTTGAAGTTTCGCCCTGTTCATCCAGTTTTTGCGTGTTAATAAATGTGGTTTATAGCGTTTTATACAGCACAGAAGGCGATATAGCCACATCTGGCTTCTTATGCCATAATAATTCCAGATATGTAATGAGGTTGATCTTTTCATTTATGGTGTTATAACTTCAGGAAATGAGTTAGTCAAGAATAGCCTGTGTTGGGGAAGTTTTGACCCGTCTGCAATGGTAATAAGAAAGGTATTCTACCACGAAGCGGGGAGTTTTTTTGACAGGATTAACATGATCAACAAGATATAAGAGATAGTTCAAGAAATCTGAAATAAAATAATAATTTTATGTTCATATTTCCTGAACAGTGTTCCTGATGGGGAAGAAAAAGAAAGAGTTTTAGACATGATAACAGGATTAACAAAGATCTAAGATGGGCGTAAAATCTCAAGGGATTAAATAATCCCATTGAGATTTTGCGAATCCTGTTCTTAATCAATCCAGTAAATCCTGTGATCCTGTCTAAAAATTGTATTTTCTTAATGTCGGGGAAAGAGAGTTTTTGACAGGATGGACAGGATGGGATAAGAAATCAGAGGCAAAATTATTATTTTGCCCGGATTTCTTGGACTATGCATATCCGGTTAGATCCAGTTATCCTGTCAGGACGAGAAGCTTATGTTTAAAGCGATAGACAAATGGTTGCCGGGATATGTCGGATCGGTTTTTAGCAGACCGCGTCGCGTGGACGGCTTAAAGCATCTGATGTTCTGCATAGCAGATCATTTCGAGCCGTTCGGATATCGTGTTCCGCGTGAGGAAACGTTATATTATTTCAAGCGTATTTGGATGGAGGCATACCCAGCCTCCACTCAATTATTTCAAGATGCTGACGGAAAGCATCCTAACCATACGTTCTTTTTCCCGCAGGACCAGTATGATGCCGAATTAATGGATATGCTAGGGAAGTTGTGTGCCGGGGGGCATGGTGAAGTGGAGGTACACTTGCATCATGGCAACGACACACCGGCGGGGACAAGGCAGAAACTGACAGAATTTCGTGATTGTCTGCATGCACAGCACGGTTTTTTAGGCGCTGACAAGACCGGAAATACACGTTATGGTTTTGTTCATGGAAACTGGGCTTTGTGCAACTCTCTGTCTGCTGATTGTTGCGGGGTAAATGAAGAACTGACCGTGCTTCGTGAAACCGGTTGTTACGCGGATTTCACTTTCCCTTCAGCGCCATCGCCCAGTCAGCCTAAAATGGTAAACTCAATTTACAGGGCATGTGATATACCCGGGAAACCGCGGAGTCATGACATAGGGGTAAATGTTGCCGCGAGCAAGACTTCTGCAAATGATGGTTTGATGATGATTCAAGGGCCTTTGGGTGTTAACTGGCGTGAACGTAAATGGACTATATTGCCGCAAATTGACAATGGGGATATAACCCATGTTAATCCGGCAAGTCCCGACAGAATGGATTTTTGGGCGAAACAGCATATACACGTTTCAGGGCAACCGAATTGGATATTTGTCAAAATACATACACATGGTTCTTTGCCAATGAATAAAACCGTTTTGTTGGGCCCTGCTATGCGGCGTGTCTATGAACATCTTGGCGGCAAGTATAACGACGGCAAAAACTGGTCGTTGCATTATGTTACCGCCCGGGAGATGTATAATATCATACGGGCGGCAGAGGATGGTAAAACGGGTAATCCGGGAGAATACAGGGATTACGAAATATCACCACCGCCGGTTTTGACCCGGTGTCCAGGGTGGTAAGAAGAAGAGATTTTCACCACCCTGCTTCGCTCTTGGGAGCTACGAAGGGCAGGCGAAGAACACGAAGGGGCACGGAGGGGGAAGAGAGAGTTGATTTAATTTAGAAACGAATGTTTCAAAAATTAAAT
The DNA here is from genome assembly GCA_041306605.1 of Lentisphaerota bacterium. Taxonomy (GTDB): domain Bacteria; phylum Verrucomicrobiota; class Kiritimatiellia; order UBA8416; family JAQBFJ01; genus JBFZFB01. The sequence continues at coordinate 5,132 of JBFZFB010000042.1, read as the reverse complement.
CAACACTTTGCTATTGGAGGTGGAGGATATGATTGGAAGAGTGGGACCATCGAAATCGGGATCGCTATCGAAATCGGAATTGAGGTATTTATGTCGTTAGGGGCAGTCGATTCCGTTAAACATTGCTCGAGGCAACAGCGGTGAGGATAGCGATTTCGATCCCGATAGCGATTTGGATTTTTGGTGAGCGAAATCGAAATTGAGGTATTTATGTCGTTAGGTCACGAAAAACTTGATGTGTATCGCCTTGCCATGGATTACGTGGCATGGGTGTACGAGAAGGCCAAGACCCTCAACGGCATCCACCGTCCAGCACGCGATCAATGGCTGCGAGCGAGTCAGTCGATTCCGCTGAACATTGCCGAAGGTAACGGCAAGACGGCTGAAGCGGACCGGCGGCGGTACTTCGAGATCGCGCGAGGATCAGCCTTGGAGTGTGCCGCTATTCAGGATGTCCTTGTTGTCGGCAAAGCCTTGAACGAAGTGGATAGCCAGAGCTGCAAGACCGAACTCGACCGCATGGCGGCCATGCTCAGTCGTTTGGGTGGCAGGGGGTATCAAGTCAGGGAAGGCTCGGTAGCCTGTGGCAGTGGCAAGGGGGATTTCGATCCCGATTTGGATTTTTAGTCAGCACTGCGGGCAGGCGGAAGTAGAGTTCTAACATGAAGCATAATGTATTTTTTGGACCATCGAAATCGGTATCGAAATCGGAATTGAGGTATTTATGTCAATTAGGTGCAGGTGCAGTCGATTCCGTTGAAACATTGCTCGAGACAACAGCAGTGACGAGAGCGATCCCGATTTGGATTTTTGGTGAGTGAGCGCGATCCCGATCCCGATAGCGATTTGGATTTTTGGTGAGGAAGTAAAGCTATGACTGAAAAGAAACAGCGAATATTGGTTGTTGAAGATGACGAGGCCCTAATGATCGGGCTTGTCGAAAATCTCAAATTCGCCGGTTATGAAGTTGTAACGGCTAATGACGGCCGTCGTGGACTGGAACTTGGTTTAAAGGAAAAACCCGACCTGATAGTGCTTGATATCATGCTTCCTAAAATGAGCGGTTATGAAGTATGCCGCGAGCTTCGTGACAGCGGCGCGCAAATGCCTGTAATGATGCTTACCGCGCGTGGTGAAGAATTCGATAAAGTACATGGCTTTGAAAACGGGGCCGATGATTATGTCACCAAGCCGTTCAGCATTAACGAACTGCTGGCGCGCGTAAAGGCTCTCCTGCGAAGAGGAAAAAAAAGCATCCCTGCTCAAAAGATTTACAAATTTGACGACTTTACACTGGATATGGAAACACGGATTCTCAGCAAAAAAGGCAAAGAGATTATACTCACACGCACTGAATTTGATCTGCTGGCTTTTTTTTGCCTCAACGAAGGCAAGGCATTGTCACGTGATGTTATGATGAATGAAGTTTGGGGGACAGAGTATTACGGGACACAGCGGTCACTGGATAGTTTTGTGGCAAGTTTGAGATCAAAGATAGAAAAAAAGGCCGGAAAGCCAAAGCATATACTTACCATTCACGGCGTGGGATACAAGTTTGTGAGATAAAGAAGTTCATTAAGAAGAAAGATGTTTACCACGAAGAACACGAAGGGGCACGGAGGGGAGAGGGAAGAGAGGGAGTTTTTGACAGGATGACAGGATAAAGACAGGATGGGGAGAGGGAGAGATTCATGAAATCCGGATAAAACAATAGTTTTGCTCCTGATTTCATGAATGTTGTTTTGGATTGAGAGAAGATGGGAAGCAGGTCTTTTTTGACAGGACTTGTCATGTCGAATGACGTGATGGACAGGATAAAGACAGGATGGGATAAGAAGAGATGGTTCACCACGAAGTACACGAAGGGGCACGAAGAAGAGAGAGAGTTTTCAGACAGGATTAACATGATCAACAAGATATAAGAGATGGTTCAAGAAATCTGAACAAAACCCTTGTTTCTCTCCGGGTCTGAGATAATAATTTTATGTTCATATTTCCTGAACAGTTTTCCTGATGGGAGAAGATGGAGAGTTTTTGACAGGATGGACGGGATAAAGACAGGATGGGATAAGAAGAGATGGTTCACCACGAAGAACACGAAGGGCACGAAGATCTAAGATGGGCGTAAAATCTCAAGGGATTAAATAATCCCATTGAGATTTTGCGAATCCTGTTTTTCATCAATCCTGTAAATCCTGTCATCCTGTCAAATTACTCTTCTCCGGGCCCTTGAGGCGGGGACGCCGAGTGGTAAATTTCCGTTCCACGGTAGCGCTTGACGTTTCGAAGTACTTTTGAGATGCTATAAATTATTCAGGAGTCTAAAAATGAAATTTATTATACGTTTCTCATTGATCTTGTTTCTTGGTCTGGCCTTTACAGTTATATCTCAGACCGGTTGCGAGGACGTCAAAGGTATTGACGGAATAATGGTCCGTGGTCCGAACGGGAGTAATTCCGTAACACTTGCATTAAGTGAAAAGGAAGTTTTACTTACCGCGACTTTCAGTAAAACAAACAATCTGGCGTTCCCGCTGGAATGGAGAGTCAGCGATCCATCCCTCGGCACAATAGTCAATCAATCAAGTGCTACCGCGCTATATCGGCGTGCCGCCCGTACTGGAAGCAATATAATTACTGTGACTGATCAGTACGACAACGAAGGATTCGCGACGATCGTCCAGCAGTAAGAAAAAAGACAGGGGAAAGCATAAGAAAGATTGTTGTAAAGGGGAGTTCCCGGAGAAAAGACTATTCTAGACAGGATAACATGATCTAACAGGATATGCATGGTTCAAGAAATCCGGGCAAAATAATAATTTTGCTCGGATTTCTTGAACCATCTCTTCTTATCCCATCCTGTCTTTATCCAGTTCATCCTGTCAAAAAACTCTTCCCTTTGTGTAAATATCACAAAATCTTTACGTTTCCATGACAACTTCATTTTGGCTTTTTGCTATTCTTACATCATGAAAAAGACATACACATATATATATGACATACTTTGCCGGGCTGGATTCATTCCGGCCGGGCGTTCCTTTAGTGGCAGGGGTCAGGGCCGTAAATATATTCTTCTTGCAACAATGTTGCTTATTGGCGGGGCGGCACTTGCTAATGACACATACCGGTGGGATTTTCTGAGCAAGGCGGAGTACAGCAATGATACGGCGGTGCTGGAAGTTGATGAGACGCCACCGGGCAACGCTCAACTGGTTCTTCAGCCGTCAAAGGTCTTTGACAACACTCTTGCTGACTATTCAGCTAGCGGTGCTTCTAACCAGAACGTGGCGTTCGGTATTCCTGTGAGTATCATGCTTACCAAGTCAGGAGCCAGCTCATATAACGCCAACGGCATGTTCACTTCACGGATTCTTTATTCAGTAAGAGACTGGCAGTATCTTGCGGTAAAGGCATCCAGCACGGAGCATATGCCGTCGTTGCCAATTTATGTTAAATCTTATTGTCGTTTTGATGGCACTCTTTTGGATGAGGTGAATCAGGCAAACATATTTTCTTCTGGAACTATTAGATATAGTGGTGATGCCCGCGGAGGAGCGTATTCTTTAAATCTGGTTCCTAATGCGTATTGCGGTTTAACAACGGCAGGGACATTGAATGGCGCGAATGGGCTGACAATTGCCTGTTGGGTAAAGTTTAATATATTAAGAGACTTTGCGGGCATTGTGTATATCAGAGATGATGCTGCCGGTACGAGAATAGGCCTCCGTTGTCAAACCGTAGCAGATGGATCTATAACATTTATAGTACAAGACAGTACTAGAAATGCTTCTGTTACGGCGCCTAATGGAACCATTAAAGTCGGTGTGTGGTATTTTCTTGTCGGCACTTGGGATGGTACAGGAGACTGCACGACCAGATTGTATATTAACGGTGTTCAGGTTGGGGTTCCATCAGGTATATATACTCCGCCTTTGGCTAACAACACGTCGACTTTTGCTCTTGGCGCGCAAATTAATAAAGGCGGTACGCCTGCGTATTATATGAATGGTTTAGTAGACGAAGTTTTGCTTCTTAATAAAGGTTTAACAGAAGGAGAAATAAAGCTGCTCTACAAAGGATATTCGATGTTGAGCCCGCTCCGGTTTCAGGTGCGGTCGGGATCTGATCCAGCCGATTTGCTGACGAAGAACTTTGTCGGTCCTGATGGGACAACGAACAGCGTTTATACCCGCGCAAAGGAGACGCTGGTTGACTGCACTGATTTTGACACTCAAAATGATTACGCTCAATACAGGGCATATTTGTATTCATCCCGCGATAGAACGCTGACGCCTTATATGGAAGCAGTCGGTATTTTTGATGACCGCGGAGATGGAAGCATAGACAGTACATATCTTGATTACAAAGGTGAGGGGGCTTCATATACGCTGAATGTTACAAATACATATATATCACCAAATCAAACATACGTAGGTTTGTCGAAGCAGAAGAATGGCGGTTACTACACGAATGGGCTCTACACATCAAGAGTTATTAATATGGGGTCATCTGTTGACTGGAAGCAGATTGATTGGGAGGAAGGCGGCGCTGAAGTGCCGTACGGAGCAGGTGGTGTTATAGGTCTGTATCATTGCCGCAACGGCTGGGCCGATGCCTCCGGCTATGGGCACATTGGAAATTCTCATGGAGGGGTGACGTATACGACGAAAGGAAAATTAAAAAGTGTTTCAGCCATCTTCAACGGTACATCGGATTATGTTGATGGTTTCGCGTTTTCCACAAATCAGAGTGCTGAGTTCTGGGTCAATAATGAAAATGTTCATGATTCAATAATGCAATGGTCGCCGGGAACGTACTTGTGCATATCCAACCGGATCATAACAGCAGTGGGTTTTGGCAATAATGTTTCGGCAATTTTTGTGAACGGCAGTGATATTTCTCCCAAGCTTGTCAGCGGGTGGAACCATGTTGCTCTTGTGCTGAATAGCGGGATTGCCGCCAGCGGTTTGACGATAGGAAGAGCAGGCAGTGATTACATGGAGGGCATGCTTGATGAGGTGGTTGTTTATAACAAGAAAGCGTCATCAGCTGAAATAAGAGATCACTTTACACAGGGACGCAGAGAGCTTGCGGGAAGCATCAAGTTTCAAACACGCGCGGCGAGTTCTCTT
>JBFZFB010000041.1:0-11790 GCA_041306605.1 Lentisphaerota bacterium | reverse complement strand
TCTGCGGATTGTAATAGATAGGCAGTGTTTCGTGGCCCGGCCGGAAGTAAAATACTCTGCCATGCCCGCGCCGCCAGCAGCATCCGCTCCGGAATACTTCGCCGCCTTCGAACCATGAGATAAAAACCAGTTCATCAGGGGTTGGGATGTCGAACCGTTCCCCGTACATTTCGGTGTTTGGCAGTTCCACATATTCGCCCAGTCCTTCCGCGATGGGGTGGGACGGCTCGATTACCCATATGCGCTCTTTTTCCGCGATTTCTCTCCACTTGAGCGAACAGTTGGTTCCCATTAGTGCCCGGAAGATTTTGGAGAAATGTCCGGAATGCAGTACGATGAGGCCCATACCCTCCAGCACGCGTTTCTGGACTCGCTGGACGATTTCGTCCTGAACATCGCCGTGTGCTATATGGCCCCACCATGTGAGTACGTCGGTATTTTCCAGAACTTCCTGAGTAAGTCCATGCTCCGGTTCCTCCAGCGTGGCGGTACGCACGGAAATATTACCGGCGGCTTTCAATGCTTGCGCGATTACCGTATGCATTCCCTTTGGATAAACCTTCTGCACTTCCTTGTGCTGTTTCTCATGCCGTCCTTCATTCCATACTGTAACACGAATATTATTGGACATATCTACTCCCTTTTTTATTTTTATCATTACCCTGCGTATTTAATTTGCCAGCTAATATTGCAGTAATTACGCTTGATTCCCAGCCGTAAAAACAATATAAAACTCCTGAAATAAGGATAAAACTACGATTTATGAAAGCGGGAAATGAAAATGAACTATTTCGACAGGTTTTGCAGAGGCAGATGGCGCTTGTGCAGAGAAGCATCCGCAACTTGAAGATTCCGGCGCCGCAGGGTTTGATGCTTCCGTGGAAGGGCAGTCATTATCATTTCTTTCCGGAAGTATTTATTCAGCTGGCTGGTTATACGGATTTTGAATTTCCCAAGGAATCCATGCGGCTCTTGCCGGGGGAGATGGGTATTCTGGCTGTTGGTCTTCCGCACAGGGAAACAGCGTGTTCCTGGAAGAACAAGGCGTTTCAGAATTTGGTGATCATGTTTTCATCTACGTCCATTCTCTGGCATCTGGCGCAATCCGGGGAGGATGGCATTCCGCGTGGCGGCAGTTCACATCGTGTGTCCGAGCAGGCGTCCCGGCGTTTGGCAAATTATTTGACGGATATGGTTGATATATATCATTCTCATTCTTCGTCTCGCGACATTGCCGTGCAGGGGCTGATGCTGGCATTTCTTGCGTCTCTGCTTGCCATGACGGAGGGGGCGGGTGCTATGCGTCATTCGAAGGAGTCTTTTAAAACCGCGCAATGCCGTGATTATGTTATCCGGAACATGGCGAATCCCAAATTGAATGTTAAGACAGTTGCACAGCGGATGCAGTGTTCGCCCAATTATTTATCCGGTCTTTTCTGCCGGGAGACAGGAGTCACGCTTACATCATTTATTCAGCGTGAGCGGATAGTGCTGGCCCGGCATCTGCTGGAGACGTCATCTTTTAATGTGGAAGAAACCGCCCATGCTGTTGGTTATGAAGATCCGGCTTATTTTATCCGCGTATTCAGACGCTACACAGGCCAGACCCCAAAAAAATACCAGAACCATCACAAGACCTTATGACTTATGTTTCAGCCGACTTGTCCGCCGTATACACGATCTGTACGTACGGACTTCGGCGAGCTCAGTCGAGCCGTGGTGCGGGACTTGTCATGTCGAACCCGTCCTATCGAATGATGGGACTCCCTGTTCCAATGGAAAAACTATTAGTTGGTTGATCAAGACGGACAAGGATTATGTGCTCGCCTGCTAAACCCACTGTTTCCCACTGGCCCCATGCCGGATTTACAACGGTACTAAGCTGTCTAACGAAACAGACTGGATATTTGTACTTCTCTCCTATCGGGCTCTTGAACGTCTTCCACTTCTGGATATTGGAGTCATAGAGCGATATAGCCAAACGAGGTATACCGTATTTCAGTAGCGAGAGAGTTGTACTGATGAGTTGTCCTGTTTTTACATTCTCATATCTGTTGGGTTTGCCGTCTGCGCCAAATTCAAGTGGATACACGTATGACTTACGATTATCAATTTCCTTAGTTTTGTCAGGAATCAGATGAATCGTAGGAAAGCATGTCATTTTTGTGTCTCTTCGATTTACAACCGTGTCAACATTTGATTGGCTGGCACTGGCGAGGAACTCTATTGATTCCTGGGGCAACTCAAGCATCATGGTGGTGACAGTGTATTGTGTCGCACTCAGTTCAACTTGAGTATCTACAGTGCGACACCCGGCTACTAGAGACATCATAACAAGCATCACAGCCATACTGACGCTAGATCTCATCATTTAATCCTTCCAACGTTTTATGTAACACATGTTATAATAATCTCAATAACCGAGCAAATCATCGTGAATAATCGGGAGGCAAGCAAGTCAAGATTTCAATAATTTCAAAGGCTTGCGGAGCCGGTAAAGATTCTTCAAAACTCCGGGCACAAAATGGAAGGCATTGTGCTAATGCCGGGCACGGCTTCTTCCTTTGCGGCGGGTACGGATGACGAGATAAAAGGTTCGGTCATTTGCATAATGAAGTGATCAGGCGCGTGCCTGCATTCATCCGGACTGGTTCAAGATTTTGAGGCGAATGTATCCAAGATTAAGTTTGTGTGGGAAAACATGAATTTTGCTGTTTTACCTTGTGATTGATTGTGTTAATATAACAACATGATTAAAAGAGTAGTAGAAAAACGGAAAATCAGTGATTCTTCGACTGGTAGCGACCTTGCTTTCTGGTTAAAGCGTTCGCCAGCGGAACGGATTGCTGCGGTTGAAGCATTGAGGCACCAATATCATGGAAGTACAGCCAGACTTCAGAGATCTGCTCGTGTTGTTGAACAAACACGAAGTTGAATACCTTATCGTGGGCGGCTATGCCTTGGCTTTTCATGGCGCGCCACGTTTTACAGGTCATCCAAGTTCATTCAAGATTTTGAGGCAAATGTATCCAAATTAAGTTTGCGTGAATATAAATTGTAAGTTTGATAAAACCTGAATCATGTTACGCCATGATAGTGATGAAGAACTTTTTTGCAGTGTGTCTACTTCTTGCGGCCTGTGGGTGTTCCTCGACCCCGCGGTATGCGCGACATAGCGTCATTTTGCAGCTTGATTTCGACAAGGTGCCAGCGCAAGAGGTAATTGGGAAACTGGCGGTGTTGATACGACAAAGTAATCCCTCTGCGCCCATTGTCCGCGTCGAACAGACGCCGACGCTAGTCATACGCCCCAGTGATCTAAATCGTCTCGCAACAGAAATGAACGATCTGGAGGCAAGATACCGTAAATCGTTGACCACCCACGGTGAGCAATTTGTAACTTTCCGCGCAAGGGAAATATCTATCGACGATGCATGCCGTATTGTGTCAACATTGATGGGAATGCGGGTGGTATACACTTGCTCCGAAATCATCTTCCGGTTTGGGCCAAAGAAGGCAATATTCCGCGCCTACAAGGCATCTCCACAGTTGATTGACGCTCTTAAAGTATCTCCTGAGGACAAGTACTGCCTCGCATCACCGCCACCGTGGCGTGAGGCCCAAATGATGAGCGTGGACAATGGGATGCGCATCCTCTTTGTTGGTGCGGACGATGAACATGTGCAGTTTAAGAGAGAGTTGCGGAAACGACAACACAGCAAGGCACCAGAAACTACGTCTCAATGCCAGTGTTTGGACGGCAATAGGTAAGCAATATGAGTATTTTGGTTACGGGTTTTGAGCCGACTGATAATGGTTTGAATGCATCGAAAATTCTGGTCGAGTCTTTACGGGACGATTTGCCGGAAAGCATTTCAGGAATCCGTAACATGGTTCACTTTGCAGTCATGCCGACAAGTACCGGGAAACTACGGAGCGCCGTTCTCAGCTGTATTTCCCGGGTTCAGCCTGACTATTGTGTGTTTACAGGTCAGGCGCCGGGAAGAAATAAAATAATGTTTGAGCGGTTGGCAACCAATCTGAATGACTTCAGTTCGCCTGACATTGAGGGTAAACAGCCGCGCGGCGAGTTTATCGAGAACGGCGGACCTGCCGCCTATTGGAGCAGTTTGCCGAATCAGGAGTTGATCATTGAGCGTTTAAATGCGAAAGGAATCCCGGCGGCATTCTCGAATAACTGCGGTAATTATCTCTGTAATCAGATTTTTTATCATGGACTGCATCACGCGTGTACGACGAATAGCCGCTTAAAGTGCGGCTTCGTGCACATTCCTCCTTTGCCGGTTCAGGCGCAGAAGCAATGGCCCGGTACGCCGTTTGTTCCGCTCAGTATGACACGTGATGCCATGGCTTTGATTCTCCTTGAACTGGCCGCCATATTGCCAAAATAAATGCGATAAGCCTGTTTCAACCACCCGGCGTTCCAGCATCGAGCACTCGGGACCCGGATAAAACCAACTGTTCCGGCCAACTCCCGTTCACTGCCCTTTCTTTCTGTCATATTTGGCGGTAGAATTGGGTGAAAGTTTGAATTTGATTGCACTGCGGGACCCTGATAAACTTTCTTTTCTGATTTAGTGTTCTTGTTTTAAGGCGGTGATCCGTTATTAAGGAGAGCGAGAGATGACAAAGGTAGATGAGCTTGATAAAGCAATAACTGAAGCGGCGCGTAAACTGCAAATATGCAGTGACTGCAGTCTGCTCAAAAAAACCCGGGACGGAAAACCTTGCCTGCCAAGCCGGAAAACCGTTCATGACGTGCTCGATATCCTGATATGGGTTCTGCTTCCGGGCTGTCATGGGCATGGACCTTTGGCGGATAATGAATCAGATGCAAGTCTGGAAAGACAGCTGAAGACGGCTGTCGTGAAGCTCACGGATCAGATTGAAAGAGCATGCAGATATCAGTGCGAACTGAACAACTGCAAAGATTGCAATGATTGCGATTCTAAAACCGCTGAGACGGTCAAGTATCTTGTTGAGTCTTTGCCGAAGGTTCAGAAAATGCTTCATGAAGATATTCAGGCGGGTTACGAAGGTGATCCGGCGGCGAAGTCGCACATGGAGATAGTTATGAGCTATCCCGCCGTTCAGGCCATTGGAACTTACAGGCTTGCTCATCTGCTTTATGAGAAAGATGTGGCATTGATTCCGAGGATAATGACGGAGCTTGCTCATCACAGAACCGGTATAGACATTCATCCGGGAGCCAGGATTGGAAAAAGGTTTTTTATTGATCATGGCACGGGTGTTGTTATCGGCGAAACCGCGATAGTCGGCAATAACGTGAAGATATATCAGGGTGTGACACTCGGCGCCATGAGTTTCCCGAAGGACAAGGACGGGAACCCGATAAAGGGCATTAAACGTCATCCGGAAGTGGGTGATAATGTTACGATTTACGCTGAAGCCACCATACTGGGTGACATTAAAATCGGGGAAGGCTCGATTATCGGCGGCAATGTGTGGCTTACCCGTTCGGTTCCGCCCAACAGCAGGGTGAATAATGTTCAGCCTCATCCTAAAGTGAGTTAGTGAAGCGGCTGTTTTTCGCCGGGATACCGGCGTTATAATTTTGGAAAGTAATAGATGATGAATAACGATAAGTTAAAAGAAAAAGAAGGTAGCGCGGGTATCACGCAAACGCGCACTGCTCGAATTCCGCTTCCGCCGGAGGGGTTCAAACTGCGGAACGGCGGTGTATTGCGCGAGTTGACTGTGGCGTATGAAACCTATGGCAAGTTGTCGCCAGCCCGTGATAACGCGGTCAACATTTGTCACGCGCTTACCGGTGACGCGCATGTGGCAGGATATCAGGGCGCGGCCGGCGAGAAGCCGGGCTGGTGGGACCAGATGATCGGGCCGGGCAAGGGCATTGACACGGATTATTATTTTGTGGTTTGCACAAACATTCTTGGAGGCTGCAGCGGAACGACAGGCCCGGCGTCAATCAATCCCGCGACAGGCCGGCCGTACGGGTCGGAATTTCCTGAAATTACAGTTACCGACATGGTTAATGTTCAGCGGTTTTTTCTTGAAACGCTTGGCGTGGACAGGCTCGCGGCGGTTGTTGGTGGTTCGCTTGGCGGGATGCAGGCGCTGGAATGGAGCATCCGTTTTCCGGATAAAGTGGATAGATGCGTGTGCATAGCGGCAGGAGATTCATTATCAACTCAGGCTTTGGCGTTTGACATAGTGGCGCGGGACGCCATTCTGTCGGACCCCAACTGGGCGGGTGGCGATTATTACGGCAAGGGAGTGAATCCAGCCTGGGGCCTGGCGCACGCTAGAAAGATAGGGCATATCACATATTTATCGCCTGAAATCATGCAGGAAAAGTTCGGCCGTGAGAAAACAACTCAACAACAGGACGATTCACAGGGGCATCGTTTTCAGGTGGAGAGTTATCTCGATTATCAGGGCCGCAAACTGGTTAACCGGTTTGACGCCAATTCTTATGTGCGGATAACCGGCGCAATGGATTCGTTTGATTTGATTGAGGAATTCGGCACGCTGGAGAAGGCGTTTGAAAATGTTAAAAGCAAATTCCTGGTGATAGGGCTGAGTTCGGACTGGCTGTTCCCGCCGGAGCAGTCAATTGATCTGGCAAATGCTTTGCGCAGTGTCGGCAAACGTGTGTCGTGCTGTATTCTGGAGGCGCCTTACGGGCATGACGCTTTTCTGGTGGATATAAGAAATCTGGCTGAAACCGTGAAAGCTTTTCTTCCCTGGATTGATACAGACCGGAAGACCGCCGGCGGTTGCGGTGGTGCGCGCGTGGAAGATCACGAGACAGAGAGATACAGGCTGGTTGTCAACGAAGTTGCTTTGGGATCAAAGGTGCTGGATTTAGGTTGCGGCAACGGCGAATTGCTTGATCTTTTAAAAGACGGAAAAAATACAGTTGGTTCCGGAATAGACATTGATCTCAAGAATGTCATAGAAGTTATCGACAAGGGGCATGATGTTTTTCAGAGTGATTTGGATGACGGGCTTTCGGTTATTCCTGACGGCGTGTATGATTACGCTGTTTTAAGCAGTGCTTTACAGGAAGTCAAACGGCCTCAGCATGTTTTGCGCGAAATGGTGCGGGTTGCCCGGCAAGGCATTGTTACATTTCCAAATTTCGGCTATTGGCGGAACAGGGTTGCTCTGGGTTTGAGCGGATGCATGCCGAAGTCTGCGAGTTTGCCGCACGAATGGTATGATACCCCGAATATTCATTTGACTACGCTTAAAGATTTTAAGAGGTTGTGCAGACAGGAGGGAATCACCGTGCTGAATATGGTTTGTATTCCCGGCGAGGGACTCTTCGATAGATTTCTGATCAAGATGGGATTTTACAATCTTGGCGCGGAACGCGTGCTGGCAAAAATCGCCCGTTGAGTTTTGATTCGAAATATGGCAAGCATTAGGCCATTTGCAAAAGGCATTAGAAGGAGAGTTTGACCCTCGTATACTCCCCTCAGGTCCGGATGACCTTCCCCTCAGGTCCGGATGACCTTCCCCTCAGGACCGGATGACCTTCCCCTCAGGTCCGGATGACCTTCCCCTCAGGTCCGGATGACCTTCCCCGCAGGTCCGGATGACCTTCCGGGTCAGAGGACGGGTCAGAGGACGGGTCAGAGGACGGGTCTGAGGACGGGTCTGAGGACAAGATTTATCGTGTTAATCTTTTGGAACAGAAAGCCAAAGGGATGGAATATAAAGATATAACTGAAAAGATCATAGGTTGTGCTTGCAAGGTCTATAATGAATTTGGCTTTCTGGCATCCATATACGAGAAATGTTTATTGCTGGAACTTCATAGGGCAGGACTGAAAACAGAATGTTAACCTGCATATGGCAGGTAAAGCGCAGCCTCGGGGATAATCCCGATTTTCAGCGCTTTGCGCCGAAAGATAGGCCCTGTGGGCGGATATTGCGCCGTACTGCAATATCCGGATCGGAAGGCTCTTTCGGTAAGTTGGCGCGGTAAAAGCTGCGAAACATGGTAAAGAAGATTGAACATTGAAAAAATATTATCCTGTTATCCTGTCTAAATATTTGAAATATTTTCTTCGGATAGCTAAATAAATACGGAGGGATTGCATTTCATGAATCAAGATTGGGACATTAAACCGCGCGGAGATGCATGTTCAGGGTGTCAAATTCCATTTGAAGACAATCAGCCGTATTTTGCGGCTCTCATTTTCGGTGAGCAGGGATATGAGCGGAAAGATTTCTGCGAAAAATGCTGGCCGGAAAAACAGACCTCACCGGCTCCGTACAGTTTATGGAGAGGTGTTTTCAAAAAACCGCCGGCCGTGCCGGAAGAACCGCTGAAAAAAGAAAACGCGGAATCACTTCTGCGCCGGTTAATGGAACACGAAGATGTGTCGCACAGGAATGTGATGTACATTCTTGCCGTTATGCTGGAGCGGAAACGAGTTCTTGTTGAAAGAGATGTTCAGACTCGTGATGACGGACTGATGGTCCGTATTTATGAACACAAGAAAACGGGCGAAACGTTTGTTATACCGGATCCGCGCCTTAAACTGGATCAGCTTGAACATGTACAGGAAGAAGTCGTTGTAATGCTTGGCGGTCAGCCGCGTAAGGAGGGTACGCAAATGACAGAACCGGAAGACAGAGAAAACGGTGTGGAAAATGAAGATGAAGAAAAGACGGAAGAATATATAGAAGACGCCGATGTTGATGAGGAAGAATATGACGATGATGATGACGACGACGATGACGATGATGATGAAAGTTAAGGTATGGTGCCTTGATGTTTGATGTTGTCATCATTAACGGCAGTGTTATTGACGGCACCGGGTCTCCGGCCGCGCGGCGTGATGTGGGGGTGGCGGGGGGCAGAATCGCCGGCATTGGCGATTTTAAAGACGCGCCGGCCGCAGTGACTATTGACGCTGACGGCAAATATGTCTGCCCTGGTTTTATAGACACACATTCCCATTCGGATACATACCTTCTTATAGAACCCTCAGCGCCCAGCAAGATTTATCAGGGTATAACAACGGAAGTGGTCGGAAACTGCGGCGCGTCTGCCGCTCCGCTTGTCAGCGAAAACCATATGCCGTCCGACTGGTCCGACAAAAAATATCCGGGCCGCTGGCGGACAACAGCTGAATTCCGCCGGCTTCTTGAAGAAGCGGTGCCGGCTTTGAATGTTGTGATGCTTGTAGGGCACAACACATTGCGCAGGGGAATTGCGGGTTATGAAAACCGGCCGCTCACAGAATCTGAAATGCAGACAATGATAAAGTTGTTGGAGGAAAGTCTGGGAGAAGGCGCGCGCGGGTTCAGCACGGGCTTGATTTACGCGCCCGGGATTTACGCGCCGCGTGAAGAATTGCTGACACTGGCGCGGGTGACAGCCGGGCACGGTGGGATTTATACCAGCCATATGCGCAATGAAGGCGCGCAATTGCTGGAAGCCATAGAGGAAATTATAGCCATTGCGGCGGAAGCGGATGCAACCGCTCAAATATCACATTTAAAAACATCAGGCCGCGCTAATTGGGGCTTGATTGATAATGCTCTGGATTTAATCAGACAGGCCAGATCTGACGGCGTGAAGATCGCGGCCGACAGATATCCTTATACATCAGCCTGCACGGATATGGACGTTATTTTTCCCGGCTGGGCACAGGAAGGCGGAAGAGAAAAAATAATGGCAAGACTCAGGGACCCGTCAGAGCGCTCCCGTTTAAAGGATGACCTGCTGGAAGCCCGGACACCGGATTATTGGGCCACTGTAACGGTTGGATCAACATGTCATCCGGACAACCTTCGATTCAGGGGTATGCCTCTGACAAAAGCAGCGAAATGTCTCGATATGAGTCCGGTTGACACTATGCTGAAAATTCTGGAAATGGATGAGCTGAAGACAAGCGCGTTTTTCTTTGGGATGAGCGAAGAAAACATGGTGAAGATACTGGCGGAATCTTATGTCATGATTGGAACTGACGCATCTCTGCGGTCGCCTTCAGGCCCGTTAAGCGGGGATTATCCCCATCCACGCGCCTACGGGAGCGTTCCGCGTTTTCTTAAGATGGCGCTTGAAGAAAAGACTGTGGATTTACCCGATGCGGTACGGAAGATGACATCACTGCCGGCGGATCATTTTGGACTGAAAGGCAGGGGCGTTATAGAGAAAGGCGCTTGGGCTGACGTGACAGTGTTCAATCCCGGCACCGTGTGCGACAAGGCGTCTTATTCCAACCCGCATCAGCTGGCCGAAGGAATTGATTGCGTTATCGTTAACGGCAAAATAACGCTGACCAACGGCAGGCTGACCGGCGATCGAGCCGGCCGTATCTTATAATTACTGCCGCATACCGCTGTAATCAGTTTAGAACACGGCAGATACGGGAACTTTTTTCACCACCCATCCTGCAGTGCTTGAAGCCGCAGGCAATGTGGGCAGGCGGAGTACGCTGGACAGGGAAGAGCGAGGAAGGTAATTTTTGACAGGATTACTGGACTTGTCATGTCGAATGACGTGATTAACGGAATACGGATAAAAAGAGAAGATAGTTCAAGAAATCTCTATAGAACGAGGGTTCTAGTCGAGATTTCCTGAACAGTTTTCCTGATAAATTCTCCCCTTCTTTCCTTCTTAACTTCTGTTTTCTTGCTACATCCATCTCGGGGAGGGAATATTTCTCGCAAAGACGCAAAGACCGCCAAGAGTGTGGGAATAATAAAAAATCCCCTTCAGGGTCAGACCTAGAAACTAGAAAATAAGGGTTGACAGATGTGTCCGGGTATGAGAGAAAGCACGGCAAATGACAAGACCATGGAGAATATTATACGCTGGCGCCAAGTATCACCTGTCTGTGCGCGGAAACGCTAAAGATACGGTTTTCCTGGTGCATGCCGACTACGAGAGATTCCTTGAGCAGCTTCAGGATGCCTTGGAACAGGATAAAGTGGTGCTCTACGCGTATGTTCTGATGCCGAATCATTACCACCTGCTTGTCGAAACGCCGCGAGGGAATGTTCAGAAATTTATGCAGAGACTTAACACGGCCTACGGGATGTATTTCCGGTTTAAACACAACAGAAGCGGGCACTGTTTTCAGGGCAGGTATGGAGCCAAGCTGGTGGAAGGTAATGAATACCTGGTCAGACTCACGAGATATATACATTTGAACCCGGTAAAAACACAGAGATTCAAAGACGCCGGCCACAGAGAGAAGAAAGCTTTTCTTGAGGGGTACCACTGGAGCAGTTATAGAGGATATGCCGGACTGGGCGAGAAAAGTGATTGGGTTAACTACAGGTGGCTTAAACTCATGGGGCGCATGACAGACAAAGGGAACCAGACTGCGTACAGGAAGTATATTGATCAGATGCTGGGAGCGGAGGACGAAGTGCTCGCTCAGGGCAGAAAGTACAGCATATACTCAATTGGCGATGAAAAGTTTGCGGAACAGACCAAGAGCGATATGGACGCAGCCAGATTCAGCAAGGTGGATACTGGCGATATAGCCTGGCCGGTCAAGGAAAGAAAACCATTGAAAGAGGCAATGCCTGTGGTTCTTAAAATGGTTGGATTAACCACGGAGGAGTTCAAGGATCACGGTCTGGCGATAGGGGACAAGAAAATGATGGCCATTGAGCTTCTATGCCGGTTCTCGTCAGCATCGCAAAGGGCGCTAATGCCCTATTGCGGATACAAGCATGAATCAGCCGTAGGCAAACAGCGGAAATCTCTGCGCTTAAGACTAAAGGAAGATACATCTTTGGCAAAGAAATTCA
>JBFZFB010000040.1:0-25463 GCA_041306605.1 Lentisphaerota bacterium | reverse complement strand
TCAACTAAACAAATTCACATTCATAACAGGCTGATCTCATGATTTACGCCGAAATGAAATGCCGAAAAATCTTTGCCACCACCGCTTCGCTCAAAAACCCCGGTTTGGGACAGGCTCTAGTGTATTTCATTATTTTAAACTGGCGGGCTGTTGTCAAAGAAAGCAATATTAGGCGCATGAGTAATTGTTTGCAGATAGGCAATGTGAAATTGGAAGTTCCCGTTGTGCTGGCGCCCATGGCCGGCTATACGGATGCCGCGTTCAGGGTGTTATGCAGAAGGTTTGGATGCGGGCTGGTGTTCAGCGAAGTTGTCACTGCGGTCGGATTGACTTACGGATCCAAGCGGACACTGCATCTTCTGGAAACTGTTCCCGGTGAAAAGCCTGTCGCGGCGCATATTTACGGCTGTGAACCGGCCGTAATGGCGGAAGCCGCAAGACTTATAGAATCTCTCAACAGATTTGATTTGATTGATATCAATGCCGGCTGTCCGGTACGCAAGATAGTCGCGAAAGGCTGTGGCGCGGCGCTCATGAAGGATCCTGATAAATTAAGACGGATTGTCGGCGCGGTCGCTGGCGCGGTGAAAATTCCGGTAACGGTAAAAACCCGTATCGGGTTTTCGGCTGAAAGCATGAATGTGCTGGATGTGGCGCATGCGGTTGAGGATGGAGGCGCGTCGGCGGTTTTTATTCATACCAGATTTGCGACGATGCATCATTCCGGCCCGGCTGATTGGGACGCGCTGAGCCTTGTCAAGGCCGGGGTGTCCATTCCCGTGATAGGCAATGGCGGCATTGGCTGTGCGCGTGATGCTCTGGACATGATGGACCGCACTGGTGTGGATGGTGTTATGATCGGAAGAGGGGCAGTCGGGCATCCGTGGATTTTTGATGAAGTCCGCTGTTTACTGGAGGGCGGACAGCCGGAAGAAATTTCAATGGAAAAGCGGAGGCGGATTGTCAATGAACACATACAGCTTCTTATGGCGTTGAAGAAGAAGGAATACTTATGCCGCAAGAGGGTTCGTTTAACTTCGGATGAATCTGCGGTGCTTCATTTCCGGTCTCATCTTTACCGTTATTTGTCCGGATTGAGGGGAGGGGCAAGGGTTAAGAGCCGGCTTAATGAAATGAAAACACTTGAAGACCTGACTTCGGCTCTGGATGAAGTTTTAAACTTTTTGTGACAATGCTTGAAGTTTTTTGTCGTGTCCAAAAAGAAACAGGATGTCTCCTTTTTCAATGATATCTTCTCCTGTCGGACTGATAATGTTTTTTGAATCTCGTTTGATGGCCAACACGGTTATGCCGTATATTTGGCGGATTTTTGTTTCCATCAGAGATTTTCCTGCAAATTCTTCAGGGGCTTTTAATTCTGCAACACTGACTCCGTCAGCAATTTCAAGGTGATCCAGTATGAAATTATCAACAAGCGACTTTGCAAGTCGTTGAGCTCTTTCTCTATAGGGGTAAATTACCAGATCAGCGCCTACGCGTTCCAGTACTTTGCCGTGTGTATCAGAAGTTGCTCTGGCCACCACGAATGGGGCTTTTAATTCTTTCAGATTGACAGCAGTGAGTATGTTGCCTTCCATGTTGGAACCTATGGCAACAACCGAAGCATCACATTCCCTGAATCCTGCTTCA
The DNA here is from genome assembly GCA_041306605.1 of Lentisphaerota bacterium. Taxonomy (GTDB): domain Bacteria; phylum Verrucomicrobiota; class Kiritimatiellia; order UBA8416; family JAQBFJ01; genus JBFZFB01. Next base: position 23,813 of record JBFZFB010000040.1, on the reverse strand, counting down.
ATCAGAACATTCATGTCTGTACCGTCACCTTGCAATGCTTTTGAGACTAATTCGGCCATTCTTTGGACGGTATCCCTGTTGATGTCCAGTAATATTACCTCAGCACCCTTTCTGGAAAGGCTTTCAGCCAGTGCTTCGCCGAATCTGCCAGCTCCAATAACGCCTATTCTTTTCATTTTGTTTCCTTTCTCTTTAAATGTGTTCTGATAGTATTTTTTATCCTACGACTACATGTTCTTCAGGATAGTGTAATATTTGGTTTGGGTCGCGAGTACCGATGATTAGAGCGATACTTAATGGACCAAGCCTGCCTATGAACATGCAGATTACCAGGCATAACTTACCTGCTGCAGACAGGTAAGGTGTTATTCCTGTTGAAAGTCCAACAGTTCCGAAGGCGGAGACGATTTCAAAAAGCAAAGCGTCGGTGGATACAGGGTGCAAGGATTTTATCCATGGATGTTCTGTTGTGAGCAATACGCTGAAAAATACTAAAACACATGAAATACTCAGCATGAAAATAGTAATAGCTTCACGTACAATCGTTGCTGGTATTGTTTTGTCACCAATTACAGTTTCATGTCGGCCTTTTATCATGGTCCAGACTGTAAAAGCAAGAACCGCAATAGTTGTTGTCTTGATGCCTCCAGCTGTGGATGCAGGCGAGCCTCCGATGAACATAAATAATAAGGTCATAAAGCGGGTTTGGGGCTTGATTTGCGCTATGTCGACAACGTTGAAGCCCGCTGTCCGCGGCGTGATGGACTGAAATAAGCCGCAGGTGATTTTATCGAGCCACGAAAGTTGGGCAAGGGAGTTGTTCCATTCCAGCAATGTGAAAACAATCCAGCCGAAAAGAATCAGAATGGCAGAAGCAGTCAGAACTATTCTGGTGTGAAGCGAGAAACGGCCTCTCTTGATACGATCGCGTCGCCATATTTTTATACAGCTGAAATTGTGGAGCACAATGAATCCAAAACCCCCGAGAATCACAAGGAATGCTATAGTTAATATTACAACTTTATCCGTGCGAAGACAGATTAGATTGTCGGGATATAAAGAGAATCCGGCATTACAGAAAGCGCTAACGGCATGAAAAACAGAATAATATATCGCGCTAAACAGAGGGTAGCCGTGTTGTGCTGTTAATCTGTGTGTCAAAATGACAGCGCCAATTAGCTCCAATGTAAAGGTGAATATTACCGCATGAAGAAGAATTTCTTTTAATCTGTGCGGGTATTTGTGACCCAGAGCATCCAGAATAACGAACTCGTTCTCCACTTTAAGCCGACGTCCAACCAATGTTAACAGAAATGTGCCTAAAGTCATAATTCCAATTCCACCCATTTGAATAAGGCATAGTATTACAAGTTGGCCAAACAGCGAAAATGTCGACCCGGTGTCAACAACAGTAAGACCCGTAACACATGTCGCGCTGGTTGATGTGAATAAAGCAGTCAATGGATCAATCAATTTTCCCTCACTGTTTGCAAAAGGTATGGCAAGTAGAAAAGCACCGGCAAGAATTGTTATTGCAAACGCTTTTACGGCGACCAGTTCGGGACGTGATTTGATTGTTATATTTTCATTCACAGTAAGGGAGAATATCAATTATAAGATTCTCTTACAAGTGACAATGATCTTATTTCAATAATCAAACGAACTGCCGCCGATATATTCGCGTAATATGGAGTTGGACGGCACATGGTGATCCGGGACGATGAGGAAGTTGAGAAGAAACTCTGAAAGACGCCGTGCTTCAGCATATTCAGGGTCTGTCGGTTTGACCTGCATCAGCAGTGGTTCAACCAGCGGTTTCAGCACCGCAAGTTCGTAATCAAGCGCCGAATTGAAGGTAGCATCGGCTTCCTGCTGGAAAGGGAATATCCATTTCTTTTCGCCGGCCCGTACAGACGGCCATAGTTGCAGAGTGTAGAGCGGTGAATGACCGCGGAACTTGTAGTCACGTACAAGGCGGCGCATGAGCCTGTTATCGGTGGTGGATATTCGATTGTTTGCATCCACGTTAAGTTGTGTCAGCGCGCTGACGTAAATCCGGAATTTGCGGTCTTGCGGTATGCTTTCGGTAAGTCGCGGGTTCAGACTGTGAATGCCCTCGATGATTATTATCTGATCCTTGTCTATTTTCATGACATCGCCGCGGTATTCTCTTTCCTTGGTTTCAAAATTAAAACGGGGCATTTCTATCTGTTTGCCTTTGATGAGCATGGATAGATGTTCGTTGAGCAGGGGCAGATCCACGGCTTCCAGATGTTCGTAATCGGGATTACCGTTCTCGTCGCGCGGATTTTTGTCGGCGCCGACAAAGTAATTATCTGTTGATAGAGTCACCGGTCTGAGTCCATTGACTTCAAGATGCGTTGCCAGTCTTTTTGCCATGGTGGTTTTGCCGGATGAAGACGGGCCGGCGATTAGAATGACACCGGTGGATTTTCCGTTTACGGCTATCTGATCGGCTATCTGGGTTAGTTTCTTTTCGTGCAGAGCCTCCGCGGTTCTTATGAAAGAATCTATTTTGCCGGCCATAATGGTTTCGTTCAGTGCGCCTGCTGTTGTAACGCCGAGCACGCGGCCCCATTCCTTGTGCTCCTTGAAGATCTGGAAAAGATGCTGCTGATCGACGAAAGGCGGTATTACAAGCGGATTGGTGCGGTCCGGCAGATGGAGAACAAAGCCCGGCGGGTAGTGTATTAGCTGAAAGCGCTGTAACAGTCCTGTACGGGTGGCGAGCGGGCCGTGCGCGAGATCGGAGAACGAGCCGCAGCAATAAATTACCACATGCGGCGGGTTTCTGTATTTCAAGATGTTCAGTTTGTCGGTTTGCCCGGATCTTTCAAACTGCTTGACTGCATCGGCGAATGATATTTTCTGTCTTTCTATGGGAATGTTTTCTTGGACCAGTTGGCACATTCTCAATTCTATAATCTGCAGTTGTTCTTTTGTGATGCCGGTATCTTCGTTTTTATCATTATGGAACGTGCAGTACAATCCGAGCCCGAAAGAGTGTTCTATGCAGAAATGCGCTGAGGGATAAAGCTCTTTGATGACCTTTGCGAGCAGGAAGCACAGAGAATTTCTGTAAATGCGCCAGCCGTGAGGATCGGCCATGGTTGCAAATTTGATACTGCAGTTTGTCTGCAGTTTGTATGAGAGGGAGGAAACATTATTATTTACCAGTGCGCCGAGAAACGGCAACTGCGGGTCGACAGTTCCGGGGTTGATCAGAGATTCCACAGAACAACCGGCCGGTTGTTCGATTATTTTGCCGTTTTCGAGAGTTATGAAAATATTGTTCATATATACGGCTGGTATTTTATGGAAAAGCCGTGCAAAGGCCAGAACAATAAAAAACATTTGATAATAATGTTTTTTTTTGCGATAATGTAAACATTGGAGAATTAGTGATGCCAAAGTTTTTGAAAGACAAAGGGATGTGCGTTCTGTGCCTTGGCCTGCTTATGGTAGCATCCTCTATAGTTCTGGCCGAAATTGTCTGTAAAGATAATGGTTCCGATGGAATAGACTCCGGGAAGACTTTTGACCATGATATGTGTGAATATTATATCAAAAATGGCTTCTTGACAGATACAGACCTTCTTGATGATTTCAACTATGCTCAAACCCAGTGGCTGCGACTTGTGCCTCCCGGTATGGAGATTTTCACTCAACCTGTAGGTATAAGGTATTTTGAGCCGGAAGGTTTCCCGGCAGAGTTTGTTGAAGGTCTGCTTCCCGTTGAGATAGAAGGCGGCGCAGTTGTCTACCCGGTGATTGTGAGAGAAGAACCCGGGACAAGGAATCGCATATTTTTAAACATCAAAGGAGAAGAAATTAGTGTTGCCGATCCGCCAAAGGATTACGACTGGTGGTGGTTTATGCTGGAACAACATTCAGGCACTGACGATAAGAACTGGTCTATGGATGGAATGTGCGATCCATCCCATCTGGATCTGCGCTACGATTTGATTCTGAAGGATGATCTGATTAAATATGTAATGTATTTATCTCTTCTTCCGCCGGCGGGCGGCGAGATGCTGCTGGATTGGGAAGGCGGCAGTGTGACAAATCTCCAATTCGTGGAAATTGCCCCCGCCGATACCACCAACGGCACCATGAACATGACACTGGCCTACCCGGATGATTTTACCAACCGCATCAGCCTGATTGCCTGCACCAATCTGATTGATCCTGTCTGGTCTCTACTGCTTGTTACCAATCCGCCCGCCTCGACCAATGCTTTCACTTACGCGGACACCGATGCGACAAATTACCCGGCACGCTTCTACTACGCCTACAATGCCGGCGTTGACAGTGACGGAGACGGGCTCAGTGATGGCGCGGAGTTATTTGTTCTGGGTAGCGATTCCGATAATTCAGATACGGATGGAGACGGCATGGGTGATGCGGCAGAGGTGGCGCACGGCTTCAATCCGAATGTTTCCAACGCCTACCACACGGTACTTTACACTGAGACCTTTGAGTCACGGACCAACGGTGTGCTGAACGGTCAGGATGGCTGGTACTGCGCGCCGACAAACGCGGTGGCAGTGCAAACCAATGTTGTTTACGGAGGCAGTAATGCGGCGGAGTTTGTGACATCCACGAATGTCCCCTCTGCGGATCAATACATTGCCGCTCATGGTGCGACCAATGTGTGGATTGACTTCCGGGCGAAGGTAGACCCGCGCGCCGTCACGTATTTCGACGATCACCCCGATATTGCCAATGCGCCGCCGTACGAGCCATCAGTGTTTGCGATCAACCGCCGGGGCGAGGTGTGGGCCCACGACGGTGCGGCCGGTACCTGGACCAACGACTCGCGGTTTGTGCTTATGGAGTCCCAGTGGCATCGTTTCACGATCAAACAGAGTTACAGCAACCATACCTGGGATCTCTTTGTGGACAGCATCCGGGTGTTTACGGGGCTTGGCATGCGGCAGTGGGCTAATCTGTACGACGATAATTCTGTCAGCATCACAGAGTTCTCGTGTTTTACCGTGGCAGGTGCACGCGGCGGCGGCTGGTATGTGGACAACATCAGCATTACTAATCAGCAACCGTCGGGGCTGTATGGAGAGTTGCAGACGGTGGACAAGATCGTGGCGGCCAATTCTGACGATGCCGAAGAAAACATAGTGACGCACATAGTAGACAAGGACTCTGATGACTTGGACCTCGGATTCAACGATGCAGACACGCAAATAGTCGGTATTCGTTTTGCCAGCCTTGGAATCACAAACGGGGCCGCAATCTGGGCCTCTCACATTCAGTTCACCGAAGCGAGCGCCGGCCTCAAGCAGGAAGTCTGCAATGTGCTTATCGAGGGCCAAAATGCAGACAACGCGCTCACGTTCACCGAGACAACCTCGAACATCTCAGTGCGCACGCGCACGACGCAGACCGTGGGTTGGTCACTTTCGGGTTGGTTTCAGACCGGGCAGGCCAGCCATCGCCAGCGGACGCCCGCGGTTTCGAGTATCGTGCATGCGGTGGTGACACGGGGCGGCTGGCAGGCTAACAACGGCCTCGTGTTTATCATCAGCAGTGTCGATACCGACGGCAATCAACAGCGGGAGACACTTGAATATACCGGTACAAGCAACAAAGGGCCAGTTCTGCACGTGGAATGGGCTGCACCGCTGCCCTAATCGGTAATGATTTCTAAGAAGGAGTCTGATGAAAACTATCCGTATAAGAGCCGGCAGAGAACGAGCTACAGCACCTTTGGTGTCGATTCTGCTTGTTTGTTGTGCTCAGGCCCAAACCATCCACTATGTGGACGTGACATGCCCGTCACCCGCGCCTCCGTATCTGTCGTGGGCTACAGCAGCGACCAATATCCAATATGCGATTGACGAGGCTAACGACGGTGACATCGTGTTGGTGACAAACGGCGTTTACGACACGGGCGGTGTCGCTGGATACCCCACCGGCAGTTTGCTTACTAACCGCGTGGCGATCTACAAGCCGCTTGCCGTACGAGCCGTGAGCACGAACCCCGCCGATACGGTCATCGTGGGGCACGCTCCGATTGGCCCTGGCGCTATGCGCGGTGTCTACATGGTCGAAGGCGCCTTCCTTGCCAACTTCACCGTCAGGGACGCAGCGACGCTGTCTTCCGGCGACTACACGAAACAAAAGAGCGGCGGAGGCATATGGGCCGAAGGGCTGGGGGCAGTCGTTTCCAACTGCTTCGTTGATGGTAATTCCTCAGACTCTTCTGGTGGTGGAGTCTTTAGGGGAACGCTTTCCCGTTGCGCGCTTCGGGGAAACTGGTCTCAAGACAACGTGGGAGGCGGGGCGAGCGGCAGTGCGCTGTACAACTGCACGATCGCAGGCAACTGGGCTGCCGACGACGGTGGTGGAGCCTATGACTGCTCACTGATCAACTGCACCCTGACCGGCAACGCGGCAGGCGAGGGTGGTGGAGCCTATAACTGCTCACTGACCAACTGCACCCTGACCGGCAACGCGGCAGGCGGTGGCGCCGGAGCTTATGGAGGGACGTTGAATGGCTGTACGTTGATTGAAAATGCTTCCATAAATGGAGGTGCTGCGTCGGATGCCGTTCTCCGTAATTGCGTGCTTATTGGTAATCGGAGCGATGACCTTGGCGGCGGCGCATGGCAGTCCTCGCTGGTAGGTTGTCTATTGGTGGGCAACGCATGCCCCAGCAACGGCGGGGGCGCGGCCGGATCGGCACTGACAAATTGCACACTCGTCGGGAACTCCGCGTTTCTTGGCGGCGGTGCCTATGATTGCCTCGCACAGAACAGCATCGTGTACTATAACATCGCCAGCAATGGCATAGACCATTTCGCCAGTACACTCTACAATAGCTGTAGTTCGCCGGACCCAGGCGGTTCGGGCAACATCACTAACGCCCCCTTGTTTGTGGATCCCGGCAGTGGATACGGGACGAATCATATGACGGGTGACTATCACCTGATGTCTAACTCACCCTGTATCAACACGGGCACGAACGAGGCGTGGATGGCAGATGCCTCCGATCTCGACGGCGTGCCGCGTATAGTGGGACCATCGGTGGATATGGGCTCCTATGAATACCCGCTTACTTCATCCGGTATCCCCGGAATCTGGCTACGCGAATACGATCTCCCTACCGACGGCACAGCGGACTTGGTTGATTCCGACGGCGACGGCATGAACAACCACGGCGAGTACAACTCCGACACGATTCCAACCAATACAGAATCCGTCCTGAGTTTCCTAGCCATCGGCCAACAATGGGGCGGCACACGCCTGGACTGGAAAGGCGGCAGTGATGCCTGGCAGTTTTTAGAAGTTCGGGAAGATCTGGCTAACACCAATGAAGAATGGACGGCGATTTATGGAATCCCCCCGCCCACGCCTTTGACCAATGCAGTTGTTGACATGGGCGCAACAAACGGGTCGCTATTCTATCGAATTCGGGCGCAACGATGAAGGAGAACCCATGAAAACGGCAATCATGATTGTGATAGCGGTATTGATAACAACCATCCACACCTTCGGTCAGGTGAAGTATACAACCACCTTCTACATGCCTGAGTTTTCAGGCTGCATCTCGCGTCCGGCAGACGGTGAGACATTTTGGACATGTTCAGATGAACGGCGTACCAACACGCCGGAAAACGTTATATGGAAGGTTGATTTTACGAGTGGCGTCATTGTGGCTACCAATAACAATGTGTGGGAGCTAAACGATATGGAAGGCATGGCTTCTGACACCAATGGGGGATATTTTGTCATAACCTCACAGTCACTATCATCAGATATGACTTACGGGAACGAATTAAATCGTTTGCGGCTGGCCCATTACTATGCCAATGGCGCCACGAACGCGGTGAAGTACAATCTGCGCGGGTCCATGGAAACGGCCTTCCCATTTCTCACGAACTACTGGATGATGCTCCCTAAATTAGGAGGGATAGACGTGGAAGGAATGGCCTACGAACCGCCGGCCAACCGGTTGTGGATTGGACTGCGCGGTCCGCTGGTGAACCCGACGAATGCATCCGATCCGGGCGGTTACGCAGTACTGCTGGCTATGACCAATGTCATGAGCGGGAGCAACTTCAACTCCAGCTCGTTTGCGTGGGATTCTTCTCCGCGTTGTCTTGATTTAGGAGGTGAAGGCATAAGGGATCTGTACTGGGATAGCGATACTACTAATCTATTTATTCTGACAGGGAAGATGCAGGGAAACGAAACCTTCACGGATGGCCAAGGCAACATGTTCACGAACACACAGTCTTGTCACTTGCTTGCATATAAGCCTGCCACCAGTAATTTGACATTTTGTTTGCGGTTACCGCAAGTACCGAACATGCCTGCCAACGCTACGGCGACGAGCGAAGCGGAAGGCATTTGCGCAATCACAGTGGGAGGTGTAAAAAAACTGCTTGTCACATATGACTCGAAAACCAACGGTGTGTATCAGGCCATCGACTTCCCGGATCCCGAAATGTTATCCAACCCCGACAAGAAGGAAGGCTATTTCGGTATGTAATTCGTTGGCATTTCGACACTTAAATGTATAATGTAATTGATGTAGATAGTTGTAAATAAACAGGGCAACACTTCGTTTCTCGTTCCAATTCGAAGGATACTCGATCGAAGCTAGGTTACCATTGAAGCGGTATATGCTGGAAGTTTGGCGGGGGTATATTATATGAGGCGGTTTTTTATTGTTCTGGCTGTTTTGCTTGTGGCGGGCGCGGTTTTCGTTCTGTTTGTTCTGCAAAAACTGACAGAAGAAAAACAGAATCCGGTTACGCGGATTTTACGGCACGGCAAGCCGGAGTCTTTCAAATGGTCTACAAACGCTATTTCCGTTGTGGCGTGGAATAAACATGTCACGGAAGAGAGTGTGGCGGCTTCAAACACGTCTTCCGGTCAGGATGTGACAGTGGCGGAAAGCAATGCTCCGGTTTCCGGTAAAATCCCGAATGAGTTTGTATTAAGTTTTTACAACGAGCAGGACAGGAAGGCGTTTATTGAAGCGGCAAAAGCCAATGGGGTGGAGATTCTTGGCACAATGCCTTTTGCAAATTCTGTTAAGATACGCGTTAAAGATCAGGAACAGTTGGCAAGGACACTTGCCGGAAGCCCTGTGCCGGTCGGGCGGGAGTCGAATTATTATATTCAGGCGCCTGATCCTGTTTCCAACCGCACCCGGCAGGCGCCGGTATCTGATTACGCTGGCTTCGGTGCCAGGGCTCTTAAATGGCTTGGCGTGGATGTTGACAATGCGGCATGGGGCGCGGGTGTGACGGTGGCTGTTCTTGATACGGAGGTGATTGCTCATCCCGCGCTGGATGAAAGCAGGATCACGCGTGTTACTTATGGCGAACAGAATGAAAACACCAATGCTTCCGGAGAATATGCCGGACACGGAACGGCGATAACTTCACTCATTGCCGGCAACGGCAATGGCGTGCAGGGCATGGCGCCGTCCGCCCGTATTTTAAACATTCAGGTGATGTCTGACGATGGGCGGGGCGACTCTTTCACGTTGGCGCGCGGCATAGTTGAAGCTGTGGATCGCGGCGCCAATATTATCAATTTGTGCGTCAGCACGGACTCTGACAGCACCATTCTAAAGCAGGCGGTTGACTACGCGCTGTCGAAGGGTGTGGCGGTTATTGCCGCAGCGGGAAATGACGCAGTTGAAGGAGTGTCGTATCCCGCGCGTTATGAAGGAGTGACCGCGGTTTCGGCTGTTGATGCCGCTGAAAGACATTTGTATTTCGCGAACAGGGGCGAAGAAGTTGATATTGCCGCTCCGGGTATCGGTATTAACGCGGCATGGTCGGAAGGTAAAATTGTCGGCTTCAGCGGAACATCTGCCGCTGTGCCGTTTATCAGCGGTGCGGCGGCTTCTCTGATGTCGCAAAATCCCGGCATGACTCCGGAAGAGGCTGTTCAAATACTTTCTAATTATGCCGATGACGCCGGGGCCCCCGGCAGGGATGAAGAGACTGGCGATGGCATCATTGACATCCGAAGAGTGCTGGACCGGGACAAGCAGGGCATTTATGACATTGCGGCCTGCAATCCTTATGTTAAGGATCCTGAAAACAAAGAAGACGCGTTTACAGTGATTGTGTATGGCCAGAACAGAGGCACGGAGCGCTTGGACATGGTTGACTTGAAAGTGAAAACAGGCGACGACACGCGTGTTCTCACTTTTTATAATGTTGCGGTTAATGAAACGGTGAGTCACCAGTTTCAGGTCACTGTGGCGCGTGTTCAGCAGTTCGGTCCGGTGCAGGTGTCATGTTCGGTTGAAGCACCCGGTGTGACCGATGCGTATCCTGACAACAACATCAGCAAGGCTGTTTTGCTTGTTTATGATAAACAGGCACAGAAATAGAGTTTTTGACACGCCAGCATGCTACGTTTCAATGCCTGGCCGGGCTTTGACGCCTTCATCATGGTAGTGACGGATGCTTTTCATTTCCGTTACGAGGTTGGCGTGTTGAATCACAAGGCTGTTGGCTTTTCTTCCTGTAAGGATCATTTCAATATTAGCAGGCTTGTCCTTGATCAATTGGATGATCTGTTCCGCGGTCAGCAGTCCGGTTGATTCCGCGCAGTTGATTTCATCGGCTATTATCACATCATATTTTCCGCTGAGCATGGCTTGGCGCAGTTCGTCCAGACCCTGTTTTGCGAGCGAGATATCTTCGGGGGAAGGTTTATCTTTGATGAAATTGCCGGAGCCGAACTGTTTGACAGTTACTTCGGGGAAGCGTTCGCGGAGGGTTTTGATTTCGCTGTAGTTACCGTTTTTGAGGAACTGACCGAGGTAGACGCGGAGTCCGGCGCCGTGTGCGCGCATGATCAGACCAAGAGCCGCTGTGGTTTTACCTTTACCGTCTCCTGTGTATATTTGGACATAACCCTTCATAGTGGTTTTTGCACCTCATAATTTTGTTGCGGCTATTATAGATGCGAAAGCACGCAATCTGCAAGCAAAAGAGAAGGCACGTCTGGCAATATTTGATTATAGAAATCTATTGCAATAGAATCAAAATTCATAGCTCAGTTGGATTCGTGTCCGCTTGACTACAAACAAAAACTGTGCGCATAATTCATAAATATTTGCTTCGGACTGTGTGTCCGTTGTATCGAGGCAAGTCCATAAGCATTATCTGCAGAAATTTCGCAACAGGGGTGCTCGTATGATAAATGAGTTGATCGCCGGGTTCGATGCAGAAGTTTTTTTTGCGCTTCTGCAATCGAAATGCTCTTCTTTCTCCGACGCGCGCAGTGGCATTCCGGTCAAAAAGGAATTTGCTTGGGAGAGCGCCGAGCGACTGGGCATCGTGAAGACACTGGCTGGGCCGGGCGGGGCGAATATGCCCCTGCTGGTGGTTCGAGTAAAATTGCATGATGGCGAGACGCTGAAAGAACGAACCAGCCGTATGAATCAGTTCAAGTTTGCCAAGCAGGTGCTTGATCAGGCGATGTCAAACCCGTCACCCGGTGTCGAAGGGGTAGTTACGCAGGGTCTTTTTGTATTCTACGATGACGACGGCAACTTCCGGCTGAGTCTGGTTTATGGCAAGGCGGAAGGCACCAAGCTGGTCTGGAGCACAGCCAAACGGCTGAGCTTTTATGTGGAGGCGGGGGGTGGAAATAAGACCTTTCGTGATCGCATGGCGCTGCCGTGGAGCTCGTTCGATCAACTCAAAGAGGCATTCTCGGTCGAAAAGCTGACTAAGGAGTTCTACGGCCGCCTCTTCGCTTGGTACCAGTGGGCGCTTTCGGATGAGATGAACGTGACTTATCCTAACGACCCCGACAGGGATGATGACGACCGTGACATCAACGAGCACATCATCCGCTTGATTACCCGGATGATGTTCGTCTGGTTCATCAAACATAAGGGGCTGGTGCCGAATGACCTTTTCGATGCTGATAAGTTGACTAAGATTCTGAAGGATTTTAATCCGACCACTGGCGACAATTATTACCGCGCCATCTTGCAGAATCTGTTTTTCGCCACGCTCAACTCCGAAATTCCCGAACGGGCGTTTGCCACGCAATCGGGCGACAGAAGCGAGCACTTTGACATTAAGACGCTCTATCGTTACCCGAAGGAGTTCGCGATTCCCGAGGCCAACGTGCTGGAACTATTCGGACAGATCCCTTTCCTGAACGGTGGACTTTTTGAATGTCTGGACCGTGGTAAAAACTACTACGACGGATTCTCCCGCAACAGCAACAGGGTGGCGAAAGTGCCCAATTGCCTGTTTTTTGATCCCGACAAGGGTCTGATTCCGCTTTTGCGGCAGTACAATTTCACGGTCGAGGAAAACTCGCCCGGTGATGAAGAAGTGGCGCTCGACCCCGAACTGCTGGGTAAGGTTTTTGAAAACCTGCTGGGTGCCTACAACCCCGAAACCAAAGTCGCGGCGCGCAACGCCACCGGTTCGTTTTATACACCCCGCGAGATCGTCAACTATATGGTGGATGAAAGCCTGATTGCCCATCTGATCGGAAAATGCGGCGAGGAAAACGCGGATGCCATCCGTAAGCTCTTCACCGACGGCGAGCGCCCGACAGACAAGAAGTTGTGCGATGCAATGGATAAGGCGCTGGTGACGGCGAAGATTCTCGACCCTGCCTGCGGGTCGGGAGCATTCCCAATGGGGATTCTACTGCGAATGGTTGAACTTCTGCGGATTCTTCGGAATCTTCCGGAAGATCAGAGTGTCTATGATTTGAAATTGGAACTAATTGAAAACTGCATTTATGGCAGTGACATCCAGTGCATTGCCGTGCAGATTTCCAAACTGCGCTTTTTCATCTCGCTGGTCTGCGAACAGAAGCCGACGAAGAGCGCTAAAGACAACTACGGCATCCACACCCTGCCGAACCTGGAAACCAAGTTTGTCGCTGCCGACTCGCTGATCGGGCTTCCAAAGGGAGGAAACGAACTGCCGATGAAGGATGTGGAGACAATGAAAAAAGAGCTGTGGGCGGTGCGGCACAGACATTTCCTTGCCCGCTCGTATCAGGAGAAAAAAGATTTACGCAAAGAGGATAAAAAACTGCGCACCGAATTGGCCAAGGCGCTCGAACAAGGTGGCGGTTTCGACACCGCTTCGGCCAAACTGATGGCTGCCTGGGATCCCTACGACCAGAACACCAGCGCACCTTTCTCTGACCTCGAATGGATGTTCAACGTCAAGGACGGCTTTGATGTCGTGATCGGCAATCCGCCGTATATTCAACTCCAGTCGAATCAGGGTGTGTTGGCTGATTTGTATGAGGGAATCGGGTACAAAACGTTCGGAAGAACTGCGGATATATATTGTCTGTTTTATGAGCGTGGATTCAACATTCTGAGACCATGCGGGCACCTGTGCTACATAACCAGCAACCAGTGGATGCGGACGGCTTACGGAAAAAAGCTTAGGGGGTTTTTCTGCGAGCAGACGCGTCCGAAGGAACTTCTGGATATGGGTGAAGGCGTATTTGAAGCAACTACAAATACCAACATTCTACTTGTCGAAAATAACACGACAATTAATACGTTTTCGGCAGCTTCTGTAACCGATAGATTTTCCCTTGATGGCAATAGTGAGTTGCAATGGATATTGCTGACGCCTTCGAGTGATCCATGGATAGTGTCATGCGCATCTGAGCAGGCAATCGTGTCGAAAATGAAAGTTGTAGGAACGCCTCTTAAAGAGTGGAACATACAAATTAATTACGGCGTTAAGACGGGCTTCAATGAGGCATTCATTATTGACGGAGCCATGAAAGATAACCTTGTAACTGCTGATGCAAACAGTTTGAATATAATCAAGCCCGTTTTGCGGGGTCGTGACATTAAGCGCTATAAATATGATTTTGCAGATTTATGGATGATTTCAACATTTCCTGTCCTCGATATAGATATAGATGATTACCCTTCTGTAAAATCACATCTCAAATCTTTCGGAAAGAAACTAAAACAAACTGGTGAGGTAATAGGTGCAGACGACAAAGGAAAACCTATCAAAAGCAGGAAGAAAACCGGCAATGCTTGGTTTGAAACTCAAGATCAAATTTCCTGCCACCTTGAGTTTGAGAAGGAGAAAATCTCTTGGGGAAATCTATGTCAGTCCGCTCAGTTTTCTCTGGTAAATGCCGGATTATATATCAGTGCCCCATCCCCATTAATCACTCCGGCCAATCGCTACTTGCTCGCTATACTTAATTCGAGATTGGGTGATTACTTTATTCGTGGATTGGGGGTTATCCGTAGCGGTGGTTACTTCGAATATAAACCGATGTTTGTTGAACAACTACCGGTGCCAATTATCACAGAGCCAGAGCAAAGGCCATTTGCAGAGTTGGTCGATCGCATCCTCGCTGTGAAGAAAGCCGATCCGAACGCCGACACCTCAAAACTCGAAGATGAGATTGACGAGCTGGTCTATGACCTCTACGGCCTTGCGCCCGAAGAAAAAGAGATCGTTAAAGCCAGCGTGAGCCGTGGCGGAGCTGCTGTGGTTGAAGATGATGAGGAAGAGGCAGGGGAAACGGAAGCCGTCACAGCACCGGAGCCGAAGCCGTCTTCGCCGAAGGTTGCGCCACGCCGCAGAAAGAAAACCGCATTGCCGCCGTCGTTACCGGGCTGGGACTAGAGAAAATCATGAAAGATTAAGGCTTGAGGAAGGCCGTGCTGATAGGCTATTGTCCAATGAAAGAAAGTGGAATGAAAATGTTGGCGCAAAGACTCGGGATTTGAAGAATGAATGGGGCGGAGACGGGAATGCGGATAGGGTGAACGATGAAAAAGCTGCGGATATTTGTGAGCTCGGTGCAGAAGGAGCTGGAGGCGGAGCGGTTGGCATTGCTCTCGCTCCTGACGACCGATCCTTTTCTAAAAAACCATGTCGAACCGGTGCTTTTTGAGCAACTGCCGCCGCCTGTCCGCCCGAAGGGAAAGCCCTATCTAGATGCGCTGAAAAACTGCCAAATCTACGTGCTGATGCTGGACCGGGACTATGCTGAAAACGATGTGGACGTTTCTCCGACCCGTGAAGAGTACGATCTGGCCCGTTCCATGGGAATTCCCGCCATGGCCTTAGTGAAGGGTCGGTATGATGACCGTCGTGACCCCAGGACACAGGCATTCTTCCGGCAGATTAAAAGCGATAAGTTTACCTATAAGCGGTTTATCGACCGGCTGGATCTCAAACAGGAAGTTTCCGCATGGCTTCTGCGAGTGTTAAAAGAAGAGAGGGGAATCGAACCCGCGCCCGAAGAGAAGGAAAGTGGAGCCGAAACGATTGAGGCAACATCCGCGTTTGAAAGCCTTCAGCAGTCCGATGTGGATGCAGGTGACTTGGATCAGGATGTCTGCAAGATGTTATTCAAGGGTTTGACCGGAACAGATGCCTCAACAGAAACGGTTATGCTACACGCGTTTCGTACGCGCGGGCTTCTGTGGCAGGATAGTGGAACAGGGAATCTTCTCCCGACAGCGGCAGGCGTGGTGTTTCTGGGTTCAAATCCGGCAGGGAAGTATCTGCAATGCCAGGTTCTTGCCGATGCCTATGCGGATACAAAAATCACCGCGAAGCCTCGCGGACAGGCAAAATTAAGCGGGCCCATTCCGAAGCTGATCAAGGAACTGCTCGATTTTGTTCAGAAGTATACGGAACATCCTACGCGCGTTGTCGGCATTAATAATATCGCCTTAGACGAGTATCCGCGAAAGGCGGTGCGGGAGGCGCTGGTGAACGCTTTCGCGCACCGGGATTACGCCGACACGGGGCGAAAAGTCCGGCTCGAGATTTTCAGGGATCGGCTTGTCATTTCCAGTCCGGGATATGCACCAAAACCCCTCACGTTGGCTAAACTTCAGAAAGGCCAATACGAGTCCTGCAGGCGAAACCCGGTTCTGGCGGAATGTTTGGCTGCTCTTGATATGATGGAACAGCGGGGGTCAGGATTTGAACGTATTCGCTCGGCTATGCTCGATCACGGGTTGGATGCCCACGATCTGGATCAGCGGGATGGTTACTTCAAGATAATCCTGCCGGGACCGAACGGTTATTTTGACCGGATTCGTACGCCTGTCGACACTCAGGGCTTAATTCCTCCGTCTGTGGAGTCGCAACTCAACGATAGGCAGAAGCAAATCATGGTGTATGTCCAAACGGAGGGAGCCGTGACGAGCGGATGGTGTCTCAAGAGGTTTGGAATTACATATAATACAGCTTATCTTGACTTGTCGGGACTGGTGGATCGTGGCCTTCTTATTCAAAGGGGCAAGGGTCGGGCAACGCGTTATGAACTGGCGGCGAGCGGATAATGAAACTATCGATTATCTATCGACGTTTCAGTGTAATCTATCGACGCAGAGAGATGGGCGGAATTTGGAAGGTTTTGACTGATAAAGGATTAGGTCTATGCTGATTACTAATATAAACGAAGAAAATAGCCTGCTGAAGCGACTGGATAATCTGATCGCCGAGAGCGAAGAGATGCGGGTGCTGGTGGGTTTCTTTTACTTCTGGGGCATTGAGGCACTGCACAGTGGCCTGACAAAGAACAAAGATTTCCGGCTGAAGATACTCGTCGGATTGGAAGCCGAAGATCATGCTGGAAAGATAGTCGAGTTTGCCGGCGAACAAGGTCCGGAAACTACTGATGAAGAACGCCGCAAGGATTTTTTGAGCAGTCTGCGGTCGGTGATGCGCGGCAAAGAAATCGACACGCAAAAGTATTATAAGCGGGTGTCGCTGTTTATTGATCTGGTGAAGTCGGGTCAGATTGAAATCAAGAAGACGCGTGAATCAAACCACGCGAAGCTCTATCATTTTACGCTGAACAAAAATCTGGCCAAAGTATTTAACCGGCAGTACTGCTGGATCACGGGCAGTAGCAATATGACACGCCCCGGCCTGCTGGAGCAGAATGAACTTAATGTACAGCTTCTGGACTTTGGCGGTGATGAGTCAAAGGAGTTTTTTGACAAACTCTGGGAAACCGCCGTGCCGCTGACTGATGATCCCGAAACGAAAACGCGCATTCTTGAGCTGGTCGGAGGGAATGAATCATTGCTGGCGGATGTAACCCCGTTTGAGGCCTATGCGCTGGTATTGAAAAGTTATCTGGAACACCGCTCGCTGATTAATAAAACCGATTCCATTCTGCGCATTTTCGGCGAACCCAAGGACGAGGATGATCAAATAAAATACCGACCGTTTTCGTTTCAGATCGATGCAGTCAATCAAGCGCTTTCAATCCTGAGGGAGTATAACGGTGTGATTATTGCCGACGTGGTTGGACTTGGTAAGTCGGTTGTCGGCAGTGTGCTGGGCCGGGTAAACGGTAAGCGCGGTATTGTAATTGCGCCGCCCGGATTGGTTGGGGATTACAACACTGGTACAGGCTGGTGGGGTTATTTGCAGGATTTCGGGCTGAACGACTGGGTGGCTGTATCGCGAGGAAAGCTTGACGAAGCACTTGAACTGGTTAACCGGCAACGCGATTTTGAGCTGGTGGTGGTGGACGAGGCGCATTATTTCCGCAATCAGGACAGCGAGGATTATCATTATCTCTCCCAGATTTGCAGGGGTAAGCAGGTCATGCTACTGACGGCTACACCATACAGTAACCGTCCGAACGATATGCTCTCGCTCCTGAAGCTGTTCTCGCCGGCCAGGCAGTCGCTATTGACGCCCGACGGCGATCTGGAAGGCCTGTTTCGTGTCTATCAGGTTAAATACATCCGGATGGATTATGTGCTTAATCATCTTGATGATCTAAAACTAGCGGATAAGGTGGAAAGTTGTTTAAAAAAACTGGGGATCAAACTTGAGCTCTGTCTGGCAAACTATGTTAAAATCCGTCACGAGGTTAAAGTTCTCTGCAAGAAGTTAGCTCAGGAGATCAGGCAGGTGGTCGAGCCTGTGATGATACGTCGCAACCGCCTTGATCTTAAGGGTGACCCTGATTATGCCAAAGAAGTAGGGGAAAATCTGCCGATTATGCATGATCCAGTGGAGCAGTTTTACAAACTGTCGCCGGAGCAGAGCAGTTTTTACGATCTTGTTATTCGAGATTATTTCGGGGAAGAAAGCGAATTCACCGGTGCAATCTATCAGCCGGGAGCATACGTTCCCAACGCGCCTGATCCGGATGCGGATGATAATGCAGACGGAGATGATTCCGCCACGCTACTGACCAATCAGCAACGCAATATGTATAAATTCATCCGACGATTGCTGGTGCGTCGTTTTGAGAGTTCTTTTGGTGCCTTTGCGAAAACGCTGGACAACCTGATACAGGCACACAGGAGCGTGAAAAGATTGGCCGTACCGGCACCTCTGGGTAAAGGCATCATTGTTTTGGATCGAGCCCTGATGGATAAGTTGCTGAATATGGAAAACGCTTCGGATGAAGAAGTAGCCGATTTTCTCAGGAGTCAAGATGATCTGCTTGATCCGGAGAGCGACCATACAGGCCGGAGAAATATTCAAGTTTACAAGGTTACAGAGGATTTTGATGATGAAGGACGGGAACGGTTTAACCGGGATTTACAGGCGGACATCAACCTTCTGGAAAAAGTAAAAAAGGAGGTTGAGCAGCTCGATCTGGTTGCCAATGACCCCAAAGCCCGTGAACTTGTTGTCGAAATACGGTCTGTTCTGGAAGGCAAGCATCCGGAGCTGACCAGTAATTCCCAAGAGCCGCAGCGCAAGATCTTGGTCTTCACAGAGTTTGGCGATACGGTGGATCATTTAAAGAGGTATCTTGACAGAGAGTTCCCGAATCAGGTGCTGACGATCCGGTCCTTGAGCAAGGAAACAGCGCGTACGGTCCGTCTGAATTTTGATGGTTCATGCAACACTGGACTGCAGCAGGATCAGTTTCAAGTGCTTCTGGCAACGGATAAGATGTCAGAAGGCTTCAACCTCAACAGGGCCGGATTGGTGATCAACTATGACATTCCATGGAATCCGACCCGGGTTATCCAGCGAGTGGGGCGCATCAACCGAATTGGAACCAAAGTGTTTAACGACCTCTATCTGTTCAACTTTTTTCCGTCCGAACAGGGAAAGAGTTTGCATAATGTGCGACAGATTGCCGCCAATAAGATGTTTATGATTCACACGTCCATTGGTGAGGATTCAAAGATACTCGATACCGACGAAGAGCCTACGGCCGCCGGGCTGTTCGAAAAACTAAGCCGAAATCCAGACACGCTTGAAGAAGAGAGTTTTCTGACCCAGGCCAAACGCGAATGGAACGATATTTGTAAGAAATACCCCCAAGTCGCGGAAAAGGTAGGGAAGTTGCCTGGCCGTATTAAGACATCGGAATGCAAGGCACCTACAGGCACCTATCTTTTTGCACGTAAAGGGATGACTCTCTTTGCATTGCGCCAGAGGAACACAACCGATGCAGAACCTGAACCTACACACCTTTCGATTCAGGACGCGATCAACGAGGTTAGATGTCCGTTTAACACAAAACGAAGCAAGGCCTTTTCAGGCAGTTTCTGGCGGGATTACGAGTTACTTCAAAAAGCGTTGTCAGAGCGTCGTCACACGACTCCTCCCGGTGTCACGTCCCTCATCTCGAAAGCACGCAACGTATTGATCGACAAGATTGCCAGTGGTGCCGGGGGCGATTTTGCCAAAGTGTTGCTGGATGACGTTCAAAATCTCGGTACACTTTCAGATCGCACCCTGCGAAAAATCGTTGACGCATCGGGTAAAGACGTAAACTTTAAAAAACTAGTGGATCAGCTAAAAAGAGAGATGGGGGCTGATTATCTGTCCGCTATCAAAGATAAGCTCCCTCAAAATGAAATAATCATCGCCATCGAGCATCAGGAGAAATAGAAAAATAAGGATTCATTTCGATCTTTTACAAGGACCAGTCTTCAAGGCGCTAAATGGCAGACCCCGCCTTTGTGTGACCTTGGTAACGTCTATGCAGCAACAGGTGTTTTCAGGAATGCAGTCATGGAATTGAGACCGGAAGATCAACGAGAACGCGATGCCAGAGAAACAACTCTACAGAAGTGTCTTGAAGAGAGGTCGCAGCGATTGGCGCGAATGTATGCCGGTGCTCTTAAGGCTGTCAGAGATGTCAATAATCCTGACAGATTTGCACTTGCGGCACATGACCTCAGAGAACTCATGGAGAAGTTTTCTGTAGACATCGCAGTTGATATGCCTGAGCACCGACAGAAGATGGGGGTAAAGGCACGGGAACTGCAACAGCAGTGGGAAAACGCCAAGAATAGATCCCGTTGTAACGAGGATAATTCATGGCAGGGAGAGATCGATACTCCTTTGCGTAAGATATTGGTCAAGATCGATGATTTCTTCACTTGGCTGAACAAACATGTTCCTCGACGCAAAGAGGAAGTCGGGAAACTACTTGATAAACTAGATGGTGCGGGGCAACAATTGCCGGAGTTCTTAAGAAACAGAAATGTCGACAACTGGGACGATTTAAAGCAGTTCTTCATAAATGTCGCTCATCATGGCCACGAAACAAATGATGATGAGTTCGCAAAACACCGTTTTGCGCTTGAAGATACTTTCCTGAACCTGCTCAAACCGAGGATATTTGCTGACCACGAGGAGCTCGATGCGATAATTATGGGAGGTGGTAAGAATGCCAACTCCTAAACAAGTGAAGAAAGCCATTGAAGTAATGAGCCGACAATCAGTCAATGTCGGATACTTCTTCTCTAAGTTGGATGATCCCTCCTGGATTGATCCTCTACGTAAGCAAGGTCTGCTCTCCAGCCCTCCTAATCTTGTCCCTGACAAAAACGGCAATCTTCGTGGAACGCATGTCTGGCCGCAAGTTGATTACCTGAAACGGATGGCAAAGAAGGATGATCGGGTAGTACAGGAACAAGTCCTTGAAATAATGCTGGAAGTCGGTGACGCGAACAACTACTTCATTCATCGGCACTTCGCGGAAGCGGCCTTAGCAATGCCACCGGATCTGGCCGCCAAGTGGGCGGTGCATGAAACACAGTGGCTACATGCAAACAACCCGACTTACAGTATTCTTGAAGACGACCTGGGACGCCTGGTTTCATACCTTGCCAAGAACGGACAGGTCGATATCGCTCTTGGGCTGGCGGCTGAATTGCTGGCTGTTTTTCCTGACCCGGAAGCTGAAAAGAAAAGGGGGTCGGAAAATAAGTATTCCTCGCTGGAACCACGAATTAGGTGCGAGAAGTATCGTTACGAGCAGATACTTAAGAACAACATTCCCGACTTGGCTAAAGCGGCACCTATGCAAACATTGGAATTGCTGTCCGAACTGCTGAGAAAAGCCATAGTCTACAGGTTGAAAGATCCTGACGAGTCTCAGCCCTACGATTATTCAACCCTTTCACGGCCGGCTATCGAGGATCATGACCAAAATTATGACTTCTACTTCCAGCATCATTTGATTAACGCAGTGCGTGGTATAGCGGTTGATATTTGCCGGAAGGATGCTAACAAGGTTCCGGAGATCGTAAAGAAACTCGAGAATATTAGATGGAACATCTTCACACGCATAGCTCTTTACATTCTACAAGTCGTCGACCCAGTGCCAAAGGCTCTGATTGAAGAAAGGCTGGTTAACGAAGATATGTTTGATGATACGAGCCTGCATCACGAGTACTTCCATCTGCTAAAGAAACGATTCCCGGAGTTGTCGCAAAATGGGCAAGATCAGATCCTGACATGGATTGATGCAGCGACTCGCAAGAAGGAATATCTCGCGAAGAACGAAACGGATTTGACGGAAGAACAGAAGCAGCGGCGTCTCAGATACTGGCAATATCGAAAGTTGATTGCCATAAAAGAACACCTTCCTGCCGACTGGAAAGAACGCTTCAAGAAACTGAAGCAGGAGTTCCACGAGCCGGAAATTCCCGCTGATTTCGATTCTTGGCATGGTAGCGTGAAGGTTGGATCTGAGAGCCCAAAAACCACTGATGACCTTGCCGCCATGTCCATTGATGAACTCGTTCAGTATCTCAAGGAATGGAAATCTAAGGGCGAATGGATGGGGCCAACACCAGATGGTCTGGGGTCTGCACTCAATGAACTGGTAACAAACGCGCCGGAGAGGTTCCTTGAATACATCGATTTGTTTATGGACAGAACTATCGACCCGACATATGTGAAGTACGTCATTCGTGCATTCCATCGGGTGCGGGAAGATAAAAGGAAGCTGCCGTTTGAGAAAGTTTTCAAGCTATGCAAGTGGGTTGTGGAAAATCCAAGCGAGATGCCAGATCGGAAAATCCCGGAAGACCTCCGTGATGGGTTTGATATGGACATGGATTGGAGCAATGCGAAACATGAGATTGCTCGTCTTTTTGAGGATAAAGTATTCCAGGATGAGGCTGGTCTGCCATTTGAGATGAAAGAAAAGGCGTGGGCTATTATCGAGCCGCTAACGGAAGATCCGGATCCGACCTTGGATGACGAAGCGAAATATGGCGGCGGCAACATGGATCCGCTAACGCTTTCCATCAATCATACGCGAGGAAAGGCGCTTCACGCTGTAATGAATTACGCTATGTGGCTTTGCCGGAGGATCAAGGAACGAGAAGACAGGAAGGCAACGCTGGATGATATGCCTGAGGTTCAGACAGTTCTTGAGAAGCACCTTAATACAGATAATTCCGTTTATGGTATGTGTCAAACAGATCGTGCAGTTTACGGGCAGTGGCTACCACAAATTGTTTATGTGGATGCGGACTGGGCGAAAGATAATCTGGGCAGCATTTTCCCGGCAGACCCAAAACTGAAGCCGCTCAGGGATGCAGCTTGGAACACATATCTCTTGTATTCACGTCGACTTGGTCACAACGTCACCAGCCTCATTATGGATATTTATCGCGAAGAAATCCTGACACTCAAGGGTAAAGCAATAGGCGAAGACACGCATAAGTCGCCAGAAACCAGACTGGCTGAGCATGTAGTAGTCCTTTATCTCTCGGGTGAATGCGGACTGGAGCACGACAGTCTTATCGATTTGCTTTTTCGAATAGCGCCAGAAGAAATTTGTGCGCACACATTGGATTTCATTGGGCGTGACACGAACAGGCCGGAGCCGCCGGAACGCATAGTTCTAAAGAAAATGAAGGAACTTTGGGAATGGCGGGTCAAACAAGGCGGCGGTATCGCCAGCATGCCCAGGAAGGAGTTGTCAACATTCGGATGGTGGTTTGCCGGCGGACATTTCGAAGATGAGTGGGCGTTCAAATGGCTGGAAGAGGTTCTGAAGTGTACCGGGATCAGTCGGTCCAACCTGTTTGTGTTTGAACGTATGAGCGAAGTGTTTGCTGATCATCCTGCGGAATCGCTTCGATGCCTTAGTTTGTTCATGGAAAAGAACGACGACCCTTGGTTTTTTGGGCACAAGGAGAAGGGGGTATGGAGCATTTTGGAACAAGGTGTGCAACACAAAGACCCAAACATCCATGACCAAGCCGAAGATATCATCCAACGTCTTGGGGCGAAGGGATATCTGGAATATCGAGAATTGCTGAAACGTGGTTCGCAGTGTCACCTTGGTTATTGACCTTCAAGAGCCAGCAGCCCTTACGCCGGGAACAACTATCTTTTTCATGTAGTTTTATCGCATTGCAAATATCATCCATTCAACCTGCAAAAAGTTGAGGCATTGGGGTCAGCCCTTAAAACAAGCAATAAATGGTTGACGGGCGGAGGGTGAAAGTTGTAAATTGCGGGTATGGCAAGGAATCTAAGAGTTGAGTATCCGGGAGCGATCTATCATGT
>JBFZFB010000039.1:0-8621 GCA_041306605.1 Lentisphaerota bacterium | reverse complement strand
ATAATGCAGACAGGCCTCTGCCTATCAGTCTCCAGCAGCCTCCTCAATGTATCCACATCGGCATCCTTAGTAACCATTGTAGATATCTTTGGAATCGCACAGGAAATGTCCAGAATATTGTCCAATATATCTTTCAGTTGAGAAAAATCAGGGGTTGACGTGAAATTGTGATAAGAGACAATAATGCATTTCCCGAGTTCCTGTGCTTGGCGACATAGTTGGTCGCGGAGTACGCTTGTAAACTCTACATCAATGCATGCGAGACTATCCATCGCTGCGGAGAGAACAGGTTCCCTCTTCGCGTCCGATTCCTTCCATTTACCTCCTTCTTTATCCGACCGAAGCGTGAGAACAACGGGAATGCCAACCGTTTCAATTGCTTGGCAATCATTCATCCATCTAGGGGTGTCAATGCCTATCTCATCCAACCTGACTTCAACCACGTCGCAGGGGCAATCTCCCGTCACCGAATGCAAGACGCATGGCCTAGAGAGTGTTCCTACTACTCTTGGAACCCCGCCGAGAGTCAGTCTCCCAATGTGATAATCTTTCATGGTTTTCTCCGATAACATTGATAGTTAATAAATTGCTAGTATTACTCCTGCCAAATAACAATGCAAACCTATTCCATCGTTCAAAGACCTTTACTCATTCAGGACAAGATATCCATTAAATACAAGATTATTATCACGCCTAAAGACTCACTTGGCAATAACAAATTTGACTTATATATAGAGAAATGGGTTATAGCAGTCAATTGCGATTTTATGTTACTTTATATCAGAATTGAGATTCAGCCACTAAATTAAGCATTAATATTAATCTTGAGGCCTTTTGTTACTATCCATTACTGATTTTAAGGATAAGCCATTGACCTGTAATACAAGCGCAAAAGGAATCCTGATAAGTGGAATGTTTGCTTGTCTAATCCCGTACAACCCGGCAAATGGCCTCAGTGACACGTCCTATCGGATGATGGGATGGGGCTCCCTATCCCTATCTGCATCCCTATTCATGAAATTCCAAACTCTCTAGTCTCCATTTGTCCTCACCGGCATGCTGCACCACGCATGTAAACTTGGTTCTGATGAGAGCACCGAATGCGTTCTGGGAATCGACATACGATTCGATTCTGTACTTTCCTCCCCCCAGATGGGTGGTGACGTCATCGGTGTGCACCCAAGGCCACTTCGCCGTACGTGGAGCTTTGAGTTGATCTTTCACAAACTTCTGGCACATCGTGTAGGCACTGACAGTGTCGTGCTTGGGCTTGGTTGGCTGGGCCAATGTGGTAGGCGATGGGGTGGACGATGGCGATGTTTTATCGGACATGATTGATGACACAATGATGATTCCCAAAACAAGAGCAACAATAAAGCCACATCCAGAATTCCGTTTGACGGGCGCTCCGCAATGTGGGCACTGCTTAGCATGAGTGCTTACTTGGTTGCCACAGTCCTTGCATTTTCGTGTTGCCATAACTCTTGCTCCATTTGCAGAACTACTTACTGAATGAATGTTAACTAAAGAGATGGGTTAATATATCCACCTCGTGTCTTGTTTCCATCACCCCCCGCATTGTTTGCATGCACGGCCCTCATCCTTTCTGCATGGTCTGCCGTTTGATGTATTGCCAAACCATCGGCAACTACGGTTGTGACGAACCCCGCTTTCTGAGTTAAGCCAGTATCCCTGTTCAACATTTTGCTTTTGCGCGGGTTTCTCTTCAACCTGTGGAACAGGCACTGCCGGAGATTGCTCGGATGTTGTCTTTTCAGGTTTCTGCTCTGCCAGATCATTCACGCTGACATATTCATTTATCAGCCAGAAAGTAACGTCCGACTCCGCGCATAGTTTCTTTGCGGCATCAACAGCCTGAAGCGTATCCTGATTGCCATCCATTACAAGGGCAAGTCCGGGTTTCTTTTTTGTTGCGCCGGCGTATTGCAATGCCTGTTTAATTCCTGCCCGGTAATTTCTTGCGTGGTCAACCTCGATCACATGGGTATCAGTGAGAATATCAATCCGTCCTGTTGGTGTTTCGACTTCGAGTTTTCCATGAGTGACCTTATTGTTGAAAGCAACCTGCCAATCACTCTCCTCGAACATCCCGCCAAAGGCAAACGACCCCATAACACAGAGAAGAAACAGTATCAGCTTGAATTTCATAGTTTTATTATTCCTTCCTATCGTCTCGGACTCGTCCTGTAATGACCTCTGACATAGGTTCTTTCTTTTCTAGTTCTGTTGGTTTTCTGTTTAAGTAGGCAATATACTTATCGTACTCGACCTTAGTAAACACCATCTTTGTTTTGTCTGGAACTTCCACTTCTTCATATTCTGTTGGGACTCCAAATGTAGCAGGTTTCTCTCTTACTGTAACCCATTCCCCTTTTCTTTCATCAAAACGTGCTGGAGAATAGCCATATCCCGTGATTTTCTTACCAAATTCAGACATTCCATTTTCTGAAGAACCCAAATGACTTTGGACAACAAAAAATGATTTGCCGTCTGTGGAATAAACCGTTTCGGTTGGCTCTATAACAATACCACGTTTTAACATTCTATCCGCAAACTCGTTTATCTTGTCCTCTGAAACCGCAATGTTTCTATCCGGCTGTTTGCCTTTAAGGTCCATACGATATATCTTATAACCTTTGGGCACGTCAGATTTAATAACAATATCAGGAGTAGTTGCATCAGGAGCAACTTCTTCTGTTACGGGTTCTTCAGGAAGAACCGAATTGCCTCTATACAACAATAGGTTTCGCTTTTTTGCCCACAAAGGTTTTTCTTCGTTCTCTTCAGTGTTCTCTTCAGTGATTCCTTTGAACGTAGAGCACCCCGCCAATGCAACCAAGCAGACCATCGCACATGTTGTAACCAGAGTCTTCATATTGCCTTCTTCTTGTCTTGCGTTAGACATTGATGACCTCATTCATTCCACGCTAACATGAACACGCCCTTGCAGTGAGGACAGGTGTTATCCCCCGCAATCAAAGTATCAGAGAATATATCTTTGTCACATAGAGGGCAATTAACAACCTGCCGTTTTTCTTCCTCGGGTTTCGGGATGCGCCTCCCAGTCATGATTCTGTTTTTTATACTTACCGTCATAACGCAAGATATCTCCTCTAGTTGTCGCCGCTACCGTCTCCGGAGGTGTTCTGACCTTGATTTCGCTAACCAATCCTTATAGTCTTTAGGGTGCAATATATGAATACTAAAAACAACATATTGTCAAATAATTCTGCATGGTGGTTACTACTGCCGATTGCTGTTTTTTTGATACATACCGCCATACTAGGGTTAAACTGGATTATAGACGATGCTGGAATTTCTTTTGCTTATGCAAGAAATTTATCTAATGGTTGTGGATTAGTGTCACAGCCAACAGTAAACCCTGTAGAAGGATTTTCCAATCCTTTATGGGTTTTCATACTCACTCCTTTTTTCACATTAAACTCATTCCATTTATTATGGACTCCCAAAATAATCTCCGTTCTCTTTGTTATGTGTGCATTCCTTATTGTCCACAAAAGCATGTCAAGCGTTGCGACATGGGGATCAAGAGCTGCAATTATTGCTCTTACGCTAACATCCATGCGAACAGGATTTGTTGTGTGGTGTGTATCAGGACTAGAGAATCCGCTTACTGTTCTTCTGGCAACAATATTAATGACACAAGGAATCAAATTCTTAAATAACGACAATCCATCACAACAAGCAACATGGATAGCCAGCATCACGAGTGCATCATTGGCATTAACACGACCAGATGGGATATTGTATGTTTTATTTTTCCCTTTTTGCGTATTACTCTATGCATCAAGAAAAAGATCTCTCTTGGGCACAGTACGACCCTTGCTAATATTTATAGTTACGTCTTTTCTTCCACTGCTGGCATACTTAACGTTTCGTTACTATTATTTCGGCAAACTGTTACCCAATACATACTATGCGAAGGGTGGTGCTTCTATCGAACAGATCAAGGCTCTTCTAATGCTACATTCCAATATGATTAAAAAAATCCTAGATCTTATGGGTGCATTTATTCATAAATGGTTATCCGGCTGGCTACTGATAATATTTTTCATAGTATTGAGTAATGTAATTATCAAAAAGAAATATAATGCCATCATCACAGTCTATGGAATTGGCGCCATCATTTCCGCCACCATATACTTACTTCTACCATACGACTGGATGGATGGATACAGGTTTGCGACTTCCTTTTTATTGTTTTTCTATATCATCCTGATAAGTGGCTACGAATGTCTCGCCGAAGGTTCTCCAACGCTTCAAAAGACACATCGCTATGTTGTTTTGTTTTTCTGTATATACACACTCTGCCTATCATCAACACAAACTTTACGCTTTAAAGCCCACCCCCCCATTCCTGTTTCTGAAGTGCTTGACACAAGCAAAAGGTTTGAAGATTACTCCCACATGCTGGATATTAAATCACCATCGATTTTAATTGCAGACATAGGTGGGTTTTTATACAGAAATAATATTCGTGTATATGACCTAGGAATGCTTTGTGACAAAACCATTGCAGAGTCATTAGGAGAAGGTTCTAACGTTACCGATTTAAATCGATTCCACAACTATCTCTTCGATACAATTAAACCAACTTTTATAGCTACCCGGGCATATCATTCTTGGATCGCAAAGCTGGATCAAGACCCTCGGTTTAGAGAATCTTACACGCCAATATTTCAATATACCGATCAATGGATATTGAATCGTTATAAAGAAACCATATTTTCAGGAGATTTCATCAGAAACGATGTCATTATAGGGAAAGAGAATATCTTGAAAGAAATCAAAGACAAGGCCAAAGAAGCTCCATATGCAGGATATAAGAAATAATAGTCGCAAATAAAGAAACAGCGTCTGTTTTTACACAAACGCTGTTATTAAGAAATTTTTCTATAC
Organism: Lentisphaerota bacterium; assembly: GCA_041306605.1. GTDB lineage: Bacteria > Verrucomicrobiota > Kiritimatiellia > UBA8416 > JAQBFJ01 > JBFZFB01. The sequence goes on along the minus strand of JBFZFB010000039.1, from coordinate 3,680 downwards.
TTACTCTACCCAGAAGAATAATGAGAGCTGTGCGAGGTATGCGACCCGTGTGAGGTATGCGAATAGTGCCAATTCAAAGAAATGTCATTTTTCTGTTGAGTCAAATCACTTGAAGGATAAAGAACCAATGGTGTGCTTTGATCGACATTCTGCAATCCTTCGTGTGGATTTGTCGTCGTAATGGCATCGACCCTGTCTATACCGAGGAACGATACCAAAGCACCAATGGCAACGCCGATAAAAGTGAAACATCTTTTCATAATAATACCTCCAATTTGACTGTACATATAATAGTTATTATCGCCGAGGTAGTCAATAAAATATGATTAATTCTGTATAAACTGTGTAAAATGGGGCTAAATAGCCTTAATATTGGGACTTTGAAAGTTTCCTGATGTCTCAAAAACACCACAACAATCACCCTTTACGGAGCAATCACGACATACATCTAAAAATTTATTCTTCCAAGACGAAATTGATTTTCTTGCGAACTTATAAAGACTTCGAGGCAAAAGGCACAGAGGAACATTGTAAATTGATACATTCATCCCCCTCCTGTGATTATTAACTACCGCCTCTTTTAAATGATCAACATAATCTACAGGGTCTATCCATACAGATTTATAATTATCTCGTGCGTATCCAGTAACCTCCATACCCATAAATGCCAAATGAGCAATGAATGGAAAGTTCCTGTAAATAAACTCAGCAAATGAAGGCATCCTGTCATGGTTAAGCTTAGTTATTACAAACCTTACCTCAACCGGCTGTTTGCACTTGGCTAAATTATGCAAGCCTTTGATAACTTTATTAAATCCACCATTCAATCCTGTTATCTTGTCGTGAAGTTCACTTACATCTGCATTAAGGGAAACACAGATCATGGTATTATCAGGAACATGTTGAACTATTTTCTTTGTTAAATCAAAATCGTGAAAATTAACACCATTTGTAAGCAGAACGGATTTTGCTTTGGGAAAATACTCTCTAACCAGTTTAAATAACTCAAACAGTCTGTCGGGAAAAAGAGTTGGTTCGCCACCAGTAAAGCAGACGTTTTTTACTTCAGAATCTTTTATCAAGTTCAGCATCTTAACGTTTAACTTGTGCCTATCCATTGTTTCTGGCGATGGTGGCTGGGGACACATGATGCAGCGACAATTGCATGCATCTGTTATCAGCAATGCGTTAAAATGAGAATCTTTCTCCCACAGCACCTTCATCGATGCATCACTTGAAATTAATACAACATCTCCTTCTTGAATGTTTTTCAATTCCTGCCCATCAACATGTAATTCCGTACAGCATCCTTTAATACGGCTATTATTAGTTGCCACAACCGCTTTATAGAAAAATGGATTCTTGCACTTAATTTCATCCGCAAGATATATATAATTAGACCTCTTGAACAATGGTTTGCTATCTTTGGTAATAATACCCAAAAAGGGGTTTTTTATTTGTTTGCTTAATGTACCTTCAATTGTTCTCACAGCGAATATCCTTTAATGGTCGCCCTGTTATCCAAGACCAGAAAACATCCATTTCGTCAGGGTTGTTATTTTTTATTTTTTCAAACAAGAAATCAAAAATAAGCATATGTTTTTTACAGAAATCGCTTAAAGGTCTATAGCCAACGATATCATTTGTTTCTAAATAATTCCTTATTGGATCTGCCCCGCAATATGGTTGATAAGCACAAGAAGAACATTCTGGCATACACTCAGCACATGTCTTCTCCGCGATTTCCCTGATAACGCTACCGTTAAAAATGTCTCTATAAGTATTCCTGAAAACATTACCCATCAAAAACTTGGAATCCCCCATACGTTTCAGCATTCTGGCTTCATCGGCAGGAAACACATCGCCATTATAGTCATATATTGCACCGCTAATACCTGCTCCAGAAGGAAATTGTAGATCTACAAAGCCAGTGGAAAACGGCGTTAAGATACGCCTCAATAAGAGCGTCGTGTAATACTCTAAAAAGAAACGACCCTCCAAATTCTTTTTGATTATGTAGTCCAAACCTTTTTTATAGGCATCAACAAATTTGTCAACTTTATACCCCAACTTAGGGGCGTTCTTTGAAGCATCTCCATATGGATTGAGTGCTCTAAAGAAAATGCCTCTAAAACCTAAAGAAATATATTCATCAACAACGGCATCTATCTGATCAATATTTGTTACTGTAGTTGTCATCAACGCATCAACAGACCCGGTTCCGAATGCTTCTCTTGCCACATCAAGCTTCTTTCTAAATAAATCATAGCTACTGGAACAATTTCTCATTACCCTTTGTTTGTCGTGAAGCAATCTTGTGCCATCCAACGAAGTTGATATGGCAATTCTATTCTCTTTTATCAAAGCAAAATGTTTTGCCTCAAGAAGTGTAAGGTTAGTACATATAACAAAGTCCAAACGCTTATTATAAGACTTATTAAGCTCCTTGGCATAATTAACCGTAGCAACAATTGTATCCCAGTTCAGCAAGGGCTCTCCGCCCTGAAACTCAATCTTTATACATGGAGACGGACTCTGGAATATATTCTCAACAATTCTTTTCGCCGTTTCCGGAGCCATGTCATATTTAAAAGCATCCGACTCTTCGCTGGATACCTGGCAATACTCACATTTATGATTACATCTAAGCGTAATAACCATCATATGCAGCGAAGTGAAATCTGCTATAAAATGTTTTCTTGTTCTGTATTTTGTTGCAAGTAAATCAACGACAGTTGCCAGATCCCCGTCTCTATATAAGAAATGCCTACTTTCCAAGTCGTGCAAAATTGCAGAATCATTCTCTAAAGAAAATTGTCTATTAATAAATTTGGCAAAATTTGATTTATTCAAAAAATAGAAATTCCCCGCCATATTTGAAATAAAGCACCCATCATCGTATCGGTTAAATGAAAATGGAAGCAGTTTGTAGCTCATTTTGTATTGGATTGTATCTCGTTCTGCAAATTAGACACCGGAAAGAAGGCATGTCGAACAATAAGTTCCCTTATTGCCCCAAATTCTTTTTCAAGATCACGTCGTAGTTGATGATCAATTATGCCGTCATATAAATCTTTAGCTATATCGCTTAATGCTTTTTTATCTTTCAGGCGTAGATATATTCCAACATACTTTTCTTCGATCGGCTTTATCTCTACAGAACATTTCTTGTTGAACTTATGAGCAGAGGCAAAGACTGCCTCTTTTTCATAAAACTCCTTGCTCAATTTGAGTAGAATGGTTTCATCATCTATCATCGTAACAAGATTTGATTCTTCCATAGGCTTAAACATTCTCCCTTCTTTTTGCCTTCCTAGATAATCCCGCATAACCCGTCAAAGGGCCTCAGTGACACGTCCTGTCGCATGATGGATGGGAATCACTATTCCGGTCAGCGTTTTCATACAATTACATCACTGGGTCTGCAGTCGAATCCCTGTAAGTTTCCACGAGAAAACTCCGCTTCGCATGAAAACCAATGTAAGGGAATCTTCTTCACCTGAAGACTTTCCAGAATGATTGGCACCTCTAACAACGAATCGATTTAGATTCTCGTATTCCATATTGCTAACATTCATCTTTTCGCCCTTTGGCTCTACTGGTTGTATGTTTCCATCAGAGTTTTCGGGTGGGCAGGCTATCTGGTCTAGGTTCTTTCCTTGCATCATGGCTATCAGGCA